>CAZVSW010000010.1:0-24181 GCA_964630005.1 uncultured Ruminococcus sp. | reverse complement strand
GGAGCGTTCAAAAGCGAAGCTTTTGTGGAGCGGCGATAAGCGCGAGAAAAGGAAAGGGGTCTCGCAGGGGAAAACGTAGTTTGCCCCTGCCTAAAAAGGAAAGAGGTCTAACAGGGGAAAACGCGCGAAGCGTGTTGTCCCTTGTTTTTAATAAAAATCCGTTTTTTCGGGGACATGCGCATCGAAAAAACACCTCTTAGGCGAGCTGTGCGAGCCCTCGCGCCGAGGGGAGCGTTCAAAAGCGAAGCTTTTGTGGAGCGGCGATAAGCGCGAGAAAAGGAAAGGGGTCTCGCAGGGGAAAACGTAGTTTGCCCCTGCCTAAAAAGGAAAGAGGTCTAACAGGGGAAAACGCGCGAAGCGTGTTGTCCCTTGTTTTTAATAAAAATCCGTTTTTTTCGCGATTCACTCGTGACGAGCAAAAAGGGGTTTACGGGGGAAAATGTGTTTCCCCCGTCTCAAGGAGCGTCTGTTGTCCCACGTCGTGTTATCCGACGTCGTCACTGCCTCCCGAATAGACCTCGTTCAGCTTCGTCCAGGTCAGCGGACCGACAATACCGTCTGCCTCCAGCCCGAACCTGCGCTGAAACGCTTTGACCGCCGCCTCGGTCTGTGCGCCGAAAACGCCGTCGACGGAAAGGTTCGGTATGTCGGGAGTCGATTCTCCGATCGTGTTCAGCACACTTTGAATAAAGCGCACGTCCTGACCGCGGCTGCCGCGCCTGATCGGACTTCCGGGATAGTCTATCAGCGTGGGCGTCTGATCGCCGGGTATGTCATAATACACCTTGACGATGGCGTTCCATGTAGCCTCGTCGATCTCGCCGGTGGCGGGCAGCCCGTAATAGCGCTGGAATCCGACGACCGACGGGCGTCCGTCGGTGTCGAAGATGCCGTTTACCGTTGGGGGCGGCACGACCGAAGCGCCGAGATATTCCGATATGCGCCTGAGATAATATTCCATGCGGAGCACGTCGAGCCCGCGGTCGCCAACCGAAAGCACTCTGCCGGGGTAGCCGTCGTTTGAGATCGTTTCGCCCTCGCTGCCAAGCTCAGCCAGCTTTTTTACGGCGTTGTAGATGAAAATGATCCTGTACCAGGTGGTTTCGTCCACCACTCCGGTCGGGTCGAGACCGAATACCTGCTGAAATGTTCTGACGGCGTTTTCGGTGGAACGGCTGAAAACACCGTTTGAAAGCTCGACAAACGGTATTGCAGGGTAATTTATGGCAATTCTGTTGAGCCGTGCCTGAAGCAGCGCCACGTCGGGCGATTCGTCGCCGTATTTAAGCTCGCCCGGGTACGACGACGGTATTGTTTCCTGCACGACGGCGCTTTTTATATATACGTCGTTCCCGTAATAGTACCTGAGGATATCGAGCGGAGTGTAGTATTGATTTGCGAGCTCAACCGTACCCCACTGCGTCATGCCGGCGCATTGGGCGATGAAGCCGTCGCAGTATTCGGTATATACCGGCGCGATAGTGCCTGCGCGCGCTACGTAGTTTGTAAATATCTCGTCGACAATGGCGGATACGCTGTCAAAGACCGCGCCGCCTTCGACAAAGCTCTGGTCGTACGCAGTCGACGAGGTGATGTCGAAATCATAGCCCTGTGAGGGGTACCATTCTGTGTATATACGGTTGAGCGCCAGCGTTATCTGCGCCAGTATGTTTGCCCTGAGCGCCGCCTCCGGCCAGGTGGGATATACTTCGTTTGACGCCACGTTTTTTATGTAGTAGATAAACGGTACTGTCACGTTGCGTGCGTTCGATGACGGCGCGCCGAGGTGTACCGTAATGTTTTCCGGCACGATCACCGGCTTTGCGGTGTTTAAGGTGGGCGTTGTCACTCGCGGAGCTTTGCCGCCTGATGCGGGCTTTGCGCCGACGTTCAGCGAATGGGGCGGCGTTTCGACGACAAAAAAGCGTATTTTGGGGTTGTCGGTGGCTTTTTTCATCGTATAGCTCTGTGTCGTTGTTATTCCGGGGAAGATCTGTATGTTTTTGAATATGACCGGAGTATATCCCGCAAGCGTGACTTTCACGTCATATATATTATAAGGATTTTTTGCGACGCCCGGCGACTGCGAAGCGATGTACGGCGGCGATTCGAGCGTGAACGTGGCTGTGCCTCCGTTGCCAGTAATGACCGATGATACCACGCCGCCTGAGTCGCCGACCTCCACCGTTGCGCCGGGTGCGGGTATTTTGTCGGTGATCTTGCTGAGTATGATTTTATAAGTGCCAAAATTGTGGCTTTTGTCCATGTTATCAAGCTCCCTTCTGCAATATTTTATGTGCGGAGGGCGAAATTTGTGCCTCGGAGCTATTGAAAAATGCGATAAAAAATGATATAATATCGGATTGAAGATAAAGTCATCTGTAAGTGAAAAAGTGGTTAGCGGAGAAAAACGTAGTTTGTCTTCGCTTTGATAATATCTCAGTTAGAAAACAGTTTGTGAGGAATGATTAGTTTTGGTTAGAAACGATTTAAGAAATATCGCAATAATAGCGCACGTTGACCACGGCAAGACCACCCTGGTCGACCAGATGCTGAAATTCGGCGGACTTTTCCGCGACAATCAGGTTGTTGAAGAACGCGTAATGGACTCCAATGCGCTTGAAAGAGAACGCGGAATCACCATACTTGCGAAAAACACTTCGACGTATTATAAAGACGTCAAAATAAATATAGTTGACACTCCCGGACATGCCGACTTCGGCGGCGAGGTCGAGCGTATTCTTAAAATGGTAAACGGCGTACTGCTTCTTGTCGACGCCGCCGAAGGACCTATGCCGCAGACGCGCTTCGTGTTGCAGAAGGCGATCGAGCTTGGTCACCGCATAATTGTTGTAATTAATAAGATCGACCGTCCCGACGCGCGTCCCTATGAAGTTCCGGACGAGGTGCTCGAACTGCTCATGGAGCTCAACGCTTCAAACGATCAGCTTGATTCACCGGTAATATTCTGCTCGGGCAGAAACGGCTTTGCGTCGCTCACGCCTGAGGAGTCCGGCACTGATCTTGCGCCGCTTTTTGAGCTTATTCTTTCACATATCGCGCCCCCCGAGGGCGACGACGAAGCGCCGGCGCAGATGCTCGTGTCTTCCGTCGACTATAACGATTATGTCGGCAAGATCGCTATCGGCAGAATCGAAAGGGGTACGTTTAATCTTAAGCAGGAGATCGCCGTCTGCGACTATCATGACGAAGGCATCATGCGCAAAAACCGCATAACCGCCATGTTCCAGATCGACGGACTCAGACGCGTGCCGATCGAGACGGCGAAAATGGGCGATATCGTATGTATGTCCGGTCTTGACGACATTTCTATCGGCAATACGATCACCGACGGGCTTGCGCCCGAACCCCTTCCTTTTGTAAAGATCGGCGATCCCACGATCGAAATGACCTTCAGCGTCAATAACTCTCCGTTTGCCGGCAGAGAGGGCAAGTATGTCACCACCCGCCATATCCGCGACTACCTGTTCAAGGAAGCCATGAAGGATATGTCGCTTCGCGTATATGAGACCGATTCGTCGGATAGCTACCGCGTATGCGGCAGAGGCGAGATGCACCTTTCCATACTCATGGAAAATATGCGCCGTGAGGGCTATGAGTTCACCGTAAGCACGCCGCGCATCATCTTTAAGGAGATCGACGGACAGCTTTGCGAACCGATAGACCGGCTGGTCGTCGACGTACCGCAGGACTGCGTTTCCGCTGTGATGGAAAAGATGGGCTACCGCAAGGGCGAGCTTGTGGACATGCACCCCATCGAACAGCGTATGCATATGGAATTTTTCATCCCCACCCGCGGACTTTTCGGCTATAAGACCGAATTTATGACAGACACCAAGGGCGAGGGAATAATGGGCTCTGTTTTTGAGCGCTATGAGCCTCAGAAGGGCGAGATCATCAAGCGCTTTACCGGCTCGCTCATCGCTCACGAAGAGGGCGAATGCACCAGCTACGGCATTTTCAACGCGCAGGACAGAGGACCTATGTTCGTAACTCCCGCCGAGAAGGTCTATGCCGGAATGGTTGTCGGCATCTCCTCCAAGGGCGACGATATCGTTGTAAATGTGTGCAAAAAGAAGCACCTTACCGCAATACGTTCCGCAGGCGCTGACGAAGCGCTCAAGCTCATCCCGCCGCGCAAATTCTCCCTTGAAGAGGCGCTGGAATTCATCAACGACGACGAGCTTATCGAGGTAACGCCCAAAAACATCCGCATACGCAAGCGTATTCTTGATAATTCGCTCCGTATGAAGGAAAAAATGGCAAACAGATAAGAATAAAACGTTTCCGCAATGTGAATGCGTTAACATAAAATTAATAACAAACTGTAGATATTCTGCCGATAGCTTGATATAATCAGGATGTCGGGCAGACTGCCTTAACGTGGATGTGTCGTCATGACGAAATCATCAAGGTTGCGGCACGGTAAATACAGTCATGTAGTCAATATTTTGGCAGACGTGCTAAAAAAGTACGTCTGCCTTTTATATATAAATTTTTACAGAAAAGAGTGACCAATTATGAAAAAAGTCCTGTCAACAGTGTTGATCGCGCTCTTCCTCTGCTCGGCGCTCGCTTCCTGTAGCTCCGAGAGCGAAGAAAGCAAAAACACCTCCGAACCGGGCAGTGTAACCGACGTTTCAGATACGTTAAGCCCCGAAGAGAGCTCGCTTGCTCCCGCGTCGCAGATAGTCACCGACGAAGATTCGGGCGAAAGCTATGACCTTTCCGAATATTCTCCTGTTGGAACAGAGGGTGCGACTAAGATCATTGTCAGATATTCCGATGTCGGCAAGGTTATGAATCTCAAATTCGAAAATAATACCGACATAACCGATGTATATATAGAAGACGGCATTGAGTATTTTGACTTTTTTGATTTTTCGGGCTGTACATCGCTCAAAAACGTCCGCTTGCCGCGCACATTGAAATCTTTCGATGCTTCAGAGCAAAAAAAGGGCGGCGGAACATTTTCCGGCTGCATTTCGTTGGAATCGATATATATTCCCGACGGGGTCGACGGTATAAACGATGATGTTTTTTTGGGCTGTACGTCGCTCAAAAACATCCGCTTGCCGGAGGGTCTTACATACATAGGGTCATACGCGTTCACCGGATGCGATGCGCTTGAAGAAATTGATTTTCCGTCAACTTTGCGCCGTATCGGAAAGGGCGCTTTGCCGAATAATATGAAGGTCTGGGATCTTCCCGATAATGTCGATTATATATGGTTCATTACCGCAAATACCGTATGTGTCAAAGAGGGAAGCGTGACGCACGAAACTATAAAACATCATATAGATCTCGGCGAATTCGCCGGAGAGATTATTTTCAAAGGCTCTGATGAAGAAAGCTCCTCAGCCCCTGCGTCGCAGATCGTGACCGACGAAGATTCGGGCGAAAGCTATGACCTTTCCGAATATTCCCCCATCGGCACAGAGGGCGCGACTAAGATCATCATAAGATATTCCGACGTCGGAGATACGCTTGACGATCGCTTTATGGGAAACGAAACGATTACCGATGTCTATATCGAAGACGGAATCACAACGATAGCGCCGTACGCTTTTTATGAATGCAAATCGCTGAAAAGCGTACGCCTGCCGAGAACTTTGACAGATTTGGGCGAAGGCCCTCCCGGCAAAGGCGGCGGTTTCGTATTTTATGGCTGTGCGCTTGAATCGATATATATTCCACAGGGAATAAAGGGCATGCCGGAGCAAAATTTTTCCGGAAATCACCTCAAGGACCTTGTAATACCCGAAGGAGTCGAGTGGCTGGGTGCATTTTGCGGAGCGAACGCCAACACCAAATTGCCGTCAACGCTGAAGTATATCGGAAAAGACGCTTTGCCATACGGTTTGGAAGAGCTGGATCTGCCCGACAACATTGAGTATATTTGGTATCTTGACGCAAAAACCGTTTATGTAAGGGAAGGCAGTACCACGCACGAAACGCTTCTGCTTGGTGTGGATGGCGGTCGTATGTGGGCGGCGGACTACGGCGGAAATATCGTTTTCAAGGATTGAGACGAAAAGCCCGTTTTCGCGGCGTCACCCGAACCGTGCATTGCCCGGCATAGAAATGATCTTATAAACAAACACGCCCCTGCGCAGCTTGCGCAGGGGCGTGTCATATTGAAGACAAAGTTATGTGTAAAAGAAAGAGGGGTTCAGGGAGACAACGCGAATGCGTTGTCTCCCTGAATATGACAAAAACCTTATTTCTTTGCGTTTGCGGCGGCATAGAAATCATAAAATTCCTTGCCGTCAAAAGCGGTCGTTTCGTCGTAACCGAGCGATGCGAGCGCGATCTCGCCTTCGCCGGTAAGCTTGCTCTTCTTGCCTGCGAGCATGATCTTGACCGAATCGAGCATTTCGTCAACTGTAGCAAGGCTGTTTTCCTTGCCCTCGAAATAGTTGCAGACCTGCTTCAGCATAGCCTCATAAACCTTATTCGAATCGATCTTATAAACGAACGTGGTCTTTTTGGTCATGACGATCGCAGTTGAAGGCTGCCAGCCCTTTTTGCAGATATGGTAATAAGCGGCAACTCCGTTGTCAAACATAACGCGGTAGCTGTCTGTTTCGACGTCGCCGACGGTGTTACTGCCGACAAAGCGGGTGGACACCGGTCTGTGACCCTTCATAAAGCCCATTATCTCTTCAACCGCGTGGATAGCATAGTTGAATTCATCAACGCCGACGGTAGCCGTGATGTTGATGATGTCGTCGGTTTCGGAGTTTGCGAAAAAGTCGTCGTGCTCATAGGTATATCTCATGGCGCTTGTGCCGAGAATGACCTTGCCTTCCTTTGCCCAGTCCTCAACTATTTTGAGGTCGCGCATATTGCCGACGATGGGCTTGTCGATAAACACGGGAACGCCGGCTTCGACAAACGGCTTTGAAAGCTCGATATGGCGATCCCAATCGCAGGACTGGATAAACGCAACGTCGATATCCCCGGCCATTTCTTCAAGCGACGTATAGCGCTTTACCAAACCGAATTTCTGAATAAAATCAGAAACTTCCCCTTCGGTTCTGAAGCCGTCGTTATATATTGCGGTATATCTCGCACGGTCTTCCTTAAGCAGGATCTCTGCAAATGAGGGGGCGTGAGAGGTATCTATATTAACAGTGCCTATTCTTATCATAATAATTCCTCCAAAATTTTGCTTGAGCATAGAATACCACTACAAGCGCGAGTTGTCAATAGAAATACTTTAAACATTAGCTTTTGCCGTCATCTTTTTTTGAAAGCTTTCTGCGCGCTCCGTCCGGCGTCTGTATATAAGTATTATCCAAAATGCCGCGGAACGCTTCGCGAAACGCCACGCGGTATTCCTCGCGAAGCCGTGCGCGCTCCTGAATCTCGTCGTCGGTAAGCCCGCCGTTTTTATCCTTTGCGGCAAGCTCGTTAATTCTTTTAAGTCTTTCTTCCTGCGTCATATCAAACTATCTCGTACGAAAAATTTTCACATCTGAGGCGCGTGCCTATATCAATACCCATCGGCAGCAGAAACATGGCGATCATGACCTCGCCGCCGTCGTTTTCTTCGACCAGGGTGGCGTATTCGCCGTCGATCGATTTTACTTTATAAAACTTTTCACCCATAAGATCACTCCTAAAATTATGTCCTTGCCGCAGGTAGTGCGGCAAGGACGTCGGTTTTTTCTCAATTATTTGAGGAAAGGAAGGCTGCGGATGCTCGGAAGCTCTTTGGCCTTTCCCGAACAAATGGAAAAGAAAGCTATTATCTTAAGTACAAAAATGATGATGAAGCAAATGCCTGCGGCAATCGGAACGATGATCGTAATAGCGAGAACCACCGCGCATATACCGAGCAGAATCTCAACAACGGTGCACTTAAGCGCCTGACGGACATGGAAAGCGGCGTAATCGGACTTGCTTGCGGCAAGAAGCGCAATTATCACGCCGATAGAGCCGAGCAGATAGCAAAGCATCGCAATGACCTTGTTATCCGAAATATCCTTGGGATCAAACTCAGCGGTATGATCATAAGGATTAACAACGGAAGCTGCCTGCTTTGAAGCGTCAAAGCTGTTTCCGCAGGAAGGGCAAAAGACAACGTTGTCCTCGCACTGCGTACCGCACTTGGAACAGAATTTCATAATATGTACCCCATTTTATATAATTGTTTGGCGTCAAGCCCTGTCAAGGCTTGCTACCTATAATATATTATCATGTTTATTCCGAAAAGTCAACAGCTTTACCGCTGTTTTCGGGGAGACAAACTACGTTTTTCTCCCCGAACCTCTTGTCTTTCAAACGCCGCGGAGCTCAGCTTTCGGAGAATACCGCCGAACCTCTCTCAGGATATCCTCAAGCTCTGACTTTGAAAACGGCTCACAGCCCTCGGTCAGCACGTTGCCTGAATCGGTGAAGCACTGAATAAAATAGCGGTCGTCGCCTATAAGCTCCGCTATCGAAACAAAATCATGCGGGTCGTGAAGCGTTCTGACGGCCGTAGTGCGAAATTCGTGCGCGACGCCGCTTTTTTTGATAAGCCCGATCGAACGCAGAATGTTTTCGGTCTTTACATTAACTCCGCACAGCTTGTCGTAGCTTTCGAGGGACGATTTCACGTCCATCGCCACGTAATCGACCAGACCGTCTGACAGAAGTCTTTCAAGTCTGTCAGAAAGAGTTCCGTTCGTGTCAAGCTTGACGGCGTAGCCGAGGCTTCGTATATCGCGCATAAAGCCGCCTATATCGCTCTGGAGCAACGGTTCGCCGCCGGTAATGCACACGCCGTCAAGAATTCCCGTGCGTTTTTTCAAAAACGCCAGCACCTCTTCGGCGGTCATTTCTCCGTCAGCCGCCGTAATCAGCGGCGAATTATGGCAAAACGGACAGCGCAGATTACAGCCGACGGTAAACACCGTACACGCCACCCTGCCCGGAAAGTCGAGAAGCGTAAGCTTCTGTATGCCCTGAATCTTCATAGATCACTCCGTAACGATCTCAAAAGCCTCAACCGTGACAGCCTCATACGACGAACCGGCAACGTATATCTTGACGCCGGAAATGATGAGAAGCCCGTCTTCGGTATAGCAGTCGCTTCCGAGCTTGAGCGCGCTCAGCGGGATCTTCACGTCCCACGACTGTTTTGCCGTGATATCGCCGGTGTAGGAATCGGTATTAACGCCGAAATGGGGGTTGATCGTCAAAAATTTATTTTCGGTATACGCCGAAGGCGTCGCCGAGCCGAAATACAGCACAACGCTGGCGTTGACATTGGCGGTAGACATCTTTACATGCAGATATTCGGTCGCGGGGTCTGCCGTGACGGACGTCGAGGGCACGTACTGACAGTCGGGCCAGAGTCCGTTTCTGTTCATGAGGCGCAGTGCTCCGTCCTTGTTTTTAAGCGTCATCGAGCCTTTTTCAAAAAAATACCAGTCGCTGGGCTCAAACGAGATGAGCGATGTACCGTTTTGCGCTCTGACATAGTTGTTTCTCTCGACCTTGGGCACGGACATATCGCGCTCAAACGCGTTTTCAAGGCAGTCCGAGATAGTATCGGTAAAGATCTTGTTGCCGAGCGCGTTCAGATGAATTCCGTCGGGCAGGTCGACTTCTTTGGGAGTATAGGCGTCGCACGCCTTGCGTACGTCGGCGAGCAGGCAGTCCGCTTCCGCCGCAACCTCTCTTGCCGCTTCATTGTATGTATCCAGCCACTCGAGCGGCGTTCCGACTTCGGAATACCACGACGGGTCCTGACCCTGAGAGGCAAAGAAAACTTCGTTCACAAGCGGATTCGTGGTCACGATGATCGGTATCGCGCCGAGCGCCCTTGTCTGTTCCACCATCTGAAGCAGGTTCTTTTTGAACTGCTTTACGCTGATCCTCGGAATGTTCGGTGCGGTCATGATGAGATCGTTCATGCCGAAGCAGAGCGTGACAAAGTCAGGACTGCGGTTGGCAACAAACGCCGGAAAGCGGTCAAGCCCCACCGCGGTGGTTATGCCGCCCATCGCGCCGTTAAAATAATACATATTGAGCTCGTCTGCCAGCGCCTCGCCCCAGCTTCCGAGAGCGGTCAGCGAATCGCCGAACACAACAAGCATCGAGCCGTCAAGCACGCGTGCTGTTTCTTCCATACTGCTTTCTTCTTCACTTTCATCGATACTTTCGTCGACGCTTTCGTCGATGGCGTCGCTTTTTGCCATAGACTGCGTATCATCGTCACGTACGCAAGCCGCAAGCATCAGACAGCAAAGTATCATTATTGCTGTAATACGTTTGAACATTTTGAATCTCCTTTAAATATTTATTTTCAAGCGGAATCCATTCTTTTTCAAATCTTTCAAGCATTTCGCCGCCGTTTCGCCTGAAGATGCGCCGTTTTTGCTCATCTTCGTCAACAAACAGAGCGAAGCGGTGGGTATAAATATCGCCGAAAAACGGATGCAGAGCGTAAGCACCCTCTATGATACAAATTCTTTGCGGTTCAAGACAGATCGCCTCTTCAAGCGATTGCGTACGGCAATTGAAGGCGCGGCAGGATATCGGTCCGCCGTTTTTGAGCGGCAGGACGATCTCTTCGTACATACGCTCGTAATCGATATTGCCGCCCGCCTCGGCAAGTCTTTCTTTGCTTTTGCGGTTCGCGGGCAGAAAATAGTCGTCGGTGTGAAAAACGGTTATGCCGAGCTCACTGCCCAGCGCGTTTGCAACTGTAGTCTTGCCCGAAGCCGCCATGCCGTCAATGCCTATAACAGCGCGGAGCTTGTGCGCGGCGGCGTATTCTATGATATTTTTGCAGGTATTATAAAGTTCTTTTGACATTGTTAAAAATATATGCTATACTACGTTGACGATCCTGTCGATTTGAGGTGATCTATGTTGAACAAATGCACGCTTTGCCCAAGAAACTGTATGACAGACAGAACGCACGGGCACGGATTTTGCGGAGAGACTGAAAAAATACGTATCGCAAGAGCGGCTCTGCACCCATGGGAAGAGCCCTGTATATCGGGTGAAAACGGTTCCGGAACGGTGTTTTTTTCGGGCTGTTCGCTGAGATGCGTTTTTTGCCAGAATCGCGAAGTGTCGTCGAGCCGGAAAGGACGCGTGGTGAGCGCCGAAGAGCTTGTGGATATCTACTTTAAGCTCGCGTCGCAGGGCGCGCATAACATCAATCTCGTAACCCCGTCGCATTTCACGGACAGTGTTGCAAAAAGCATTTCTGCGGCAAAAACACGCGGCATAAAGCTCCCGTTCATATGGAACAGCGGCGGATATGAACGCGCCGAGACGCTCAGATCGCTGGAAGGGCTGGTTGATGTATATCTTCCCGACTTCAAATATATGTCGTCCGGATACGCGGCAAAATACTCTGCCGCTTCCGATTATCCTCAGCGCGCGGTCGAGGCTCTCGCCGAAATGAAACGCCAACAGCCGCATGACTTTTTTGAAGACGGACTCATCAAAAAAGGAATGATAATCCGTCATTTGGTGCTCCCGGGCTGTACCGACGACAGCCTTGACGTTCTTGACACGATAAAGAGCATGTTCGGCAGAGAGCAGCTTATCAGCGTCATGAGCCAGTATACTCCCGTCGGGAGCGGTCTGCCGGATGAGCTGAACCGACCGCTGAAGCGCGAAGAATATGAAAAGGTCACGTCGTACGCGATGCTCATAGGGTTCAAAAACGGCTATTTTCAGGAGGGCGACGCTGTCGGCGAAAGCTTCATCCCCGACTTTTGATAATACCACAACCCAAAGAAAAAAGCAACCGTTTTCATGTAAAAATAACGCCTCACGAGAATGACTGCAAAACAATGCTGCTTTTTACGACGAATTTCTTTATTTGTAAGAGCATGAGCAAAATTGCACTTGAAAAAAAGCATTTCTTGTGGTATTATATTAATTTGAAAGAATACAAGATAAGGTTACAGAACTATGAAAGAATTCAAAGATCTTATATCCGAAAAAATCGACGCGCTGCTTAGCGAACGCGGCGTGGAGTTTGCGTCGGCCGAGCTTTTGGAGCATCCGGCAGATACGAAAAACGGCGATATATCCTTCCCCTGCTTCCGCCTTGCCAAGCTTATGCGCAAAGCGCCGCCGCTTATCGCAAACGATCTGGCGTCTTCGCTCGCGGACGATCCGTCGTTTGAAAAAGTTGTTGCGATCAACGGATATCTCAATTTTTATATCTCAAAAAAATATTTCGCGGATAAACTTAAGGAAATATGCGCGGACAAAAATTTCGGAAGAGGTACCCGCGGCAACGGCAAGACCGTATGCCTCGATTTCTCGTCCCCCAATATTGCCAAGCGCTTCCATTTGGGTCACATCGGCACTACCGTCATCGGCAACGCGCTGAGAAACATGTTTGAATTTGACGGCTACAGGACCGTCGCCATCAACTACCTCGGCGACTGGGGCACTCAGTTCGGCAAGCTCATCGTCGCATATAAAATGTGGAGCAGCCGCGAAGCCGTTGAAACACGCGGTCTTTCCGAGCTTGAAGACATATATATCCGCTTCAACCGCGAATGCGAAAACGATCCCACGCTCGCAGACAAGGGCAGAGCCGCGTTCCATGAACTTGAAAACGGCAACGCCGAATACCTTGAAATATGGCGCTATTTCAGAGAGATCAGCCTCCGCGAATACGAAAAGACATATGAGCTTCTCGGAATAGCATTCGACTCATACAACGGCGAAGCCTTCTACACCGACAAAATGCCCGCGATAGTTGACGAGCTTCGCGAAAAAGAGCTTATGAAGCTTGACGACGGCGCGTATGTCGTCGACCTCAGCGAATATAACATGCCGCCCGCACTCATACTTAAGCGCGACGGTTCGACCCTCTATCCCACGCGTGACATTGCCGCCGCCAAATGGCGCAAGCAGGAATATGATTTCGACAAATGCGTCTATGTCACCTCGGCGGGTCAGAGCCTGCACTTCGCGCAGTGGTTTAAGGTCGTGGAGCTCATGGGCTATGACTGGGCAAAAGACCTCGTACACGTGCCCTATGGCACGATGAGCTTCGGCGGTCAGAAGCTTGCGTCGAGAACGGGTAATATCATCCACCTTGACGAGCTCTTCGCCTCGGCGGCCGAAAAGGCGCTCGCCATTATCGAAGAAAAGAACGCAGAGCTTCCCAATAAGGAAGAGACCGCAAGGGCTATCGGTTGCGGCGCGATCGTGTTCAACGCGCTGTTCAACAACCGTATACGCGATACCGACTTCAACTGGGACACCGCGCTGTCGTTCGAGGGCAATACCGGACCGTACGTTCAGTATACCTACGCACGCGCCTCCAGCGTGCTCCGCAAGGCAGGAAAAGCCGGTGATGATTTCGGCGGCTACGAACCGTTAGACACCGAGATATCGCTCATCAAGCAAATGCTGTCCTTCGGCGAAAAGCTTGAACAGGCGCTCGACGACTATGAGCCTTCGGTGATCACAAGATATATGCTCGGACTTTGCAGCAGCTTCAACATCTTTTATCACGATTGCCCCGTTATGAAAGCCGACGGAGAAGTCAAGGCTTTCAGAGTTGCGCTCACCTCCGCCGTTCGCGAGGTGGTTGGTAAATGCCTCGATCTGCTCGGCATGAAGCGCACAGAAGAAATTTAAGTAAAATTTTAATACATTTAAGGCGAAAAACACCAGAGAAAGGGATATATATGTCAGGACATTCCAAATGGAAGAATATCATGCACAAAAAGGAGAAGAACGACAGCGCGCGCGCAAGTATCTTTACCAAGATCGGTAAGGAAATGTCGATAGCTGTCCGAGAGGGAGGGGCAGACCCCAACTCCAACTCCAGATTGCGCGACCTTATCGCCAAAGCGAAAGCGAATAACGTACCTAACGATAATATTGAGCGCGTTATTAAAAAGGCTGCCGGCGGCGACGGAGAGCAGTACGAGGAAGTGACCTATGAGGGCTATGGAATCGGCGGCGTAGCGGTGATCGTTGAAACCACCACAGACAACCGCAACAGAACGGCGGCTGATATACGCCATTATTTTGATAAATACGGCGGAAATCTGGGCACGACAGGCTGCGTATCGTTCATGTTTTCCGAAAAAGGCATCATCGTTGTTGACGCCGAGAGCGTTAAGAGCGAGGAAAAATTTATGGAAGATACGATGGAATGCGGCGCGGAGGACTTTACCGGCGATGAGGACTGCTATGAGGTAGTAACCGAGCCGAACGACGTCGGCGCAGTCCGCGAGGCGCTTGAAAAGCTCGGCTACACGATCGTATCCGCAGAAAAAGAAAAAGTACCCAGCACGTACGTCAAGCTTAATGAGGAGCAGACAGAAAAGATTCAGAAGATGCTCGACATGCTTGAAGACAACGACGACGTTCAGAACGTTTGGCATAACTGGGAAGAATAAGATGTGACGGGGAGACAACGCAAGCGTTTTCTCCCCGTGAACCCCTCTTTCGGGGAACGACGGGGACAAACTACGTTTTTCCCCGTAAACCCCTTTTTGCTCGCGCTTATCGCCGCTCCACAAAAAGTGCCCGTCATTGACGGGCACTTTTTGAACGCTCCCCGCGGCGCGAGGGCTCGCGGAGCTCGCCTAAGAGGTGTTTTTTCGATGCGCATGTCCCCGAAAAAACGATTTTTATTATAAACAAGGGACAACACGCTCCGCGCGTTTTCCCCTGTTAGACCTCTTTCTTTAAGAGGTGTTCATCACGTTTTGCCAAGTAAATACTCTAACGGAAACGCCGGATAATCCATGCCGATGTCAACCTTATAGACCCCAAGCATCAACTCCGTCTGTGGGTCACGCAAATCCAACAAGGTGTTACCGCTATAAATCACGGCATAAAGCTCGCCGTTCTCGTCAAAAGTATATTCGGAATATTCTACACCGAGATAATACGGCATTTTCAAAACGAAACGCCCCAAAAGCTTTCCTTCGGCATTATATTTCAAAAATGCGTGGTATGTATTGTTCTCGGTACTCTCCTCGTGATAGCAGAACATTTTTGACGAGACAATATACGAACCGTCTGAGCTTATGCCTTCCGCTTTCGTAACATAATTATAAATCCAGTCGGGCGAATATTCAAGCTCAACTTCTTTGCCGTTTATGATCAGGTATTTCCTGAGCTCTTCCTCGCGCGTTTCAAAATTTCGCGGGTTATCGCCTTCAGTGAGAGTTGTTCCGTCAAGGATATAATAGCTTTTCTCAATATTATAGCTACCGTCCTCCGTTCTTGTGTGAATATTTTTTTCCAGATATACGTGTGTACCGGACGGAATCAGATTGTAATAATATGACGTGCGATCATCATTTTTGGGCATACTTAAAACAGTATGCTCTTTTGTTTTGCGATCTATAGCAAAAAGATCGTTGTTGTTGACTATATAATAATATTTATCGTCAAATTTGCAGTATGTGTTACCAGCCGACGAATAGTGATTAGTGTCAATGTCAATAACGATAAATTCACCGACGTTTATCTTGTCGACGAGCTTGCCATCTTTATATATAAGCAGTCTCGAGGTCATACAATCCAGCAGTGCGACCTCGTTTTTATAAACAGCTAATTTGGTTACGCTACACATATCGCGATCCATAGTTTGATGAAATCCAACCTCGTAATCGCCGTCGCCCGCGCCGAGTTCTATGACCGGTGTGAGCTTGCTCGGGTTTTCCGGCGGCGGAAGCTCTATCGTCACGTCGGGCTCATAGTCTTTCTTTTTGTTGAAAGGCTCGTCCATACCGAATTCAACTCTGTTTACCCAAAGCTTGCCTTTGCTCGTGTCGCGCATGTTCACGTCGCAGGTGATGACATAAAGCTCACCGTCGTCGCTGAGGATATAGCCGCGCGACCTCATGTAGACATGCTTCTTCCACAAATAGCGCCCCGTGAGGTTGCCGTCGCCGTCATAGCGACAGAAAATCCTAAAGTCTGAGCCATAGCCGTTAGGCTTTAAATTATTTGTATACCGCGCAGACGACACTAAGTATTGACCGTCTTTTAAGTTACCTTCGAGGCTGCTGTTTTCGCAATCCGGCGAACGCTGGAGCGATATTTTTTCGCCATCCTTCACGATCTGAAGATTGCGCTTGTCGGATTCTAAAGTGTAACCAAACGGATCTTCCACATTGGTGACCGTTTTGCCGCTAATGTGGTAGTACCTTGTGTCCCCATAATAAGGATAACACACATAATAAGTGTCGAGATATATCTCTGAATTGATTATAATGAAATCGCAGTCGTAAGATCCGAGATTTATAAGCTTGATATCGTGTTCCAAAACAGTGAATTCCTTGGTTTTGCGGTCGATCGCGAAAAGCCTACACCCGGCATATGGCTGGAAAATATAGTAATATTCATCATTAAATGCGCAGTTTACCATCAAAAGCTCGCTGTCCACGCCGTAGATATTCAGCAGCTCTTTTTCGACGTCGACCACGTCGGCGGGCTTGCCATCGCGGTAGAGTAGAAGTCTGCGGTTGCCGTAATCGTATATAAGAATCTCGTTGCCGCGCACGCACAACTCGGCCGGCACTTCTGGATAGTAATAGCCGTATTCAATAGCCAGCTCGTCGTCGCCGTAAAGCCCGATGTCAAGCTCGAGCACGGGGATAAGCTTGCTTGGTTCTATCGTCGGTTCTTCCTCCGACGTTTCAGAAGTGGGCTCGGAAGCCTCTTCCGATTGCTCATAAGATTCTTCCGACGACTCCTCGCTTGACGCTTCGATTTGCGCTTCTGATGATTCTTCTTCGGAAACTTCGCTTTCTTCAAGCGATTTATCGAACGATATATCTACTGAAGATTCGAATGATTCTTCGAAAACAGCGCTGCTTTGCGATTCGGTAGCTTCGGAGCTGACGCTGTTTTCGGAGTTGGTGCTGTTCGGTCTTGCCCCACAAGCAGAGAGCAATACAGACGCGGCGAGCAGTAGCGTGACCAGCCTGACGGTTTCTTTTTTAGATTCAAACGACTTCCTTAACATTGTCAACATCCTTTCTCGTTTTAATGTGATTCTTATTTTGCAAGCTTGTGACTTGTGTTTACGTAACCACGATATAAGTATATCACATAATGCGAAAAAAGTCAACATGCCGCCGCCACTGCGCGCCGAGAGAGCGAAAGAGCAGAAAAAGTATGGCTTGACGGGAAAACACGCTCCGCGTGTTGTCCCCGTCCTATAAAATATAGCTGTTGAGTACCGTCAGATTTTGCGCATTCTCCCGGTCGAGATTCCAATAAAGCGCGCCGTGCAGACCGTATTCGAATGTGAGCCGGAGCTTTTCGCGGATACTGCGTACGTCCTCAAACCACACCATGTGGGTCTTGTTGTTTTCGGTATAATAAAAATACGGCGACATTGCCTCTTCGTCATACACTATGACGCTGCCCGTACGGCAGGCAAGCGCGAATGCCTCCTTTGTGGAGATGGAATTTGCGCGCGACTCGCCGAGCACGAACGGTATTATAAAATCGTAGCCGTAGTTTGGGATGCCCTGATATATTTTTTCAGGCGGGATGCGCGTGAGGGCGTACTCTATCACGCGCCTTATGTTGGGGATGGGCGCGACCGCCTGCGCCGGACCGTAGGTATAGCCCCATTCATAGGTCATCAGCAGCACAAAGTTTGCCGCTTCGCCGAGTCCTGCGTAGTCGTGTCCCTCATAGAGAGTGCCCGGTTGGTCGTCGTTTACCTTCGGGGCAAGCGCTACGGTGACCGTATAGCCTTCGCGGTTCAGATTTTCGCGCATATACGCCACAAATTCCACGTACGCGGCGGCGTTTTTCTTGCCGAGGTATTCAAAATCTATGTCAAGCCCCGAAAAGCCGTTCTTTCTGAGGGCGGCTAAGATGTTTTCCAAAAGTACGCTCCATAGCTCGCGGTGTTCCATCAGATATGTACCGTTTTCGGTTGAAAACAGTCCGCTTTCCGTAAGGGTGGAAAGGTGGAGAAGCGTATTTGTGCCGTATACGGGGGCGCGTTCCCTGAGCAGTGCGTCGTCGGGCGGTATCAGCGCGCCTTCACGCGTAAAACCGTACGTAAACGGAATCAGATAGTTCATGAACGGCAGTGCGGTATTGAGTACGGGCGTGCTGATGGTCGGATAGGCATAGCCCCCGATGGTTTTGCCGCCGAACGGCGTCTTGTCGATCTTGATCACGAGCGATTCGCCGGGGCGTATATCCGGCTGTCCGCGCAGGCGCAGATTGTTTTTATATAGCTCGTTAACACTGACGGAGTATTGCGAAGCAATTGAAAAAAGCGATTCGCCGCTTTGAACCTGATGAGTAACGAGCGGGAATACGACCGCCAGCGCCTGACCGACAGAGAGGCATATCGGCTCGGGAAGTCCGTTTATTTCTGCAAGCCAGCCGCGGCTCACACCGTAATCATCTGCTATTCCGGTGAGGGTCTCGCCCTCTTTAACAATATGTATGATCATTTTTATCACCTGTAATATTATATGCAGAGGGCGTCGCTTGCGCTTCGCTTATAGGGGCAAACTACGCTTTTCCCCGTAAATTACTTTTCCTCCTTGCGCCGAGTGGAGCGTTTAAAAAGTGCCCGTCGGGGACGGGCACTTTTTGTGGAGCGGCGATAAGCGCGAGAGGAAAGGGGGTTAACAGGGGGAAACGCGCGGAGCGTGTTGCCTCCCCGTCATCTTAAAAACTATTCTGTTCTGAGCGCCACAACGGGGTCTTTCTTAGCCGCAATGCGGGAGGGGATCAGGCCTGCTATAAAGGTGAGCAGTACGCTGATCGAAACGAGTATGACCGCGCCGAGGGGCGGAAGAGAGCAAAGACCGCCGATGCCGGAAAGGTTTTCGATGATGATATTGATCGGAATCGTAAGCAGCAGCGAGATGCCGATGCCGAGCGCGCCTGCGCAGAAGCCGATGGTGATGGTCTCCGCATTGAATACACGCGAAATATCGCGCTTGGAAGCGCCGATCGCTCTGAGTATACCGATTTCCTTGGTGCGTTCAAGCACGGAAATATAGGTGATGATGCCGATCATTATGGAGCTTACCACCAGCGAGATCGATACAAAGGCGATGAGCACATAGCTGATCGCGTTGATGATGATCGTCACGGAGGAGAGGAGCATTCCGATATAGTCGGTGTATTTGAGCGCGTTGTCACTGCCGACCTTTTCGTTGTATTCGTCGATAAGCGCGGTGATGCGCTCCTTGGACTTGAAGTCCTTGGCATAGATATTGATCGACGAAGGGTCATCCGGGTCAGAGACGCCGAGCTTGCTGAGGTTGCCGCTGTATGTAGCGTCTGTAGAGGGCTTCGGTATGCTTGCCGCCATCATGCTGACGATCTGATCGTCGGACATTCCGGAAGAACGCATTGTTTCGATATATCCGTTCATGCCTGCGGCTTCTTCTTCGCCGAGGGTGGAGATATATTTCTGTATGTCCTCCATAGTCAGCACGGTTTCGTCCTGGTTGAAGGCTATGCCCGTGAAGATATCTACGTCGGGGTCGGCTTTTTGCGCTTTGACGACCTCGGACTCATTTACCTCGTTTATAAGGTATTGGGTGAGCGAGGGGAGATAGCCGACATAACCCATGCCGACGTTTACGGTGTCGCCGTCGGTCGGGCGGACGATGCCTACTACCTTGATAGTAGTGGCTTTTTCGTCAAGGGCTTTTTTGATGTATTCATTGTCGCTTGAACGGTCGGCCCACACGTCGCCGTCCTTTTCGAAATAATCGCTGTTTATAAGCAGCTTGAATTCAAGTCCGAGCAGTTCGTCAAAGGTAAAGTCGCGTGTTGCTCCCGAGGATACTTCCTTGCCCTGCATCGCGTCGCTCATTGCCTGCTTCAGCTCGTCTATGTCGAGGAGTCCGAGGGCATAGAGCGTATAGTCGCCTATGCGGTTATATTCGTCGACGGCGAGCACCACTTCGTTATAAGCGGTCGGCTTTTTGCCGGCGATAACGCTGTATTGATTGTCAAAAAGTTCTTCGTTATCCAGAAGCTCGCGCCATACGTTCATAGCGGAGCTGTACATTCCGGACATCGACGAACCGCTCATTTCGCTCATGTGTCCCATGCCGATGTTTTCAAAAACGGTGCTTGGGTTGACCTTGTAAATACTGCCGTCTGCGGTTGATTTATATATGTTGAGCGTTGTCGAATAGCCGTATTTTATGTCGTTTGCCAGCGAAGCGATCTCACTGCCCTCGTTTTCGATGTACTTTTTAAACGCGGCGAGGTCGTTTTCGGTCACGCTCGACATTGTGGTAGTGATGAATCGGTTCATGACGTCGCCCGTATGAATGACGTTTGTGTCGGGATATTTTTCGGGCGTTTCGCTGTTCATTTCCATCATGGAGGCGAGGGTGGAGGACATATCCATCGTCATCCTCTGAATGGTGATAGGATAGCTCGAAAGCGCGTTTTCCTCAACCGTATTGATGTAAGCGGAAACGCCGGATGAGAGGGAAAGTATGAGCGCTATGCCTATTATACCGATCGAGCCTGCGAAGGAGGTCAGCAGGGTACGCGTCCTTTTCGTCATCAGGTTGTTGAAGCTCAGTGAAAGCGCGGTGAAGAAATTCATCGACGGCTTTTTCTTTTTCTTGCTGTCGGAATTCTTTTCGACCGGCGCAGTGTATGGATCTGAATCGCTTATGACCTTGCCGTCGATCAGCTTGACAATGCGGGTGGAATATTGCTCTGCAAGCTCCGGGTTGTGCGTTACCATAACGACAAGACGGTCGCGGGCGATTTCTTTAAGCAGATCCATGATCTGAATGCTGGTCGCCGAGTCGAGCGCGCCGGTGGGTTCGTCGGCAAGCAGTATATCCGGGTTATTGACAAGCGCGCGTGCAATGGCAACGCGCTGCATCTGACCGCCGGAAAGCTGGTTGGGCTTTTTGTTCATCTGATTTTCAAGCCCCACCTTTTTGAGCGCATCCTTGGCTCTTTTTGCACGTTCGGTGCGCGAAACGCCTGAGAGGGTCATCGCAAGCTCAACGTTTGCAAGCACCGTCTGATGCGGGATAAGGTTATAGCTTTGAAAGACAAAGCCGATCGAACGGTTGCGGTACGCGTCCCAATCTCCGTCGGTGAAGTTTTTTGTGGATTTTCCGTTTATGATCAGGTCGCCGGAGGTATACTGATCAAGACCGCCGATAATGTTTAGAAGTGTGGTTTTTCCGCATCCGGATGGGCCGAGAATGGAAATGAATTCGTTTTGGCGGAATTCAATATTGATTCCGTCGAGCGCAGTTACGTCGCTGTCGCCGGTTGTGTAGATTTTTTTGATGTTGCTGAGCCTGAGCATCTGTGCGTCCTTTCGTGCAGAGTATAATCATTCAACTGCAATTATACTCGCAAATATTACTGTCCTTTTAACGCTTCGAAACTTTTTTGCCTAAACATATGGATTCATTCTGCGCGAACGCTTCGAGACCTTTTTCGACTTGACATATTCATACTATGGAGGTATAATATCTTAACGGTGACGGGGACAATACTTGCGTTGTCGCCCCGTAATAAAAAATTGGGAGGTCAATAAACCATGCCAAAGAGCGTTGGACATAAGCTGAAGCTTTTCAGAATATATAACTACCTCTTCGAAGCCACCGACGAGGAACACGCCGTCACGGCAAGCGACATTATAAAAGAGCTTGAACGCTATGGCATTACCGCCGAGCGCAAGAGCGTATATTCGGATCTCGAAGCGCTTACCGACATGGGCGTAGATATTGAGAAGACCTCCGACGGATATTATATCGGCGAGCGTCAGTTCGACCTGCCTGAGCTCAAGCTGTTGGTCGACGCCGTGCAGTCGTCGAAATTCATCACGCGCAAAAAGAGCGGCGAGCTAATCAAAAAGCTTGAAAAGCTGACCAGCCGATATCAGGCGGTCGAGCTTCAGCGGCAGGTATTTGTTGCCAACCGCGTCAAGAGCATGAACGAAAGCATCTATTACACCGTCGACGCCATCAACAGCGCGATAAATGCCGACCGTCAGCTGAGCTTTCGCTATTTCGACCGCGACGCGCAAAAAAACAAGGTTTATCGCGGCGGCGGCGAACCCATAACGGTAAGTCCGTGGAGCTTTGTGTTGGACGGCGAAAATTATTATATGGTGGCGTATGATTCGGCTTCGGATAAGATCAAGCACTACCGCGTGGATAAGATGGACAGCGCCTGTACTTCCGAAAAAAGGCGTCTCGGCGGACAGCTTTTTGACGATTTTGATACTGCGCTTTATGCCCGGCGCATGTTCGGAATGTATTCCGGCGAGGAGCTGATGGTCACGCTTTGCTGTAAAGAAAGGCTGGCGGGCGTCATGCTCGACCGCTTTGGCGAGGGTACTATATTTGTCAGATCGTCGCCCGGTATGCTCGAATTCAATGTCAGAGTTGCCGTAAGCCCCAATTTTTATGGCTGGCTTGCCTGCTTCGGGGGCGACTGTCTTATAAAATCGCCGTCTTCGGCGGTCGATGATTTCAGAAAATATCTTGGCGGAATCATTTCCGCTTATGAGGATCGTGTCAAATGAAAAAAATTATTGCTGTTTTACTTGTTTCGGCGCTGGTGTTCGGTCTTTGCGGATGCAAAGCCAAGGAAAAAAGCGGGCTCGCGTTTATAGGCGGTCCTGCCGGTGCGGAGGACAGATATGAGGTGCAGGCAGTGCGTACCGCCGTGAAGGAGTATTGCGACGCCAAGCGCATACCTTATTTCGAATATATCTCGGACGGAAGCGAGGGCTTTTATGAAGCGTCGCTCAAGGCGGCTGAAGCGAATTGCCTCATCGCGGTCTGCGATTCAAAAGCTTCTGCCGAGCTTTCAAAAATGTCGGCGGCTTCCGAGCTTTCGTTTTTGTTTGTGAATTACAGCGGAAGCGTAGGAAATTCGCGCTCGGTCATGTTTTGTGAGGAAGACGCGGGATTTGTTGCGGGCTATGCCGCGGCGTCTGACGGCGGGACGAAGTTCGGCTTCCTGGGCGGCGAAGAAAGCGAGATGAGCCGCCGCTATCTTAACGGTTTTCTGCAAGGGCTTGATGCGGCGTCGAACGGAAACGAGATCGAAGTGACTTATTTCTTTACCGGCGCAGACGAAGCGTCTGATGAGGCGCAGGCTATCGCGCGCGATATGTTTATGTCGGGGTGTAGCATGGTTTTTGTCTGCGGAGGAAATATCTATAAATCGGCGGTTCAGGCGGCGAATGTCACAAAGAAATTCCTGATAGGCGGCGAGATGGATCAGGCAGGCGAATCGGAACGGTTTACAACTGCGGCGATCAAGAATTATTCCACCGTACTTTCGGCCGAGCTGGACGGATTTTTTGAAAATAACGGCTGGCGCGATGGCTTTGCCGGTAGCAGCGTGCTTTATAGATACAGCCATGGCGCGGTCGGCATCCCGACCTATACCGGCGCTTTCAGATTTGAAAACTATACCATCGACGAGTTTCAAAGCTTTTCGGAGCGTTTTGAAGCCGGCGAGTTCACGGTAAAACGCGGCACGTCTGTCCCTTCGGATCTGCAGTATGTTTCGCCTGTGGAATATTCAGAAAAATAAAACGCACTTTGCGCATAAAAAATGACGGAGCTGTAGCTTTTTGACTTTTGCTACAGCTCCGTCATTGTGTCTTTTCAATGAAATTTGCACTAAAGGCAAGTGAAATGCGCTTCGCGCGTGAAATACGGCTTCGCCAAGTGAAATGCCTGCGGGCGTGAGTGGCAAATTTTGCTTCATTTCCTGCGTAGCAGGAGCTTCATGCGAGCAAAGCTAGCGCTTCATGTTGCGAAGCAACGCTTCATTTAAATCCGTCGTGAAGCGACACAGATTGCTTGCTGAGTGCAAAATAGAATTACGTGCAGAATTCGCGCAATCTGTCTATGAAACACGGGCTGCGCCCGGTTTCTTTGATTTATTGTACTCAGGGGCGGAAAACCTGATGTTTTCCCGACAGATTGCTTGCTATGTACGAAATAGAATTACGTGCAGACTTCGCGCAATCTGTCTGTGAAACACGGGCTTCGCCCGGTTTCTTTGATTTATTGTACTCAGGGGCGGAAAACCTGATGTTTTCCCCCCTGAATCCCCCCTTTCTTCCGATAGACGGAATAATAATTAAAATCTGTCGCGAAGCGACACCTCTTAAAGAAAGAGGTCTAACAGGGGAAAACGCGCGGAG
>CAZVSW010000009.1:0-24337 GCA_964630005.1 uncultured Ruminococcus sp. | reverse complement strand
TAAAAGGAAATGAAATAATCACGATATATACTGAACGTAGAGCTTTCATCGCACTTAAGCGTCAGGCTCGACGCAAAGACTTCAGAGGTTTTTGAAAGCATTTTAGTAACTCCTAACTTATATCAAATAATTGATTGTTTTTATTTTAGCATTTTAAAAAGCTGAAGTGGTTAATTAATTGTTAACTTTGCGACGCTTTAAGGACCCGGCGTCAAAATATTTTTTCAAAATCTATTGACAAACCCGGCGAAAAATTGTATATTTAGTTTTGCATACAATGCGACAAAATTTTACTTTTCTCTATGAAAGGAATACCCGGATGAGCGATATACTTCTCAGTCTCAGGGACATTTCGGTCAGCTTTGATGACGAGCTGATTTTAAACCATATTAATCTCGATATTAGAGATAAGGAATTTGTGACTTTACTCGGTCCTTCAGGCTGCGGTAAGACCACAACGCTTCGTATTATCGGCGGTTTTGTTGAGCCTGACACAGGCAGCGTTATTTTTCACGATAAGGTGATAAACGACGTACCGGCTTATAAGCGTCCTATCAATACAATTTTCCAGAAATATGCTCTTTTTCCGCATCTGAATGTTTATGAAAATGTTGCATTCGGGCTCAGAATTCAGAAAAAAAGCGAAAAAGAGATCAAAGCCACCGTTAATCACATGCTCGAAGTGGTCAACCTTACCGGCTTCAACAAACGCAACGTAACTTCGCTTTCCGGCGGACAGCAACAGCGTGTCGCCATCGCAAGAGCGCTTGCAGTTAACCCGAAGGTATTGCTTCTTGACGAGCCGCTCGGCGCGCTTGATCTTAAGCTCAGAAAAGATATGCAAAACGAGCTTAAAAATATTCAGCAGCAAATGGGCATAACGTTTATTTATGTAACCCACGATCAGGAAGAAGCGCTTTCGATGAGCGATACTATCGTCGTCATGGACAGCGGCAATATCCAACAGATCGGAACGCCTCTTGATATATATAACGAACCGCAGAACGCTTTCGTAGCGGACTTCATCGGCGAAAGTAACATCCTGGACGGCGTCATGCTTGAGGATTATAAAACACGTTTCTCGGGTCATGTCTTTACCTGCCTTGATTCCGGTTTTGAAAAAAACGAACCGGTCGACGTCGTTGTCCGTCCCGAGGATGTTGACGTAGTTCCTGCCGAAGAGGGAATGCTTGCGGGTGTAGTGACGAGCGTTACCTTCAAGGGCGTTCATTTTGAGATCATTGTCGACATAGGCAATTTCAAATGGATGATCCAGTCGACAGAATTTCAAAGCGTCGGCAGCCGTATTGGCTTGAAGATCGAACCTGATGCGATCCACGTTATGAAGAAAAGCGAATATTCCGGAAAGTTCGGCGATTACAGCTCATTCAGCGACGAGCTTGATCAGCTGTCAGAAAATACAGAGGCGCAGTGATGAACACAAAAAAAACATTACTTTCGCGTCTCATTGCCGCTCCCTATATTGTTTGGTCAGTGCTTTTTATTGTTGCTCCGCTTGTTTTTGTGTTTGTATATGCATTTACGGATAAGGATCACAATTTCACTCTTGACAACTTTTCCAAACTGTTTAATGACGGTTCTTCACGTGTGTTTTTCCTCTCGCTTGCATTCGCGTTCATTGCTACGCTTATTTGCCTTTTGATCGCATATCCTCTTGCGTATTTTGTTTCGAGAGCTCCGGTCAAAAAGCAGAATTCGCTCATAATGCTGTTTATGCTTCCGATGTGGATGAATTTTCTGCTCAGAACATACGCACTTTCGTTTTTGCTCGAAGATAACGGACTCATCAATACCATGCTCGGTGCGATCGGTATAGGTCCTGTCAAGCTTATATATACTTCTGTGGCAGTTATTTTCGGTATGGTATATAAATTTCTGCCTTACATGATCCTGCCGATATATACTGTCATGAGCAAGATCGACAGAAGCTATATCGAGGCGGCTGACGATCTTGGCTGCAACAAGCTCGACGTAATGCGCAAAGTGATAATGCCGCTCAGCATACCCGGCGTCGTATCGGGAATCACCATGGTTTTTGTTCCGTCTGTCAGTACGTTTTATATCTCCCAACAGCTCGGACCTACCGATTTTGTGCTTATAGGCGATATAATCGAAACGCAGTTCAAAGCAAATGCATCATATAACTACGGCTCTGCCATATCGCTCGTTCTTATGATTCTGATATTTATATGCATGGCTGTCATGAACAAGTTTACTGACGATGACGCTTCCGGAGGTATCGTAGTATGAAAATAGGCAGCAAAATATATATGACGATAATTTTCATACTTCTGTATGCTCCCATTATCGTTCTTATCTTCTTTTCTTTCAATGAGTCAAACAGCATGTCTGTTTTTTCCGGTTTTTCTCTTAAATGGTACAAAGAGCTTTTCGCTCAGGAGGAAACCATCAATTCACTTATAAACACCCTTATTCTCGCCGTCAGCTCATCGCTTTTGGCTACCGCTATCGGAACTGCGGCGGCGGTCGGCATCCACGCGATGAAAAACAAGTACCTCAAAGGACTGATGATGAACGTCACAAATATTCCGATGATGAATCCGGATATCGTGACCGGCGTCTCCCTCATGCTGTTGTTTGCCTTTACGGGCACTCTCATGCACAGAGGGATTTTGGGATTTTGGACGCTGCTCATCGCTCATGTAACATTCAACATTCCTTATGTGATTTTAAATGTTCTTCCAAGACTCAAACAGATGAACAAGAGCCTTCCGGAAGCCGCAATGGATCTTGGATGCACACCTATTCAGGCGTTTTTTAAGGTTGAGATCCACGAGATCATTCCGGGAATCGCCACCGGTATGCTGATGGCGTTCACACTCTCTCTTGATGATTTTGTAATCAGCTACTTTGCAGCGGGCAACTCTTTTCAGACGCTGCCGATTTACATTTACGCGCAGACAAAAAAGCGCGTTACGCCCGATATGAACGCACTCTGCTCAATCATTTTCGTGGTGATCCTCATTCTGCTTCTTATACGAAATTTTGCATCGTCCGACAATGCAAAAAAACGCCGTAAGAAAATATAAAACAAAAGGGAGATAGAAAGTTGTCTAAAAAAATCTTTGCTTTTATCATCGCTTCGATCACGGTTGCGATGGTGATCCTCACAGCAGGCTGCACTCCTGCTGATACTGACGAAGGCTTCGAGGTTACCCCCGAAACTTCCGCCATCGATTACTCAGCTTACGCTGGTATTACGCTCAACGTTTATAACTGGGGCGAGTATATATCAGACGGAAGCGAGGGTTCTGTTAATGTGAACAAAGAGTTCACTAAGTTGACTGGTATCAAGGTCAATTATACAAACTATACCAGTAACGAGGATATGTATGCCAAAATTGTCAGCGGCGGTGCGTCTTATGATATTATAATCCCGTCGGATTATATGATTCAGCGCTTAATTGCCGAAGACAGGCTTGAAAAGCTGGATTTTACGAATATTCCTAACTATAAATATATCGACGAGCAGTACAGAGGTCTCTATTTTGATGCCGATGATGAATACAGCGTGCCTTATAACGTAGGCGTGGTCGGTGTTATTTATAACAAAACAATGGTTGACGGTACACCCGATAGCTGGGGCTTGCTCTGGGACGAAAAATACTCCGGAAACATCCTTATGTTCAACAATCCGAGAGACGCCTTCGCAATTGCACAGTTTTATGAGGGCATTGACGTCAATCTCACGGATAAAGCAAGCTGGCAGAAAGCTTATGACAAGCTTTTGGAGCAGAAATCACTTGTAAAAGCATACGTAATGGATGAGGTCTTCAATAAAATGGAAAGCGGCGCCGCCGCAGTAGCGCCTTATTACGCGGGCGATTTCCTCAGCATGTATGAAAATAATAACGATCTTGCGTTTTACTATCCGAAGGAAGGCACGAACGTCTTTGTAGATTCCATATGCATTCCGAAAGGATGTGAAAATAAAGCTGCCGCCGAGCTTTATATTAACTATTTGCTCGATCCCAACGTAGCTATGCAAAACGCTGAAACGATCTGCTACGCATCGCCTAATACCGGCGTTGTCGAAAGTGAAGAATATCAGGAATTCCTGCAAGAGCTTCATCCGAACGCTTTCGATATTCTCTATCCTGATTATGAAACACTTTATCCCGGCGTTGATATAAATACTTATTATTTCCACGATTTCCCCGCAGAGACGCATACCATGATCAACGATCTTTGGAATCAGCTCAAGATTGAAACCATTGGCGATGGTTCTACGTCGTTTATCTATATTATCTGCGGAGTGGTTCTGGTTGTAATAATTGCAGTATATATTATTTCAAGAATCCAAAAAAAGAGAAGAGAAGAAGCGTAATGATAAAAAAATCTGCATCATTGTTCCTCGCATTCCTGATGGCGGCGTTGTTGTTCACCTCCTGCCATAACGATTCAATTTCCGATGATTCCGGAGCTGCCTCTGACTATTCTCAGGACGTCTCTGAAAGCATCGTCGGAGCTGACGGACTTGTAATTACTGTCGGAAACGTTCGCATTTCAGTTGACTATGAAAATGCGGAGCACGGCGATGTCAGAATTTATAATAGAGATTACAAAAACAACGATTACATTCTTACAGCTACGGTCGGCAAAGACCGTAGCTGTATAGGAGTAAAACTAAACAATGAGGGCACATATTCCGTCAGCAAGATCTATTCATCGGAAGGGCTGATAGCTCCTATACCGTTAAACGGATTCTTGCTGGATATTCCCAATTCCGTCATTGAAGCAAATGATATTTCATTCAAAGTCGGAACGGTGATTGATGTTGAGAATTACACTTCGCCGGAGTTTGAGCCGTTGGATCTGGCTTCTGTCGTTCCGTCAGATAAGACTTATTCCAGAAGGATCAATATGCTTTATCCTAAAGATGGGGTCTTTGAAGAGGACAAAATCTATTTTTGCAGTAACAAAGACAAATATACAGTTCCGCAGAACGCAGTTGCGCTTATTCTTAAAAAGAACGGCGCTACGTCATACACGGTTTCCGATATCGCTGAAGAGGGAACTGATATAAGCGATTCGTATTCGTTGCTCTTTTGCGGTAAATATAACTTGGCATACTGTACCGAATTTTATAAAAAAGATCAGAAACTCACATTTATAAAGAGTGAACTGCTCAACAATATAACGGACAGACCCGCTGTATCAATCAGTAACGAGCTTTACATTTTAGATGACGAGCATTTCAATTCTAATTCCGGTAAAAGCGGTTTAAGCGTATTCAACAATGAATACGGCAGACTTGTTACGCCGGCATTTGACGGTGATTTTCTATGCGCCGTCATTTCAGATGATAAAGTAATATATTTATCAGAAGAAAAAGAGCGCCTGATAATACCAAGCGATGAGAGCTATATCGCGGTCTTTTCCGGCGACACACTAAACATAGGAAAGAAATTGAAAATCGGCGATACCGTAAAAGGCATGTTGGTAAATCCTTCCAAAGCGCCTGATTCTTATGTGTTGATCGACGGAAAGCAATTTAAATATGACGAGGTGAATTCACCTCTAACCGAGCGTTCTACCGTTTTGTTTTCCTCGATATATGGCGAAACTACCGCAACCTCGCAGGGAACACTTGAGATTACCATTTTGGACGGCAGGGTAGTCAGCGTTTCTCAGGAGGGAAACTCAGATATTCCTATAGGAGGCTTTGTTTTGAGCTTTGATAAAAATTCCAAATCATATAAAAACGCACTGAATATCGCAAATAATGCAGAAGCGTCTCTTGCAACAGAGGCTCATACATATCAGAGCTACGTGCTTCAATATGACAAAATGAACGCCACAAGATATGCTGATGAACTTATAATATATGACGGCAGTGCCGGAAGTACCACGGGTACGAACGTTTACGGCTTCGAGATCGTTGTCGACGAAAATGGCATAGCTTGCAGCGGCAGCACTTCCGGTAACTCTACAATTCCCAAGAACGGCTTTGTCGTTTCCGGTCACGGTGTTCAGCAGATCAGGTTGCAAGAACTGTACAAAATCGGCATGTCCGTTTCATACGACAAATTCAGAAAAACCGTAACCTTTGTGACGTCTCCGTCGCTTAAAACAGTCGAGGCGGCGTTCGCACTTGAAGAAATCGAAAAACGACTCGACGAAGCTAAATCACAGCTTTATGCTATCGACTATAAGAGCATTGAACCTCGTTTGGAAAAGGCGCAGGCTCTTTACAGCAAGGCGGACGAAGAACTGAAGAAGGGAAATGTTGACGCATCTGTTGCTATCTCAAACGATGTGATAAGCGCTCTTGGCGATATAACATATTCATTGTACGAATCTTCATCTGTAGAAAACCGCTCGGTTTGGTACAGATCATCTGAAAAGAACGACAGCGAAGTCCGAGCTACCGTAGAGCTCATGTCCGAACTCGGTATTAATGCTGTATATATCGAAACGTGGTATAACGGTCAGACTATTGGTTATTCGGACGATCCAAGAATCAAGCATAATTCCGCCGCTCATGGGGATTATGACGTTTTAGAAGGATTCTGCCGTATTGGTCATGAATACGGTATCGAAATCCACGCATGGTGCGAGAATTTCTTTATCGGTACAGACGGCTATTTAGTCGATCTGATGAAGGATAAACGCTGTATAGATAGAAATGGTAAGGATAGATATCCATGTGACTATGGTGATTTCATTTTTATGAATCCCAATGACCGCGAATGCCGCGATCTCGTGCTTGATGTTTATAAAGAACTGATCACCAGATATGATATAGACGGCATCCACCTGGATTATATCCGTTTCAGCGAGCCCAACCCTGACGGGGGCGACTTTGGCTATAATGACGACATAATCAAAGGCTTCCAAGAGGCTTATTCCACCAATATCGATCCGCATGTTATAACAAGCGAGCATCCAATGTGGAATAATTGGTGCAAATACAGGGAAGAAATAATTAATAGCTTTGTTGAGGAAGTTTACTTCGCTCTTAAAGCGATTGACAGCAATATATATCTCTCAGCTGCATGTTATCCCGATTTTCCCAATGTACCCCGTTGGAATTATCAGAATTTCCAGGACTGGGTCAACAAGGGATATATGGACGAGATATTCTCCATGAGCTACGGCGCTGATTTAAGCTATCCGCTCAGCAACGCCAAAGGCTTCATTACCGCGATAAACGGCAAGTGCTATTATTCGATCGGCGTAAGCGCTTTTGAAAGCACATCTGCTTCTATTCTGATCGAGCAGATATTCTATTCGAAGCAAGCCGGCGCAAGCGGTTCGAGCCCGTTTTCCTGGGGCAGCCTTGTAAATCACAAACAGCGCTATTTTGAAGCCCTTAAATCCGGCGTCTTTTCCAAAAAGGCGGTCAAGTTCAACAGAGGTTCAGAAACTGTTATTGCCGCGATGAACGATCTGATGAATAATATTGAATCGACATATTCATATCTGAAACCCGAATACACCGATTATTATCTTGAGCTCAATAACATAGCAAAAGAAATAATTGCAAAAGCGGAACAGTTCGATTATCAAAACGCTTCTGCCGAAGATAAGCTCCAATATTGTCAAAGCGCTTTAACTGAGCTTCGCACTCTTTTAAAAACAGATACCAATGTGGACGATGTCGCGCTTAAGAACGCGGTAAGGCGCTGTGTAAATACATGTATTAACGCACTCAATATCACGATAAAGAGATTGCAGTTAGCTCCAATAGTTCCAACTAAATAATCAGGAAAGAGGATAAGAGCAGTGCTTTTATCCTCTGATTTTTTGGCGAGCTATTATATGTAATAACAATTTTATATAATAAAGGGAAGCGAGAAACATTAAAAAACAGAAATAAGACCGCCGTAGTCATACAGCGGCTGATCAGACAAGCTATAGACATCAAACCCGAAATCACGGGCAAATGCTTTGATATTCCTGTAATCAGGATGTTTTTCAATTTTTCCGGTAAATGCAATGATTTTTCCAAGCACTCCGCATGTACCGCCGATAAAACCGCAGTTATAGCCGTTCAGAAGTATTTTATCATTAGTAACTTTCAAAACTTCAAAAGAATCTTTCAGCGCATTGCTGATCGACGGATCGCTTGTAATCAGCGAGCTATCGTCAAGTACAATCGTCGAGCACTTGACATAGCCTTGCTTCACATGAACAGCGCGTTCAAATAAATGTCCATGAGCTTGCGCTATATATTCGTTACCAAATACAAGCGTTCTTCCGATCGTCGCGCAATTAAAAACGCAATCATCCGGATATGCGTTACCAAGTTTTATCGAGTTCGCTTCGCTCAGCCATACACCGTTTGGCAACTTAAAACATAGCATATCCGGATGGAATCTCAATTCCGTGGTTAGATTTTCACTTGGTCTGACTTCAATTGTGCTATACCCGAGCCTGACTAACTCATCTCTGATGCTATGCGGCAATATTTTTGAAATCAGCACTTTTATTTTATTATTCATTATTCTGCATATGCATTATATCTTAATTTATTTAAGCAAGTTTATCGCATCAAAAAGCGAGCGGATAGGAACTAAATTTACATCCTTATATTTGTTCTTTAACTTCGGTATGAGCGAATACGGCAACGCTATCGTCTGAAATCCAAGGCGTTTTGCCTCGTTTATTCTGAGCTCGCTGTGGCTGACGCTACGACATTCTCCGGAAAGTCCGATCTCGCCTATAGCGATCAGATCCTCGGGCATGGGCAGTTCTTTGATCGATGATATAAGCGCCATCGCGACGGCTAAATCGCACGACGGCTCTTCAAGTCTGAGTCCGCCGATAACGTTAATATAAACGTCGCTTGCAGAAAACCGCAGTCCCATGCGTTTTTCAAGAACTGCTAAGATCATATTGAGTCTGTTGTAGTCATATCCGTTGGTGACACGCCGCGGTACTGGAAACGAAGTTTGGGTAGCCAGGGCTTGTACCTCTGAAAGAATCGGACGAGTTCCCTCCATGATGCAAACAGCGCAATTACCGGGAACTGACGACGGACGCTGTGACAGCAGAGCTTCGGACGGGTTTTCGACTTCAATAAGTCCCTCGTCTCCCATCTCGAATACGCCGATCTCGTTAGTAGAGCCAAATCGATTTTTTTCTGCTCTTATGATTCGATATGAATGCTGTTTGTCACCTTCGAAATACAATACAGCGTCGACCAGATGCTCAAGTACCTTTGGTCCTGCGATCGCACCGTCTTTATTCACATGCCCGACAAATATAACCGAATAGTTATTTTCTTTTGCAGAGCGGATGAACATCATCGCGGTTTGCTTGACCTGAGTAATGCTGCCTGGGGACGGTTGCAATTCGTCATCATACATGGTTTGCACGGAGTCAAAGATCACAAGATCGGGAGCGCAGCCTTCCGCCTCCGGAATGGCCTTGTTTATATTAGTTTCAGACAGTACGTAAAGGTTATCGCTGTTTACGCCAAGACGCTGTGCACGAAGTTTGATCTGTGAAGACGATTCTTCGCCGCTTATGTAGAGAATTTTGCCGAATTCTCCGATCTTATCGCATATTTGTAGCAGCAGAGTTGATTTTCCGATGCCAGGTTCACCCGAAAGCAAAACCGCAGAGCCCTGCACAACACCGCCGCCGAGAACTCTGTCAAACTCATTTAATCCGGTGGAAAAGCGTATGTGAGACTGAAATGTTATGTCACTTATGCGTTGAGCCTTTGAAACGGAGGGCGTCAAAAAAGTTTTGACCGCCTTGGATTTTTTCGCGCTCTTATCCTCGGTCAAAACAGCCGATTCTTCCAGCGTATTCCATTCGCCGCATTCGGGACACTTTCCAAACCATTTGGTAAAAACGCTCGCGCAGTTTGAACATACATAATTAACTTTCAAGTTTTAAATCCTCCAAATACGCAACTATTCCACAGTATATCGAAAAAGCAAGCTTATCAGTATAGTCTTCATCGGTAAGCATCCTTGCTTCTTCGGCGTTTGAAATAAATCCGCATTCAATTATCACTGACGGCACTTGGCAATTTTCCAATAAGTAAATATTTCTTCCGGGTTTTGAAACGCGATGATTATCCGACAAGACCATCAGGGTGGATTTTTGAATCGAATCGGCAAGGAGAATGCTTTTTTCGTTCATAAGACCATAGAAGACCTGAAGCCCCCTACAGTTTTCCTGAGGAAACTTATTCTGGTGAATACTTATAAATATCGATTCAGGATATGTTTCGGCAAATTTAAGGCGATTATAAAGATCATAAAACTTTTTTCTCGATTCCTCGCCCGAATTATAAAGCATTCTGTCGTCAGTCCGCGTCATCACAATATCAAGATCTGAAAGCGCGGCGAATTCTTTTATTTTCAGCGCGACCGCCAAATTGATATCCTTTTCCAAAACATCGGAAGCAACAGCTCCGGGATCTTCGCCGCCATGTCCCGGATCGATGATGATCGTAAGCGAAGTTTTGGGATTAGTTTTAAAAACGCCCATTATGCGTTCGCTGTTCATTGCATAAACACGCTGTGAATAACCGGTTGACGAGACCAGCGAAGCCACAATGAAAAATGCCGCAAGAATCAGTATAATAAGCAATGAGACCGCAAAGCTTATGCGGCAATTCGTATATTCTTTCAAGTAATATCACCTCACATAAATATATGCGAGATGACGTTTAAGCTATTCCTTATTTCTTTTTATCTTGATGCCAAGCAAGCCGCGTATCGATTTATCGTGTACGGCAAGATAGTATCCCAAAAATCCAAAGAACGGTGCAAAAATCACAGCAACTATATCGCCGATAACTCCAAGCGAATCCGGAAGGAGGAACATAAAGCCCGAATACTGCGCATGTATGAAGACGTTAAGAGTCACGTGCGTAATGGTAAAAGCACTTCCCCACTGAAATAGCGCAAATATCGCATCGAGTATAGCGATGAAAAACGTCGGAATGTAAGCGACGAGACATATCTTCAGCCCCTTGAGCGGCTCAAAAGCGGCTTTTTTTGCCTGTACGCGGATATAGTCCTTAGCTCCGAGGTTATACATGATATCGTATACAAGGAAGCAGAACATTCCGCCGCAAAATACAACTGCAATTATATAAGGAAATACATCGTATTCGGGATGATTTGATACAAACAGAGAAAGAGGCAGTGTAACCATCACCCCCAGCAGTGAAATAACAAACTGATAAACCCAGAATTTGCGGAAACAAGCAGAATGATTGATAAAAAGATCTTTGATTTTTTGAAGCATTAATCTAACCTCTGTCAAAAGTTATAACGGTCTGATACGCCGTTGAGACATTTTTTATTTTGTCGTTGATTTGTTTTTTCAGATCCTCGTCGCTGATATTTACCTCGAACGGAACGAAAACGTCAAATATCAGATTTGTATGAGTTACTCCGGGAACGAAACGAAAGTCGTGAACCGAAAGCTTTGGGTCAATTCCCTGCACAATCTCATACACTTCTTCGCGCAGTTCGTTTATAAGCCCGTTATCGGTTTCGATGGGATCCATATGTATGTTGCATTTTGCGCCGTACTTGGTATAAATATCACGTTCGATATTGTCGATCACGTCGTGGGTCTTAAAAATGTTCTCCCTGCCATCGACTTCTGCGTGAAATGTTGCGAAGCATCTGCTCGTACCGTAATTATGGATCATAATATCATGTACGCCAAGCACTTCCGGATGAGATCTGGCTTCTTCGATGATCGACTTGACTATTTCAGGATCAGGCGCCGTGCCGATTATGTGATTCTTGTTCTCGTTAAGAATTTTGAGCCCCGAAATAAATATGAACACCGCTACGGCAGCGCCGATATAGCCGTCAAGATTGATATGAACAAGCCTCGAGATGATCAAGGCGAGAAGTACAGCGGACGTCGCCGCAACGTCTGAAATGCTATCCGCCGAGGAAGCAGTCATCACCGGCGAAGCAACAGCCTTGCCGACAGCTTTATAGAAAAAATAAAGGAAAAGCTTGCCCGCAATTGAAACTGAAAGTACAATCACCGTTAAGAAGCTGAATTCGATATCAGACGGGTGAATTATCTTATCGATCGAATCACTCAACAATTCAAACCCGATTATCAGAATGATAAAGGAAACTATCATCGACGCAACATATTCAAAGCGTTCATGACCGTAAGGATGGTCGCGATCTGCCGGTTTGGCAGAGATCTTGAAGCTGACTAACGAGATTAAAGACGATGCGGCATCCGAAAGATTGTTGATAGCGTCAGCAGTCACAGACACGCTGCCAAACAACGTACCGACAATAAATTTCCCGGCAAAAAGCATTATGTTAAGAATTATTCCGGTAATGCTCGCAAAGCTTCCGCAACGCTTTTTCACGTCCGGATCTGCGGGATTTTGATCGCCGATAAAGCGTTTTACAATATAATTACACATTAAATCACCTAAGGCTTATACGCGAGAGTCTTTTCAAGTATTATACCACGAATGACACTGCATGTCAATCGCAGAAAATGTAAATATGGTTTTTCAAAAAATAAAAAGAAATTTCTGAAAGCTATTGAAAAACCGCACTCGATGGTATATAATAGTGCCGTAAATAAATAGACGGGAGCTTGTATGACAGGCTGAGAGGAAGGTATGACCTTCGACCGATGTACCTGATTTGGATAATGCCAACGTAGGAATCTTATACGAATGTATTTGTAAAAACGCTTTAGGAAGTTACCGGATCGGTAACTTCTGTTTTTATTTTTTTGGAGGTATCTCTATGGTTAAAGTCAATGGCGAAGAGCTGGATATTTCGGGCAAGTCTCTTGCGGATTATCTTGGAACTACAAACTATAATCCTGAACGCATCGCGGTAGAACGCAACGGAAATATTGTAACCAAATCGAAGTACGCAGAAACTACTTTAGCGGATGGAGACGTTATTGAAGTGGTTAGCTTCGTTGGAGGTGGTTGATCTGATACCAACAAAAGAAGAATGGTTCAGAGCGCTGTCACATCGCCACGGCAAAGAAATACAGTTAAAGTTTTCAGCTTCGACAGTGGCAATATGCGGTCTTGGAGGACTTGGCTCTAACATTGCTACTGCTCTTGCACGTGCAGGTGTGGGCAAACTTATTCTCATTGATTTTGACAATGTTGATATTACAAATATTAATCGTCAGCAATACAAGATAAATCAGATCGGCATGCACAAAACCGAAGCGTTGCGTGAAAATCTGATGGATATTGTACCGTATGTTAAGATAGAGACACATGCGATCCGTCTGACCGAGGAGAATGCAGTAGAGCTTTTGCAGGATGCCGACATAGTTTGCGAAGCCGTTGATAACGCCGAATGCAAGGCGATGCTGACAAACGCGGTACTTGAAAAAATGCCCAATAAATACCTTGTCGCCGCTTCAGGTATGGCAGGAATGGGCAGCGCCAATACAATTCAGACACGCAGAGTATCTGAGCGATTTTACATCTGCGGCGATGGAGTGAGCGATGTGTCAGAAGTGGGAAGTCTTGTCGCTTCCCGTGTGATGATCTGCGCCGCACATCAGGCTCATACAGTATTAAGAATATTAGCAGGACAATTTGAAACTTAAGAAAGAAGAAAAAACGAATGAACAACGATAAATTAATAATCGGCGGTTACGAATTCAACTCTCGGTTTATTCTCGGTTCGGGAAAATATTCGATGAAACTCATTGAGGCGTCAATCAAGGATGCGGGCGCTGAGATCATCACCCTTGCAGTGCGCCGCGCAAACACAAAAGAACAAGAAAACATTCTTGATTATATCCCCAAAGGAATCACCTTGCTGCCTAACACGAGCGGCGCAAGAAATGCAGAAGAAGCGGTCCGTATTGCAAGGCTTGGGAGAGAGCTCGGCTGTGGTGATTTTGTAAAAATTGAGATTATGCGAGATTCAAAATATCTGCTTCCGGATAACTATGAGACCATTAAAGCTACCGAAATCCTCGCAAAAGAGGGATTCGTGGTCATGCCTTATATGTATCCCGATCTCAATGTAGCACGTGATCTTCAAAACGCCGGTGCTGCAACTATTATGCCGCTCGCATCTCCCATTGGTTCAAATAAGGGACTTGCAACAAAAGATTTTATTCAGATTCTTATTGATGAGATCGATCTTCCGATCATCGTTGACGCTGGCATCGGCAAGCCTTCACAGGCTTGTGAAGCAATGGAGATGGGCGCTGCCGCTATCATGGCAAATACCGCACTTGCTACAGCCGGTGATCTTCCAATGATGGCTTCTGCCTTCAGGAACGCTATAGAAGCAGGTCGAAAGGCATACCTTGCAGGGCTTGGACGTGTACTCACCCGCGGTGCATCGGCTTCCGATCCGCTGACAGGATTTCTTCGCGATTAATAGAGGGCGGCTTATGGAAAACCAATTTTTTGTCGATTCTGAATATATCTCTCCCAAGGCGCTTGCAAAGAAGCACCGGCTTGAAAACGATCCCTCTTGTAGAAAAAACCATATGGAATATTTGCAAGGAATGGAAGTGATCGAATCAGATGTATGCTCAAATGTAATGGCGCATATGAACTCTTACGACTGTTTAAAATACACAGCATCAAATGTAAATGCGGCTTTGGAGCATGAAGTGTGTACCATTGAAGATTTTAAAGCGCTGATTTCTCCTGCGGCCGAGCCTTTTCTTGAACAAATGGCACAGAGGGCAAGACTTGAAACAAGCAAGCGCTTTGGCAATACGGTATATTTGTTTACGCCTCTTTACATAGCTAATTATTGCGAAAATTACTGCGTATATTGCGGCTTTAACTGCTATAACCACATACAGCGTATGAAACTAAGCATTGAACAGATCGAAAAAGAGATGAAGGTTATTGCTGACAGCGGTATGGAGGAGATACTGATCCTCACCGGCGAAAGCAGAACCGAAAGTGATGTAAAGTATATCGGCGAAGCCTGCAAGCTCGCAAGCAGGTATTTCCGCATGGTCGGTCTTGAAATCTATCCGGTCAACACGGACGAATATAAGTATCTGCACGAATGCGGTGCGGATTATGTAACGGTATTTCAGGAAACTTACAACTCAGACAGGTATGAACAACTTCACTTGCTCGGTCACAAGCGTGTATGGCCTTACCGCTTTGACGCGCAGGAACGTGCGCTTCGCGGCGGTATGCGCGGCGTTGCCTTCTCTGCCTTGCTCGGTCTTTCGGATTTTCGCAAAGATGCCTTGGCAAGCGCGTTGCATGTATATTACCTGCAAAGAAAATATCCTCATGCGGAAATGTCTCTCTCTTGCCCAAGACTCAGACCAATCATTAACAATGATAAAATCAATCCTCTTGATGTTCACGAAAAACAGCTTTGTCAGGTGTTGTGTGCCTACCGTATTTTCTTGCCTTATGTGGGAATCACGGTATCTTCCCGCGAGAGCGCAGAATTTCGAAACGGGATTATAAAAATCGCCGCAACCAAAGTTTCAGCAGGCGTATCTACCGGAATTGGTGATCACGAAAGCAAGTATACCGGCAAACAATCCGATGAGATTCAGGGCGACGAGCAATTCGAGATTGATGATAGCCGCAGTTTGGACAAGATGTACAGAGATATCGCAGAGGAAGGTCTGCAACCGGTATTGAATGATTATCTGTATGTGTGAGGCGAAAAATGAAAAAAATTGATCCGAGTTTATATTTTATTACCGACAGCACAAATTACAGCGAAGAAGAATTTCTATATCGCGTGGAACAGGCATTGCAAGGCGGAGCAACTCTTCTTCAGCTTCGTGAAAAAGAAAAAAGCACAAAAGAATATATCGACCTCGCCGAAAAGGTTCACACCATTGCCATGCGCTATAGCGTACCGTTAATTATTGACGACCGCGTTGACGTGGCTCTTGCCATTAATGCGGAGGGTGTTCATGTTGGAGCAAGCGACATCCCCGTTTCAATAGCAAGAAAACTCATGGGCGAAAAAAAGATCGTCGGCGCAACGGCAAAGACAGTTTCGTGGTCAAAAGAAGCATATGAGCAAGGCGCGGATTACGTTGGAGTGGGGGCGATCTATCCTACGACGACAAAAGTGAAAACAGTTCTTACTTCTACTGATACTCTGCGAGCGATTTGTAACTCCGTTCCCATTCCTGTCAATGCTATCGGCGGACTTAATAAGAATAACATTAATATTCTTGAGGGAATCCCGATTTCCGGAATCTGCGTAGTTTCTGCCATTATGAAAGCAGATGATCCGAAGCGGGCGGCATTCGAACTAAAAGAGAGAGCGAGGGAACTTGGTATATGTTAAAAGGCGCGATTTTTGACGTTGACGGCACGTTACTCGATTCTATGGAAATATGGGATACGCTCGGTGAGGACTATCTGAAAAGTCTTGGATTTACTCCGAAAGAAAATCTAAACGAAACTTTCAAGAGCATGAGTCTTCGGCAGGCGGCTGAATACTATATAAGCGAATACAGTGTGCCTCTTTCCGTAGATGAAATAATGCATGGCGTCAATGCCATGATAGAGAACTATTATTCCCATGAGGCGCTGCTCAAACACGGCGTTTTGGACCTTTTGCAAAGGCTTCACGAAAACGGTGTGAAAATGTGCATTGCAATCGCTACGGACAGACCGTTCATTGAAGCGGCTCTTGAGAGATGCGGTGTGCTCAACTATTTTTCCGAAATTTTCACCTGCAATTCGGTTGGGCACGGAAAAGACGAGCCGTTTATATACCGTGAAGCACTGAAGGCGCTTGGCACTGACAGAACCAATACGGTAGTCTTTGAGGACGCGCTATACGCGGCAAAAACCGCTAAAAGCGATGGATTTACTATCGTAGCGGTGTATGACGTCCACGAGAATAATGAAGATAAACTAAAGGCGATAGCCGACTGTTATATCGCAGACTATACAAACGCAAAAAGCTTTTGGAGCTTTGCTTCACAAATCAAATAAAACAAAGCGGCAATCGGGGGCACCACTTTGAGCATAAGAATTTTCTCTCATGCTCGCGTCGCTTAACAAAAGTAATGCAAAAAAAGGAGAATCAACATGAAAAAAGCATTATCAATCGCAGGAAGCGATTCCTGCGGAGGCGCCGGTATTCAAGCAGATATCAAAACAATGACAATGAACGGTGTTTATGCTATGAGCGCGATCACTGCGCTCACAGCGCAAAACACGACCGGAGTCAGAGCCATATCGGAGGTCACTCCGCAATTCCTGAAACAGCAAATTGACGCAGTTTTTGAAGATATTTATCCGGACGCCGTAAAAATCGGAATGGTATCCTCTGCGGAGCTTATCAAAACTATTGCAGAGCGCCTTCGTCATTATAAAGCAAAAAATATAGTTGTTGATCCGGTGATGATCGCTACAAGCGGATCGGCTCTTATAAAGACCGAAGCAATAGAAATTCTCACAAAAGAGCTATTCCCTATTTCCACGCTCGTCACGCCCAACATCCCGGAAAGCGAGATCCTTGCCGACATGAAGATAAGCTCGGACAAAGATATGTATACGGCCTCAAGAATAATCGGAGATACTTACAATACATCCGTTCTTATAAAGGGCGGACACAGTGTAAACGACGCCAACGATCTTTTATATTCAAACGGAAAACACAGTGTCTTTGAAGGTAAGCGCATAAACACCGACAATACACACGGCACAGGGTGCACGCTTTCTTCTGCCATTGTCGCCAATCTTGCCAAAGGCTTTTGCTTGGCAGAAGCAATACAACGAGCTAAAAGCTATATTTCGGGAGCTCTTGGAGCTATGCTTGACCTTGGCAGAGGCTCAGGTCCTATGAATCACGCATTTATGCTCGATTGTGAATTCGCGAAGGAGACGGAATGCTGAAATGAAAGAAAAACGCACAAATCTGTTTGAAAACGGACTTATTTGGTTCGGTGCAGCCGTTTCAATTGCCGAGATTCTAACCGGTACATACATAGCGCCTTTGGGATTTTTGAAGGGCTTATCCGCGATAGTTATCGGACATATTATCGGTTTTTTCATGTTGTTCTTTTCCGGTCTTATCGGCGGCAAGCTTCGCAGGAGCTCGATGGAAGCCGCAAAGATCAGCTTTGGAGAAAAAGGCGGACTGTTTTTCTCGCTTCTCAACATTATACAGCTCGCAGGTTGGACGGCGATAATGATATACGACGGCGCCATCTCCGCAAATGGCGTATGGAATATCGGAAATCGGATATGGTGCATCGTCATTGGCGGACTTATTATATTGTGGATAATGATAGGTATAAAAAACCTTGGCAAGATCAATTCGATAGCAATGGCGGCGTTGTTCATACTAACGATTGTACTGAGTTTCATTATATTCGGAGGAGAACACGTTAATACGGATTTTGGCGAAAGCATATCGTTTGGAGCGGCAGTAGAATTATCTGTGGCCATGCCGCTTTCATGGTTACCGTTAATAAGCGATTATACACGCGAAGCTGAAAAACCGGTCGCAGCGACTGCCGTAAGTGCGGCGACGTATTCGGTCATAAGCACATGGATGTACATCATCGGTATGAGCGCCGCAATATTCACCGGAGAATTTGATATATCACAGATAACGATCAAAGCCGGTCTTGGAATTGCCGGGCTGTTGATAATAGTGTTTTCCACCGTTACAACAACCTTTCTTGACGCATACTCCGCCGGTATTTCAAGTGAATCTGTTTCTTCAAAGATCAAGGGCAAATGGATAGCTGTTATAGTAGCTATAATCGGCGTAATCGGTTCTATGGTTTTTCCGATGGACGATATTACGGATTTCTTATATCTTATCGGTTCGGTGTTTGCGCCGATGACAGCCATTCAGATTGCAGATTTCTTTATCCTCAAAATGGAACAAAATCCGGGTCGGTTTGATATCACAAACCTCTGCGTCTGGGTAGTCGGCTTTGTCTCTTACCGTCTGCTTATGAAAACTGATATGATTATCGGAAACACTCTTCCTGATATGTTGATTACAATGCTTGTTTGTGTTATTATAGGAGCAGTAAAAAGGAGATGTAAGAAATGAAAAGATGCGTTATAATAGGCGGCGCCGCTATAAATAATTATTCCGATATAATCAGTTACCTTGATCGTGAAAACGATTATTATATTTTTTGCGACAGCGGTCTTAAGCACATGGATAGGCTCGGCGTAAAGCCCGACCTGATCATCGGGGATTTTGATTCTCACCAGAACCCTCATCTTGACGTTGAAACGATTGTACTTCCCTGCGAAAAGGACGATACCGATACGGTGTTTGCCGCTAAAGAAGCGCTTAAACGAGGCTTTGAAAGCTTTGTTTTGATCGGTGTTGTCGGAGCAAGGCTCGATCATACTCTCGGAAATATATCGATATTGCTCATGCTGCACGATAACAATAAAAAAGCTATGATCATAGACGACCATTCGGAAATGGAAATAGTTTCGGCAGAAAAAGCTCTGATAAATGATTCATACCCGTTTTTTTCGCTTCTGAATATAAGCGGAAAGGCAAAAGGAATCGATATCGAGGACGCAAAATATCCGCTTGAAGACGCCGAAATATCATGCGATTATCAATACGGCATAAGCAACGAGGTTCTTCCGGGATGTACCGCAAAAGTTTCTGTGAAGGAAGGATTGGCGCTTTTGATTAAAATACGCCATGAATGAGCAAAAAAAAGATCCATGATATTACCGTGGATCTTTTTTTAATATCGCTCATTTCCGCATTTTTTGCAATCGGCGCAGCCGTTACAAATAAGTCTGCCGCCGCATTGTTCGCATCTTTTGCCGTAATGCGGTTTATACAAGCTTTCGGGCGGAAGCGCAAAACCGTATATATCCGTCAGATTCCATTCCATCGGCTTCCCGGCGTAATTCACACCGGATTTATACGCCATTTCGCTTTGGACAGATTTTTTAGGAATACGATACAGTTTGCCGTCTTTTATAAAAGCCGAGCCGGTTTCTGTGAAGCAAAAAGTAATATCATGCGCCACACATTCATCCCTGAGCGATTTTACCCAGTCGAAATTGCAGGGTCTCGCGCCGTCATAATTCTCTCCGCCGCATATCACCTGTTCTATCTGCCCGTCGCCAAGGTATTTTTCTATACTCACTGCGCCGATAAACGGAGCGCACATTATCCCTTTGTGTTTAAACGGCAGACTTTTCAGGATCGGAATTCTTTCATCAGTTCTGCGCTGATTTTCGCAGGTGACGTTGAACATTATGTTGTCCCAGCCGTCGCCCCAGTCAGGAGGCAGACAGTCAGACACGCGCTGAGGGCGCTTGGTCAATAAAAAGAACTTAACATCAGGGCGTCGGCGCATAATATCCCATGCTTCGCCCCTCCATGCGTCAGCTTCTTCCAGAAAGAAGTCGGAAGTCATGCAGACCCGTATCATTTCTCCGCTTTTAACTTTATAGCTGCCGTCCCGAAGCTTTTGGAGCGGATAAGAAAAGCCTGCTTTTGTTTTGTAAATGTCAGCGCCGCTCTTATCGCGCATAAGATCGAGAAAATACATATAGCAGTGTTGGCAGCCTTCACTGCATTTAATACATCCGTGCCACGGATTCCATATATCATGCATTTTTAATACAGGCGTAGCAAAGCCGTTTATTGCCATTTAATGTAGTCGGGCTATGCGTAAAGATAACGCACCACTTAAAACTTCCGTCAAAAATATAGATATCCTCGGGAATCGGAGATACGGTACAGTCATAAGAAGAATAGTCCAGCAGCTCTTTTGTCAGTAACGCTGTAAGCTCATCAGCGTCCCATTTTATAACAGTATCGCTATTATATACTTCGAGATAATGCGGACACAATGCAGGCGGAAATGGATATGATTCGTCGTAAACAATTTTACTTGGACGTATATCCCACATGGAATATACGCTTTCTTTTTCAGATACCATTCGAATGGCTTCTTCACATGAAACTGCGTTGTAGTATTTCGAATAGAGCGTATCCGACAAATACATGCTGACAAAGCTATTGAGCGCGATATCAGTAGGTCTCATGAGCGAAAGCTCTTTGTAGTATTCTGTGGAAGTATCAACAAATGATTCTATAAAGCTTTTTCTGAGATCAGATGATTTTTCATTACTTACGATTTCACTCATAAAGCTTCCCCTCCGCTCGTTTTATAATAATCAGTTAAAATTCATTTTTTCAAGCTCAAGGTTCAACAAGTTCATCAATTCTGTCGGTACAGTAAACATATCTAAGAATACAGCTTCATCAATATCGCTTTCCATTCCCGAATTCTTTGCAACCCAGCTGAGATAAGTAGTTGCGGTATTTTCGTCAGTTCGCTTAAAAATAAAATAATCTGCCAATATAACAAGATCTTCAGATAAGTCATGCGAACCGTCTGTCATGTTAATGTTTGTGTTCAGAAGCTTATCTGTAAATTGGTGCGTATACTCATGAAAAAGCTGAAAAAAGCAATCGCTCAATTCTTGTTGCATCGACGTATACGGAACGATTGCCGCAAAACGATCGTCAGAATAAATCCCCCTTCCGTTACAGGTCAGGCTCAGCGAGAAGTATACGTCAGCGTTTTTAGCAAAGTAATCGAAAATATTCTTATAGTCATTCAAACGGTCGGATATGTATTTTTCGCACGCACTCTTTCTGTCGGCAAGCTTTTGATTTTGACTTTCCCAAAAATCGGCGTATTTCTGAAATTCGTCCTCAAGTATCGCAACGAATGGCTTTATAAATTTTTCGATATCTTCATTGGAAAAACTGCCGAAAGATAAAAAAGTCTCTTTGAGCGATTCAAGGCTGTTACAGTAGATCGGTAGAAAATTTATAATTCCCAAACGCTCAAAATTATCGTTGTAATATCCCTCAAGCTTTGATACTTTATCCAATAAAGATGATTTGCTTTGAGGGGCAAAAGATTCAATATATTTGCTCGAATATAGATTTGAAGCATTATTGACGTTCATATGCGCCAAGACGTGAAATACCAGATCAGATATCAGTGAATACTTAAACAAAACTTTCATATAGCTTCCACTCCATTAGTTTTCAAAAGAATCATATCGCAGAAAATCGGCGATGTCAATATGCCTGTTCTGATTTTATAATTAATATCTTTTCATGGCCTTGCATTTAGGATCGCATACTTTATGTATAGCACACGGTTCGATTGATTCACCGCGTTTGGATATTTTTATATAGCTGCATTTTGGAATCCGTCCGTCTTTAATGGCGTCAATTCTGAACATTATTAACCTTTTTGCAAGCTCAATTTGTTCTTCAGTAGGATTCACTAAATCAAAACCGGTAAAAGCACATTTACCGTCTATACATCTACCGCATCCTTCATGACCTGTACGCTTTTTGACCAGTTCTTGCATGGCGGCAGATTCATTTGATAAAAACGGTTCTAAATATTCATCATATTGAACGCATATACGAATATGCCAATCGCCGTCTTCTGTTTTCTTAACCGACCCCCACCGCTTTTCCTTATATTTACCGTTAATGTTGATTTTGTTATCTTTTAACCATTCAAGAAATTCATACATAATAACCGCCGTTTGCTGTCAGACGCAAAAAAGATATTTTTTACGTAAAAAAGTATATCACAATACTTGACTACTGTCAATGCTTTAGGAAGTAAAGCCATTCTCTCTTTTCTTCGAAAACGACGACTGTTAGGAGAAGAGCGAAGAGAACAAAAAGAAACGACAATCTTCTGACGAAAATTGTCGTTCTTGGTCGGAGCGAGAGGATTTGAACCTCCGGCCTCTTGGTCCCGAACCAAGCACTCTACCAAACTGAGCCACGCCCCGACGCAACGGTTATTATAATACAAAACATTCGAATTGTCAAGTAGCAAAACCGAGTTTTTTACAATACGGCGAAAAAATCTAAAGCCCGCTTTCAAACGGGCTTTGAATTGGTATTTATTATTAAACAACCTATGCACAAAAAACAGATACTTCAACTGAGGAATCCTTCGATGATCGCCGATTCTGCTTCTTTTTCGGTAAGACCAAGGGTACAGAGCTTTATGATCTGTTCGCCGGCGATCTTGCCTATCGCCGCCTCATGAATGAGCGCTGCGTCTTCATGATGAGCTCTGAGCTCCGGCGCGGCGTCGACCTTTCCGTTTTCGGAAATGATCGCATCGCATTCGGTGTGACCGGTGCAGGGTGCGTCGCCTGTTATTACAGAATGATATCTCTGATAAGAATCATCGCGCGCGACAGAGCGGCTGATAATATCAACGCCGGAATCTTTGCCTGTCATCACGACGGAAAATTCTGTTTCGGCTGACTGTTCATGCTCTGTAAGAATGCGCTCGCGGATAATGAGCTTTGCGCCCTCGCCGACTTCTCCAGTAGTTGTTCTGAGACTTTTATCAACCCCGCCTATCTGAGATGTATCCATTTCAAGCATTGAATTTTTTCCGAGATACACTTCGGTCACCGGGTCGATAGATCTTATACCGCTTCCCTTACCTGTGCCTACGTGCTTTTCAAGGTATTTTACCTTGGCTCCTTCGGCGAGGAACAAGCGATGTATTCCGTTATGACGGGCGGGTTCACCGGTTTCGGTATGAACGCCGCAACCGGCAACAATTGTAACGTCACTGTTTTTGCCGATAAAAAAGTCGTTATAAACAAGGTCATCAACGTCGCCATGAGTTACACACGCGGGAATAGAAACTGTTTCGCCGTTTGTTCCGTCGGCTATACGTATATCAAGACCGGGCTTGTCTTCTTTTGAATAAATCTTTATATTATCACTGGACTGCCGTCCCGCACATGTCCCGTCAACTCTGAGGTTGTATGCGCCTTTATAGCCTTCGTTCCAATCCGAAACAAGGCTCAGAAGATCGTTTGTTACATCATTCATTTCAAAAGCTCCTCCTGTTTTATGCATCCCGGGCGTGCGTCGCCGGCAGAAAGAATTCCTCCGAGCATTTTTTCAGGTGATCCGATATCCTTGACTTTACCGTCTGCTACAAGCACGATCTCGTCGGCAATGCGAAGGATTCGCTCCTGATGTGAAATGATTATAAGCGTACCCTTCAGGTTGACTCTTATACGCTTGAACACCTCGATGAGATTGCTGAAGCTCCAAAGATCGATGCCCGCTTCAGGTTCATCAAATATCGTAAGCCGGGAATGATGTGCAAGTACAGTGGCAATCTCGATTCGCTTGATCTCGCCGCCTGAAAGGGTCGAATTGACTTCCCTGTCGATATAATCTCTTGCGCAGAGCCCGACCTGGCTGAGCACTTCGCACATAGAGCTTTCGTTAGCCCTATTTCCCGAAGCGAGTTCGGTGAGCTTGCGAACCGTGATTCCTTTGAAGCGTACCGGTTGCTG
>CAZVSW010000008.1:9144-25862 GCA_964630005.1 uncultured Ruminococcus sp. | reverse complement strand
TCATGAGCATATTCGCCGGAGCTCTCAGCGACAAATGGAACAAAAGAAGAACCATGCTGATATGCGATATGATTGCCGCCCTCAGCACCGTTTCTGTTCTTATCCTCATAAAAACAAACAGCCTGCTACCCTGGCATCTGTATGTCGTCAATGCGCTGAACGGGCTCATGAACACGGTTCAGCAACCCGCAAGCGAGGTTGCCGCCACACTGCTCATCCCCAAAGAGCACTATCAAAAAACAAGCGGACTGCGCTCTTTCTCACAGTCGCTCAATTCCATTCTGACACCGATAATCGCCTCGGCGTTATTCGCGTTTGTCGGAATCGACGGAGTTATCGCGGTCGATCTCGCCACCTTTGCGATCGCATTCTCGGCGCTTTTGCTTTTTATAAAAATACCCGAAGCGCGTGAAAAAGAATCGGCAAAAGAGCCGCTTTTTGCCTCGGCGAAAAAAGGGCTCATATGGCTCAGACAAAAGCCCTTGATCTCAAAGCTAATACTGTTTTTGGCGTGCATAAATTTAGTCGCCTCTGTTTACAATGCCGCACTGCCCGCCATGGTCATATCGAGGCATAACGGCGGCGAAACAGTGCTCGGTACAGTAAACGCTTTCGCCGGCGTCGCCACGCTTGTCGGCAGTATCATCGCCGCTTCTCTTCCCGTGCCAAAAAACAGAGTGAAGGTAATCTGCATCACCCTGCTCGCTTCAATGGGTACGGAAAACTTCATCCTCGCATTTACAAACAGACCGGCATTCTGGTGTATCGCCGCAGTGCTCGGCTGGATAATGATCCCGATCATGAACGCCAATATGGACGTTATATTCAGGAGCGAGATCCCCGCCGACATGCAGGGCAGAGTTTATTCCTGCCGCAATACGCTGCAATTTTTCACCATACCGCTCGGCTATCTTTTGGGCGGCTTTGCCGTAGACAATGTGTTTGAACCGTTTATGGCAAGCCAAAACGCAGACAGCACCGCCGCAATGCTTTTCGGCAGCGAAAAGGGTTCGGGCGCCGCAATGCTGTTTGCCGTGATAGGCGTCACGGGGGTTCTTATCTGCCTCTGCTTTAGTGCTATGCTGAGGAAATACAGGTGGAGCGAAAAAGACAATATAGATTAGCCCTTAATTTTAATAAGCTTTTATCGCTTTATTTGACGATAAAAGCTTATTTCTTTTTTGACGTTAATTTATCGTAAATGCGTTTGAGGCGCAAATGTACGCTCAATTTCTTCATTTGCATACCCGTTTTTTGCGCTAACCGCTTGAAAAGCAATGCGCAATGTGATATACTGTGTTATACTTTTATGCGTCCATTTTTTATATAAATAAGTAACCATTAGGAGCAAGCCACTGTATGGAAAAAATTCTCGTACTGGATTTCGGAGGGCAATATAACCAGCTCATTGCCCGAAGAGTCAGAGAAAACAACGTCTATTCTGAAATCCGTCCCTACACCGCACCCATCGAAGAGATCAAGGCGGCAGGCTACAAGGGCATCATTCTTACCGGAGGTCCGAAAAGCGTGTACGGCGCAAACGCCGTCACATATGACAAAGAGCTTTTCGAGCTCGGCATTCCGATTCTCGGCATTTGCTACGGAGCGCAGCTCATGGCACATACCCTTGGCGGAGTGGTTGAAGCCGGATGCAGCGAATTCGGCAAGGTCGATGTAAAGGTCGACCGCAGCTCGCTGTTGTTTTGCAGAGATATCGGCGAGACGACCTCATGCTGGATGAGCCATTCTGATTATATAAACAAGCTCCCTGAGGGATTCCGCGTGACCGCTTCGAGCAAGGACTGCCCGATCGCCGCCATGGAAAACCACGAACGCAAGCTTTATGCCGTTCAGTTCCATCCCGAAGTCACCCATACCGTTCAGGGCTTTGCGATGCTCCGCAATTTCATATATAACGTCTGCGAATGCACCGGCGAATGGACTATGTCGTCCTTCACTTCAACTGCAATTGAAAAGCTTAAAAACCAGATCGGTAACAAAAAGGTCCTCTGCGCCCTCTCCGGCGGCGTAGATTCGTCTGTTGCCGCATTGTTACTGCACAAAGCCGTCGGCAAAAATCTCACCTGCATCTTCGTCGACCACGGTCTTCTGAGAAAGAACGAAGGCAAAGAGGTCGAGGCGCTTTTCCGCGGAAAATATGACATAAATCTTGTGGCTGTTGACGCTTCGGAGCGCTTCCTCACAAAGCTTGCCGGAGTGTCAGACCCCGAGCGAAAACGCAAGATCATAGGCGAAGAATTCATACGCGTGTTCGAAGCCGAGGCTAAAAAGATCGGCAAGGTTGATTTTCTTGTTCAGGGAACGATCTATCCCGACGTTATCGAATCGGGCACGGGCGACGCCGCACTCATAAAGAGCCATCACAACGTCGGCGGGCTTCCCGACTGCGTTGATTTTGAAGAAATAATCGAGCCCCTGCGCGACCTCTTTAAGGATGAGGTGCGCAAGGTCGGGCTTGAGCTCGGAATGCCCGAAAATATGGTCTATCGCCAGCCGTTCCCCGGTCCGGGACTTGCTGTACGCATAATCGGCGAAATTACAAGAGAAAAAGTCGCCATCCTCCAGGATGCGGACTTCATCTTCCGCGATGAGATCGCCAAGGCCGGACTCACACGCCGTACCGACCAATACTTCGCAGTGCTCACCGATATGCGCTCGGTCGGCGTTATGGGCGACTACCGCACCTACGATTATACAGTCGCACTGCGCGCCGTCAATACCGGCGACTTCATGACCGCCGACTGGTCGCGCATTCCCTATGACGTGCTCGACGCCGTCTCGCGCCGTATCGTCAACGACGTTAAGGGAATCAACCGCATAGTTTATGATATCACCTCAAAACCACCGGCTACAATCGAGTGGGAGTGATTTCACACCCGCAAATTCGCCATAAAATAAAAAACTAACAAACCTCAAAGCGAAGACAAACTACGTTTTTCTCCGCGAACTCCTCTTTCTCTTACTGATGACTTTGTCTTCAGTCTGAAACATTTCGGTCTGTTAGCTCAAACTGAATCATCGAAAAAAGGGGCTATAGCAAAAGCCCCTTTTGTTATTCGCCAGGCGAACAGTTGTCGTTCGATATATGAATGCCGTCGTACGGTATATGAAGGTCAAAGACTTCATTTCGTATCTATTGCTCTTTTTCTGCAAATATAAAGAAGGTGGCTGGAGCAGCCAAGCAGTTCCCGTTTCTCGCAGTTATGCAGATGATACTCTGCAAAAGCGCTGAAATCCTCGTCAGACATTGAAAAATCTGCTCTTTCTTCAGCCGTTTCAAGGATGCTGTCAGTAGCAGCCGTAGTTATCCATTCAACCGGTTTATTCCTGAACAAGGCTTCAAACTCGTCGACATTGAATCCCGTAAAAAGCTGCTCGGTGAAGTGTTTTACCTTATAATCCTCCGTAAAGTTTTCCGCAATTCCAACACGGAAATTGCCCTGGAGATAGTTATTGAACAAAACAGCGTGAACCGATAAGAACGCCGCCATAATTGTGCCGCCATTCTTTGTAACACGGATTGCTTCATCCAAAGCCTTTTTCTGATCGGTTTCATCATACAGATGGTACAAAGGACCTAACACAAGCGTCAAATCAAAGGTATTGTCCTGAAAACGGCTTAAATCAAGCGCATCGCCCTGATAAGATGCAATATTCTTAAGCCCTTTACTGTTTTTCTGCAAAAGATCAATGTTACTCTTTACCAGTTCGACTGCCGTTACATCATGCCCCTCTTTTGCCAATGCAACAGAGTATCTTCCGGTTCCTGCGCCCACTTCTATAACGCTTGCTTTTTTTGGAATCGCCTGATGAATATAATTCATGGTTGTCAGATATTCAAGCTGTCCGTGTCTGCTTCGGGACAGCCTTGTGTCTTCGGCGCATGCGCCGTAAAATCTATCGATCATTTCTGTTCTATCCATAGTTTTCTCCTTTATGTCTTTGAAGGCGTCAGTCGTATAATTTCTGATATCCGCACTTAGTAATTATACGGTTCATACCTATGTTTCCGGGTAAAGTACGGCAAGTTGCGGTTTTGCCGTTTTCGACGATCCGATTCGTTAAAAACGCAGTCAGCTGATAGCCGAATCCCTGATTTCTATACTCTTTCGATGTTTTTATATCTGCCGCTTCCCAAAACTCATATGAATATTTTTCTATACAGCCCGTGGCAACGGGTATTTCATTATGAAAAAGCTGAAAATATTCTCCGGTATCAATACCCAAGTCAGCGGGACGGATATCCTGATCGGGAATTTGAAGAAGGTCGCGCGTAAAGAAAATCGGTTCGTCACCCTGGTGTAAGACCTTATAATACCATTCATCCTCCAATGAATCACACCTATCATTCCACAGCACTTTATAATCATCAGCCGAAACAATACGCCCGGCTAATTTTTCAACGGTAGTCACTCCTTCTTCTGCGCACACTGCTATATCCGCCGCATACACCGCCCAATCCATATCGTCGGTATCCCAGATACACGGAACTTCCCTGGCACCTGCGAGCCACGCCGCAACTGTTCTTGTATGACCGTCCGTTATAAGAAGCCGTCCGGCTAACTTTTTAATCGGAATTGGGTGCTCTATTTCAGCTACATCTCCGTGAAACCATTGATTAACTTTATACAGTTTTTCTTCACTTATATATAACTGGCTGGGCGTCAATTTGCTTATATCAAGCATAAAGTGTTCCATTTATCCACCTATGTCACTTATCGTTCCGATATACGTCTTAAAACGCCGTCTTCAACTTTGTATTTACGGTCTTGATTGATTTTCATCTTGTTTTCGATCTCAGCAGCTAGATCTATACCCAATATTTCGGACAGTCCCATCAGATAAATTGCGATATCGGCTAATTCTTCACCCACATCGCTCTTCTTTTTGCGCCAAGCATCATATGCCTCCGCGACCTCGCCATACAGCAAGCAAAACTCTTCGTTGACATCTGTCACGTTGAATCCCTTATCGACTTTGTTTTTATATACGGCTTTTTGCGCTTCTCTCAGATCCATATTTACCTCCGAAAATTAACGGGCATTGATTACTTCGTGTCTGCGTTCCCATTATAGCAGAAAAACGGCATAAATACAATACAACTATTGAATCTTACATAGCACGTCAATCAGAAACTTTTGATATTTTAGCAGAAATATTCTTTTAGAGCAAGTTGTCTGTAAAACTTTCCGAATTTTATGATATAATTATTTAAGAAAAACTCAAAAACCGTCTTAACCGTTTTATCTTAAAAGCGACTGTATGTATGAAGGCGCCTGAAAACGGAAATGGAGAAGCAAATGGACAGTATAAAGCTTGAACAGCTGATAACCGAGAATATGAAGTCGATCTTCGGCTTTGCGCTGACGAGACTCGGCAACGTAAATGAAGCAGAGTATCTCGCAAGCGATATTTTCTATGAGATCATCAGATCTGCAAAAAACTTAAAAGACGAAGAACGTTTTTACGGCTTTATGTGGAAGATCGCGGAGAACACCTATATGGATTATCTTCGCAAGAAATCAAAAAACGCGAATCGAACCGCAGAACTTGACGAAAATATTGCCGACGAATCGGATTCGGCACTCTCGGAGATCATCGAAAATGAAGATCTGAATCTGCTCCGCCGGGAACTGTCTTTGTTATCAAAGCAATACCGCGATACCACGGTTTTATACTATATCGAAAACCTCTCCTGCTCCGAAGTTGCAAACAAATTACAAATAAGCACGGAAATGGTCAAATACTATCTGTTCCGTGCGAGAAAAATCATCAGAGAGGGTATGAGTATGGAAAGATTATACGGTGAAAAGAGTTATCGCCCCAATATTTTTGAGATAGACTTTTGGGGCACAAAATCGGGAGACGACTGCGAGTATCGTGATTTTCAAAAACGAAAGATCAAAGGCAATATTTTGCTTGCAGCGTATTACAGCCCGATGACGCTTCAGGAGATTGGCATTGAGCTTGGTGTTGCGCTTCCTTATCTTGAGGACGAGATCAAGCTGCTTGTTGACCGTCGGTATCTTGTGTGCAGCAACGGAAAATATCTGACCAACATTCCGATCTTCACGCTTGATTGCACAAAGACGATTGACGGAAAGCTGAAAGAGCTTACCGACGCTACCGCAGAAAAGTTTATCAAGGTTGCCGATGAGTTTTATTCTCATTTTGGAGATAGGTTTGCAAACGAAAACCTCGCACGATGGCAAAAAACACTTCTGTGCCTGCATTATTCCTTGATCGACACCCAAAATGAGCTTGAAAAGAATTATGGTGAATTGCCGGATGATACCCCTTATTCGCTTGTCAACGGTGGCGGAGGGCACGGTATCATTTGGGGCAGAAGCAGGGAAAATATCGTGAGAGATAAGCTCCCGGAGGGGATTCAAGGCATTTATAACGGTTGTCCCTCCGGAGACTGTCGCGGAAGCGTGATCGCAATAAACTTCAGACAAACGCTGAACGCTCAACATTTCGAGACCAATATGACCGATTCCGTGGTTTGTACGGCGGTCGATTGCTATGAATATTTACCAAAGGATTGGAAAAAACGGCTCGACAGTCTTGGATATGCAAAAGACGGAAAGGCAAACTATGCCGTGTGGACAAACGAGGAATACGACGAACTGAGAAAAATGCTCGGTGAGTGTATCTCAATTGTATCTGAGTTGAACCGCAAAACCTCTGAGATTGCCGCAAACGTAACAGCGGATCTCGCTCCTGAGCATATTCGCAAGACAGCAGAATACGTCGGCGCGTTCGTTTATCGCTTCAATTCAATTGAGAGATTGGTGAATACGTTGTTTGACATGAATTGGCTGAAAGCAGTAGACAATAAAGAAAAACCTGCTGTTTGTGTTGTAAAGAACTAAAAGTAATACCGCCGGGAGTAACTGTAATCGGTTGCTCCCGGCGGACGTTTTCAAATTTGGAACTAAAGCAACAGTTGAGAAATAAGAGATGTGCTTTATTGAAAAATCAAAAAAGAATGATATAATAACATCAAGAAAGGAGCATATATTATGAATATCGGCAACAATATAAAATTATTAAGGCAACAGAAAAACCTGACCCAAGACCAGATCGCAGAAAAATTAGGTGTATCATACCAAGCTGTATCAAAGTGGGAAAACAATGCGAACACTCCCGATATTGCACTTCTTCCGGAGATAGCTGCGTTATTCGGGGTATCTATTGACGTTCTTTTCTCGGATAATATTACGGATTATTCGGGCATTCATTCTTTTATGAAAGATGATGATGTTATAAGGATAGTGCAGATGAGAGGGAGAAAAATACTAAAGGTCTCGAACACATTTTCACAGGATAATCCGCCGATAGAAATAGCTTTTCCCCGCGATTGTAATGACAGAACGCAATATTTCAAAGTGGAAGTTTACGGACATATCATCTCCGACAATTCGATTAACGGAAATGTCATCTGCCATCAGACCATACTCAGCAGTACTATCAACGGAGACGTCAAATCTGACGGAGATATAAAAGTGAGTACATTGAATGCTCAGAAGGTCATTTGCAACAATATCTCGGATTGCTATAAGCTGCAAGCAAAAACAATAGAGTGCGCAGGAAATGTAAATGCAGCCCATTTGACCTGTGATCAGATCACTTACAAACACGAATAAAAACACAACATCGCCGGGAGTAACTGTAATCGGTTGCTCCCGGCGGTATAATCTTTTAGTCGCCGAGAAGGATCTTTCGGATATTGGTATCTATTTCCGACTCATCAAGTCCTTTTTGGATAAGAGGCTGAATCACCTCGCGGCTTTCTCTTTTATGCGGCAGCTCGGAAGCCAGTGCGTTTGCCTTGTCGGTTTTTCCGATTTTAAGATATAAGAAGCAAAGCGCGGCGCGCATTGTGGCTTTTTGTTTCTCGTCGGCAGACAATGGCAGCCCTCGCCCGATCAGCCTGATCGCCTCCTCCGATTTGCCCTGCAAAGCCAAAACTCCCGCAAGCCCCAAGATCATTTCGGGTTCATTGGGGTAAACAAGCAAGGCGTCCCTATACGCCTTTTCAGCAGAGACATAGTCACCGTCACGCTGGAATTCAGAGGCTTTTTTATGAATGTTATAGCGCGTTTCCTGCGCTCTGATCGTGTCCATACCTATGAGCACATCGATACTCGTTTCAAAAATATTTGCCAGTGCCGGCAGAGATGTAATGTCGGGATAGCATTCTCCGCGTTCCCATTTTGAAATGCTCTGCGGCGTAATGCCTAAGCAGTCGGCAACATCCTCTTGGGTAAGATTCTTCATAATACGGTACTTTTTAAGGTTTTCCGATAAATAAAACATCGTTTTCTCCTTTGTTTGTAATCGGCTTCGAAGCAATTCAATAATATCACGATTCTCACACTATTTCAATGACGCATAGGTTGTAACAAATTCAACCGCGCCCACGCGATTCAACTCATGTTAGAAAAATTCTCTCCAAACAGGTTATTGTTTTCCCGCTTTGGTGTGCTATAATATGTTCAGGATAAGCGCTGATCCAAAATAATTTGGAGGAACTACAATGTTCAGACTCGGAGAAAAAATCAAATCATTAAGAAAACAGAAAAACATCTCGCAAGAGGTTTTTGCAAGCTACCTCGGGGTATCGTTTCAAGCCGTTTCTAAATGGGAAAACGGGAACACTATGCCGGATGTAACGATGATACCTGCCATCGCGTGCTTTTTCGGCGTTTCGACCGACGAGCTTTTCGATTTTAATCTGTTTGAAATGGAAAAGCAGGTCGATGCGATTTGCAGTGAAGCGTATAAATATCGCTTTACCGATACGGCGAGATCGGAGCAGATCCTGCGCGACGGCTTACAGCGCTTTCCCGGAAACGACATAATATTAAACAATCTGCTTTATACGTTGGATTATCAGACGAGGGCGGACGAGGTCATCAATCTGTGTAAAACACTCATAGAATCAACTAAAGATGATTCGGTAAAATACGATGCCTGCCGTATTCTTGCAACGTGTTACAAGGAAAACGGCCAGAATGATCTGGTAGCGCCAACTCTCGAAAGAATCCCGGAGATATATTTTTCGAAGTTGGAGCTGATGGCTTCCCTTCTGAATGGCGAGGAGAGCTATGAGGCGGCGCAGAAGCAAAAAAATATATCTGCCGAAGATCTGATCGATATGTTGATCATTACGGGCAAGCGTCTGAAAGAAAAAGGAGAAACCGAAAAAGCAATGTCACAATTCAGAATTGCGAAAAAGGTGATGGATGCTTTTGAAGAGGATTTTCTCGAGACCAGATTCTTCAATAGTACGATTTTTGACTATACGATCGAACAGCGAAAAGAAGTCGAACAGCAACTCGGCGAATGATATTCCGCCCGGTCTTGCCCCAAGCGAGACCGGGCGGAATTTTTCAGGAATATCTATTTTGCCATGTCGCGAAGCCTGATCATAAGATCGTTGTATTCCTTTGTATCGCGAATCAATTGGTAAGTGAAGTCACGACCTCCCATACTGTTTAAAGCCCGCACCTAAAGACAGCTTTTGCGTTTGAAGTCGCCATATTTTTATAAAACTTCCGCAAATTTTTCCCTTAATATTTATCACAGAGCAGAAAATCCGCTAAATGCACGATTTTTACGCCGCTTATGTTGCCTGCGGCGAGCTCGTCAAGCGTTACGACATATTTCGGATAGTTGTCTTTTATTTCAAGGAGATTGGCAGCTTCACGGTCGGATTCCTCCGGCAGACTGCGGCACACCTGTACATAGATACGCTCGTCACGCCGTACTGCCACAAAGTCGATCTCTTTCGTTTCGTTCTTGCCGATATAGACCTCATAGCCTTTTCGGCGTAGTTCAAAGTACACGATGTTTTCGAGCATTGCGGCAACAGATTTCGGATTAAAGCCCATCATACAGTATTTCAGAGAAGCGTCGGCGAGATAAAATTTCTCCTGCGTTTTCAGCACTGATTTTCCTTGCAGGTCGTATCTCTGACAGCGGTAGATCACAAAGGCTTTTTCCAGCCATTCCAGATAGTTATACACCGCCTCCACCGAAAGAGAACGTCCCTCGCTTTTAAGAAACTTGACGATAGCGTTTGCAGAAAAGGTCTTGCCGACATTTTCGATGACATACTTCACAACACGGTTGAACAGGTCAAAATTTGTGATGCTATGGCGTTTTGTTATATCGCTTGTGATAACGGAATGATAGATGCCCTCGACGATCTGATACGCCGCGCCTTCATCAAAATTACTCAGCGCAACGATAGGAAAGCCGCCCATGCGGATATATTCGTTTAGCAGTTCTTTCGGTGTGCGCCCGCTTGATTTTTTGAACTCCATATACTCGGCAAAGGACAGCGTAAACACGGGGATTGAGATATACCGCCCCGTCAGGTAGGTGGATATTTCGCTTGACATCAGCCTGGAATTAGAGCCGGTCACATATATATCCGTGTTGGCGTTTTCAAGCAGGCTGTTGACGGCCTTTTCCCAGCCGTTTATCTCCTGCACTTCGTCAAGCAGAAGATAGTAACGCTTTCCGTCAGTCATTTTTTCTTTGATACCGTTATACATATCCTTATCGGTCATACCGTCGTAAAGATCTTCCGAGGTATAACGCACAGAGATAATGCGGTCGGCGGGAACGCCGCTTTTTATCAGATCATCCTTGAGCATTTCTAAAATAGTGGATTTTCCGCAGCGGCGAACACCGGCAAGAATTTTCACCAGCGGTACGTCACGGTAGGTTTTCAGTAAATCTAAATAGTGTGGTCTGACGATCATAATATCTCCTCCATTGCTGTTAGTATACCCAAAAACTTCCGAACAGTCAATAGTTTTTGCTGAAATTACGCAAAAACTTTGTTAATTCAGATACTTTTTCGGTGTTTTTTACTGCGCACAAAAAAACAGCCGGGCAGCATTTTTGCAGTCCGGCTGTCAAGGTCATAACATTTTAAAAAAGTGCTACTTCGTCGAAGAGTTCGATAGATGTATCGCCTTCGCACATTTTCCCAAGCTTTGGCAGAATTGTCGTGAAATGTTCTGTGTTATTGTGATAATAGATCGCCGCCTGATCCTTCCAGCATTCGATTATGGCAAACAGACACGGGTTTTCCTTGCTCGCATTAAGCGTATAGAAAACATTGCCTTCTTCAGCGGCGGATTTTTCCACCAGCTCGCGTGCCGCAAGCTTGAATTCCTCTGTCATGTCCTTTTTTACAAGCATTTTTGCAATGATCTTAATCATTTTCTTATTCCTCCGGAATTTATTTTCAATGTTGCTTTGATCACTATATTATCTTGACGGTAACGGTCGGATTTTTTCTTTCGCTGAAAATAACGTCAACATTCAGCTCGCTTACCGGTTCAAAATGAAGCGACGACGTAAAATCTCGAATGCGTGCGGTGATGCCGTCAGGGTTTACGGATACGGCATGATGAGCGGCTTTTGGAATCACAACAAACGAAACGCCTGTCATATCGTGTTGGCGCTGCTTTTTATTGCGCGGCGCATCGCTTTGTACTCTGTCGCGAAGTCTGAAGCCGTCTGCGTCCGGATACAGCGAATACGAAACCGAGATCGCGTTCGTCGGATACTCAGCGTCAGACGGCAGATTGCTACCATCCATTATCCGTGGGCTGAACCCGTGCACGGTCAGCACGTGCCTACCTCCGTTTATCGGGCTTAATATTTCAAAGCTTTCGCCTGCGGAGGTTATCCGCAACGGCTCGCCGTATACGTCAATCGGACTGCGTTCAAGTGCCAGAGACATTGATTTTACGGTGCGCGGACGTTCTCCGACCCACGGGATCGATACGCGGTAGATCGACCAGCAGATCGACAGGTCACAGTCATAATGCTCGAAGATCCATTTCGAATGATCGTTTTTCGAATCATCATCGAATGCGTTCCAAATATCAGAGCAGCTGCTTCTTTCCTTCATATTAGCGCCGTTAAGTTCTATAACGGTGCGAAAGTTTAAGCAAAACGGATTTTCCGCGATAATGCGTTCAAAGTCGTCGCCAAGCTCAGTCTTCCTGGCTTCAAATGCGCGGACGCGGTCTGCATCAACCTCAGCTAAAAGGTCGATAACAATACCGCTACTGCAAATGTAAACAGACGGAATATGCCATTTTTGCCCGTTCCAGACAAATTGCTTTTTCACGGAAATCTCTTTACCCTTACGCCCGGAATCGGGAAAGAAGCCGCCTTCAAATACGACCTTCCATTCCGGCGGCTGAAAAACCGTTTGACCGCATATGTCGTAATAATCCTTTGAAAACGGAATCTTTGAATAATCAAACTCTGTCTGAAGCTTTTTTATATATGCGTACGGATTTTCGGCAGGCAATATGCCGAGCTGTGTTTTAATCGCCTCAAAAGCGGTCGTCTGCTCCTCATACGGTTGGCAGTTTTTTATATATTCGTCAAACTGCGCTTGGTCGTTCCACATATAAGCCTGTTCGATCGCGTCCATACTGCCGCACGCAAGCAAAAGCGCGAGCAACTTTTCAAAGCTTTCGGCGATCGGATGTACGTTTTCTCCGTGAGGATTCATGGGGCTGACCGCGAAGATCATATCGCCGAAATCCTTTATCTGACAGTAATGAATGCCGTCTACACCCGCGCATCCGATAATCTTTGCTTTTCTCGGCGTACAAAAATATCCGCCGGATAAAGTGTTCTGTCCAAGACCGATAGCCATATGATCGATATTAAGCTTTTTGAATTTTTGATATAACGTCATGCTTATTGTCTCTTTCCAATGCCCTCAGCGCCGTACTTTTCGGGAACGAAAAATGAGGACATATCCGCTTTTTCAAGTTCGAGCAGACGTATCTTTTTGTCGATTCCGCCTGCATAACCTGTCAGACTGCCGTTTGTGCCCACAACGCGGTGGCATGGGATGATAATCGAGATGGGATTATGCCCGACCGCACCGCCGACAGCCTGTGCAGACATTTTTTCGATTCCCTTTTGCCTTGCAATCTCCGCCGCTATTTCGCCATACGTCATCGTCTTCCCGAACGGGATCTGAAGCATGATCTCCCATACAGCCTTTCTGAAAGGCGTTGTTTCCATCCTGAGCGAAGGCGTAAAGCCGGGTGTCTGACCGCTGAAATAGACATCGAGCCAGTGAACAGTCTGATCAAATATGGGAAGCGGCTTTTCGGTAACCTCATCGCCGATAGTGGCGCAAAAATACTTCTGCCCGTCAAGCCATAAGCCCGTCAGCTCACTGCCGTTACTCGAAAGCGTGATATCGCCGAGCGGAGACTTGTATTTACATATATATGTCATATATTTTCCCCTCACCTCAGCCCAAAATACGCTTTTTTACAAAAGAAGTATAGCACACGGCGTCCCAACCGTCAATACCGGGCGGCAAAAAATATTTGCAAATTTTCCTCTTGACCTGAAGTCAACTTCATGCTGTATAATAGTGTAAAAGAAAGTCAGAAAGGACTGTAATCATGAAGAAAAATGTTGTTGTAATCTCATCAAGTCTTCGGGGCGGAAGCAATTCCGAAATGCTTGCGCAGGCGTTTGCAAAAGGCGCCGCCGACGGCGGAAACGCTGTGGAGTTCATTTCGCTGAAAGGCAAAAAGATCGGGTTCTGCATCGGCTGTATGGCATGCCAGGACAGCGGCAGCTGCGTCATAAAGGACGACGCGATAGAGATCGCCGAAAAAGTACTTAACGCAGACGCAGTTGTTTTTGCCACACCCATTTATTACTATGAGATGTCCGGTCAGATGAAGACCCTGATCGACCGAATGAATTCGATGTACCCTAAGGAATACAGATTCAGAGATGTATATCTCCTCACCACGGCCGCAGACAGCGACAACAGCGCCCCCAGGCATGTGATAGGCGGTCTTCAGGGCTGGCTTGACTGCTTTGACATGGCGGAGCTGAAAGGAAGTCTGTTTTGCGGCAACGTCAACGACGCGCTCGATATCGAAGGTAATTCCAAGCTGGATATCGCCTATGACATGGGCAAAGCAATTCATTAAAACAATTTCGGACTGCGCGTAGATCCGCGCAGTCCCAAAGCGAAGACAAACTACGTTTTTCTCCGCGAGCCACTTTCCCTTTTAGACAGGGGCAAACTACGTTTTCCCCTGTAATACCCCTTTCCTCCTCGCGCTTATCGCCGCTCCACAAAAATGCCCGTCTGTGACGGGCACTTTTTGAACGCTCCCCTCGGCGCGAGGGCTCGCGGAGCTCGCCTTAGGGAGTTTTTTTCACGAGTGAATCGCGAAAAAAACGGATTTTTATTATATTCAGGAAGACAACGCATACGCGTTTTCTCCCCGAGCCCCTCTTTCTCTTACTGATGACATTATCTTCGCGGATCTGCACAGTCCGTTTTTTATTCATCCAAAGGTGTTTGCTCTGGAGCGTGTTCACACTATGAAAAATCAACCAAAAGATGCGCGTTTGGCATTAGTGTGAGCATGCTCTAATACCAATCATGCTTTTCGTTTCTGTCAAGGGCATTGATACGGTTCATTTCTTCGTCTGTAAGTTCAAAGTCAAACACTTCGATGTCTTCTTTAATGTGTTCAGGATTGCTTGAACCGGGTATCGCCACAACGCCCTTTTGCAAATGCCAACGAAGTATCACCTGTGCGGAAGACTTTCCGTGCGCTTTGGCAATATCGCAGATAGTCGCATCGCCTAACAATTCCCCGGTGTGTCCTCTGCCGCCGAGCGGATACCACCCCTGCATCACGATTCCGAGCTTATGCATATACGGTATCACGCTGTTTTCCTGATAATACGGATGGATCTCGTTTTGAACAAGCGCGGGTCTGATGTTTATCTGTTCAATGAAGCCGTCGATCTCTTCTATATACCAGTTAGACAGCCCGATAGAGCGAATTTTGCCCTGACTGACAAATTTTTCTATAGCGAGATATGCCTTGACGTCGTTATCGCCGGGATGATGAAGCAGCATCATATCGATATAACCGATATCCAGCTTATTCAGCGCATCTTCTATGGCTTTTTCCGGGTTTGCAAACTGCTCGCCGGGATATATTTTTGTAATGACAAATATTTCCTCGCGCGGAATACCCGATTTTCGAATAGCCTCTCCAACCTCAGCCTCGTTACCGTACATATATGCAGTATCGATCAACCGTACGCCGTTTTGCAAAGCAGTTAAAACAGAATTGACGCACGTCTCGCCGTGCAGCGAATACGTTCCCAATCCCAGGACCGGCATTTCATAGCCGCTGCTTAGCATAACGGTAGGCGCTTTGCCGTTTTCGCCTCTTTCAAGACCAAAGTCGGAAACAGAGTTAATGCTCAATATATTCATACTCTCCACCCAATCATAAACGCTTTGTTTGTCCGTATCGGAGGAAAACCGCCTGCCGCTCTTCCACTTGGCGTCGGGAGCGAGCGCGTGCAGATTTGTATCGCTCGACCCGATGCCGCTGGAATGCGAAGTGCAAAACGGGATGAGCGTTTTGCCCGAAAAATCGTAGCTTTCTAAAAAAGTATAAACGATCTTAGGCGCCTGACCGTGCCATATGGGGTAACCGATGAACACCGTGTCATATTTTTCCATATCGTCAACGCCGCCGGCAATGGCAGGGCGCGATGCGGGATCGGCCTGCTCGCGGTCGGCTCTGCCGTTTGTATAATACTTCAGATCATCCTCGGTATAGGGGTCTTCGGGTTGTATCTGATAGCGTGCACCGCCCGTTTTTTCTATGATATGATCCGCGATCTTTTCGGTGGTTTGCGTGCAGGAAAAATAAACGACCAGAACCCCGCCTCCTGTGGCAGGATCATCTTTCTGCATCTCTGATTCCGCACGCTCATCGCTTTGTTCGGCTTTGCCGTACGATTCATCGCGGGACTGCGTTTTGTCAGAGGGAGGATTAGTACCGCAGGCAGCTACTCCGAGCATAAGCATCACTATGAAAAAGCAAAGGAATCTTTTCATAAAAACAACCTCTTTATGATCTTTCATATGACAATGTTACAGTAACATCACCATCGCCCAGTATCTCTCTAAGCTCTTCGGGCGTAACTCCGACGATGCTTCCGAGCTTTGTATAACTCCAACTGTTTGTACCGTAAAATATCACGAGCTGACTGCCCTGATAAAGCACAAAATCGCAAGGCTGCGTCGTTATCTGCCGGTTGCTCGTCGGCAGGCTGAAGCCAAAGCTTCCAACCTTTTCCCAGCCGCCGTAATCCGACATATCTATCACGATCGAAGAATCCTTCAGACGCTCTTTCAGCTCTTTTACCGCCGCATTATCCTCCAGAACTACGCTTAATTTTCTATCTCCTATCGTAAAATACATATCAGAATCCTCCGTCTCCGAAAAATCAACCGGTTCGGCGCTTTCGGGCTCAGCCGACGCGGGAGTACCGACAGCGACCGAAACCGCATCGTCCGTACTGTGATCGGGCACGCCCTCTCCGCACGAAGCAAGAACGAGCGCCGATAACACGGCAAAAATCAAAAAGAATACTTTCATCGCGCGTTACTTCAGGTTTGCGCAAAAGAACTCCGTCATTTTATCGAACGGAATCGCGTCCTTTCCGCCGCCGTCATACAGATCGGTGTGAACCGTATCGGGAATGATAAGCAGTTCTTTATTGCCCGCATACGGATTGTTCTTTACCATAGCGGCATACGCATCGCGGCTGAAATAGCACGAGTGCGCCTT
>CAZVSW010000008.1:0-9134 GCA_964630005.1 uncultured Ruminococcus sp. | reverse complement strand
CGCCTTTTCGCCGTGAATGATCAAAACCGCACTGCGGATCTCATTGCTGTACTTCAGGATAGGCTGATTCATAAACGACATGCAGCCGATCACGTTCCAGCCGCCGTTTGAGTTGAGCGAGCGCTTATGATAGCCACGGTCGGTCTTGTAATAATCGTAATAATCCGCTACAAAGAACGGCGCGTCGGCAGGAAGCGGGTCGACAACGCCGCCGCCAAGCGCAAAACTGCCGTTTTTATAATCGATAATACGCTGTGCGTTAAGCGCTTTTTTCTTTTCATAGCGCTGTTTTTCGGAATCTTCGCTATCGAAATAGCCGTTGGCGTTGACGCGCGTCATGTCGTACATCGTGGAAGCTACGGTCGCTTTTATACGCGTGTCAAGCGCCGCGGCGTTGAGCGCAAGACCGCCCCAACCGCATATACCGATAACGCCTATCTTTTCGCAATCGACATTGTCCTGAACAGACAGAAAATCCACAGCCGCCTGAAAATCCTCGGTGTTTATATCGGGCGACGCCATATACCTCGGCGTTCCGCCGCTCTCGCCGGTAAACGACGGGTCAAAAGCTATGGTAATAAAGCCGCGCTCCGCCATAGTCTGCGCATACAGACCCGCGCTTTGCTCCTTAACAGCGCCGAACGGACCGCTTACCGCAATAGCCGCAAGCTTGCCTGACGCATTTTTCGGCACATACATATCAGCCGCAAGCGTGATACCGTAGCGATTGCAGAATGTTACCTTGCTGTGATCGACCTTTTCGCTTTTGGCAAAGGTCTTATCCCATGCCGTTTCCAAATTCAAATGTTCCATAACCTTTTCCTCCATAAAAATCACTTTCAAACGGGTATTGACAAATCACACCGCTTGGTGTAATATTATTATAGAACCTGAAGTCAGGTTCAGGTCAAGTGCTTTTTTCAAAAAAAACAAAAAAATTTTCAGACTGAAGACAAACTCATCTGTAAGCGAAAGAGGGGTTCGCGGAGAAAAACGTAGTTTGTCTTCGCTTTGAAATTTTTCGGAGCTAAAAAATATGTACTATTCCATAGGCGAGGTCGCACGATCGACCGGAATCGCAATATCAACACTGCGCTACTACGACCGCGAAGGGATGTTCCCGGATATGGAGCGATCGAGCGGCGGCATCCGCATGTTTTCCGACAACGAGATCACCGTCATCCGCGTAATAGAATGCCTCAAGACCGCAGGAGTTTCTATCAAGGACATAAAAGAGTTTCTTAACTGGTGCAAAGAGGGCGACGCTTCGCTTGAAAAGCGCCGCGAGCTGTTCCATAACCGCTTAAGCGAGGTTCAAAAACAGATCGACGATTTGCAGTCGACCATGAACTTTCTCAAATATAAATGCTGGTATTACGACACCGCCGTCGCCGCCGGCACGGAAGACGCGGTAAAAAACATCAGCGCCGACGACGTTCCGGAGGAGCTGCGGAATTACAGATTATAAGTGTTCATTCGGTCGCAAAATACCCAATACCGAGCGGCGGACGGATAAAGCCCGCCCTCAGAAAAGGCGAACATAAAGTCAAAATCCCGAATACAGTTTTCAGGCTGTGTTCGGGATTTGTTTTTTAAAACGTATCGCGCAGGAATTCAGACGGTATATACTTGAAAACGGTGTTGACAAGGTTTTGTTTCGTAAAAGTACCGCCGACCAGGGTAGGCTTATGCGTCTTATCCCATATCGGGACGTTGTGGCGGGCCGCAAGAGCTTCGGTATAATCACTGAGGTAATATATCTTGTAGTTGCGGTAACCGGTGTCGTCGTTCTTGACACGGGTCGACGGTTCATAATGAGTGACGATCGGGTCAAAAATAACGTTATCTATGCTGACATTGCCCTCAGGAGTTTTTATTATATCCATAGAAAGCATTCCGCCGAGCGTATTGAACCCGTCCTGCATACCGGAGACAAAATTGCCGAGCGAATACACCAAAAGCGATCTGCCGCCGTCGGGTCGGTCGCGCCATTCCATGGGCTGGATGACGTGCGGATGCATTCCGAGGATCACGTCCACATTTTTGCCCACAAGATATTCGGCATATTTTTTCTGATAGGCGTTGGGGTCATACGTATCTTCGTCGCCCCAATGGCAGGAGGCGATTATCACATCCGCCTGCTCTTTGGCGAGCGCGACCTGCTTATCTATCAGCGCCTCGCTGAAATAAGGTATATAAGTCTTCGCACCAGCTTGCAGTGAAACGCCGTTTGTGCTGAACGTATAGCTCAGAAACGCGATCTTTACGCCGTTTACGGTGACTATCTTAATATTATCGGTCTCGGATTCATCCTTATAATACCCGATAGTGGTTTTGCCGAGGTCGTCAAAAAACTTGGCGCAATTTATCAGATATGCGTCGCTGTAAGAGTCGAGCATGTGATTATGCGCAAGGTTGAAGACGTCAAACCCAAGGTTACAAAGGGTACGTCCCGCTTCTTCGGGCGTGTTGAAGGTCGGGTAGCCGCTGATCGCTCCCTGCGAACCGCCGATGAGCGTTTCGACGTTGACGTACGCCAAATCGGCTTCTTTTATCGCCGGCGCGACGTGTTCGTATATCGACGCGAAGTCATACTCTGCGGAGGCGAGCTTGTTAAAAACCGGCGTTTCTCCGCGCGCGGACGCAGCGCGTATAAGCGCGTCATAATAGATCGAAGGATGAATTATATTATCGGGACAGGCAAGAAAGTGAACCACGCTGTCCTTTGGCAAAACTTCGCTTGACTCCTCAGCTTCGGAAGACTCCTCTTCGGGTTCTGAGCTTTCTTCGGCAACAGACAGCGACGGGAACGATATCTCCGGTGCAGGGGACGCCGCGTCCGACGGATCGGCGACCGTTTCGCCGGCGCGTTTCAAAAGCACCACTGACGTCAGAACCAGCGCGCATATAAGCATAAGCGAAATATATATCGCCGTTATTCTTTTCTTTTGCATAACAGATCCTTTTTCTTTATTTGATCACGCTTTGATCGGTCACATATTACTCATGGTCGACATTGACCGTGATCACGATTTCCTCACTCTTAGTATAGCCATAATCGAGCACTATAGAAAACGTATCCGTTCCTTCAAAATCTTCTTCGCTGTAATACACGAACAGTCCGCTTGCATCAAGGCGAACCGCACCGTGTTCGGGCGAGACCGCGATGGTGAACCTGCAATAATTTTCGGTCTCTACAACGAGCTTGGACTGAAGCGTCTTCTTAGTGCAGACAAATTCCGTCTGTTTCATGGTGTGTGCAGGGGCTTCCTCGGTGAGCAGACGCTTTGCGTACTGATATGTAAGATCGTATACCGAGCGCGCATAGGGCGATATCGAGTTATATGAGTCATAGAATCCGCCGGGCATCTCTCCCTGATAATACATCTTGACCGCGTTCATATAGCCATAGCGGACTCCGCCTTCGAGATACTTCATATAGCGGCGTATGTCCTCGTTATTTGTGGTCGTGAACTCCATTTCGATGCACATACCGTGGTGTTTTGCAAGCTCGGCGATCTCTTCGATATAGCTGAGCGGCTGACCGAACATATAGTTGGGCTGCATACACGCAAGATCGATTCCGTAATTCTGATAGGAATAGTAGCCGGCAGCGTATGCATAGGGGATCCAGAACAGCTTTGTTCCAAGTTGATGGGCATAATCCGATGCGAATCGGATTATCTCGAGGTCGTCGCGGTTGTGTGTAACGAGTATCTCGTCGTACCAATAAAAGCCGCCAAAGGTGAGATTTTCAAAATTACCCTCCACAAAGCGCGAGTACTGATCGTCCATCATCCATTTTACCGTCGCTATGCGGAATTCAAGATCGTCAAAGCTTTCTTCAACGCCGTCGCCGTCGAAATCGCCGAACGGGATCGGTTCTCTGAGTCCGGGATAGATTCCGGGGTAAAGGATCGACGTATAGACCGTGGCGAGGTAATCGGGTCTGTCAAGCTCTTTTTTGACAATGGCTACCGCCTGGTTGAGGGCGTCCATGTTGCGGTCTTTGGTATAAATATCGTCGTTATAGTATTTCCAGCCGTCGTATGTTCTGATGCCCTCGGTCGTGCTGAATTTACCGTTCGGGATATAAAGAAATCCTTCAAAAAATGTATCGACAAGCTTGCCCGTCTTGTCGTAATATCCGACATAGGGCATATATTCCTCAACTGTTATCAAGCCGCCCTCGGGGTGGACGCCGTTTTCTTCGGGATAGCAGTGATATGAAAGCAGTACGTTTTCAATGCCGTCGAAGCTGTCGGGTGTGATATATCCGATGTCTTCTTTAAGAGGTATGCTGTTTGCCGGATTGACTGATACCGCATTTGCGGGGATCTTTGTAGTGCCGTAGATCTGTATTTCATCGCAGTATACGTGCGCAATCACCTGAAATTCGATTCTGACGAAGCGCGCGCGGTATATCTTGTCAAAGTCATGCTTTTCGCGGTACATATCGTCGAGCTCGCAAAACAGCTCCGTATCTTCATATACGCACTGCCAGTCCCTGCCGTTTTCGGAAAGCGAGATACGCACATAATCGGGCAGATTTATTGCGGGCTTGATGCATTGCAGGAACGAAAGCTGAACGCCGCTCACCGCCGAGATATAGCCGAAGTCGTACACGATCGAACGTGAGAAATGGCGGGTGAAGTGCACGAAATCAGTGCCCGTCACGAGCGATGGCGAGCTGTATTTGCCGTCGGTAAGGCGGTTGAGGGTCTGTTTGCTGTTATAATACTCGGTGGCAAAGTCCGAACCGGTCATATCCGTTCCGGCGGTTATGGAATACGGAAGCATCTTCGATATCAGATTGACCGTTTCGTCGCTCTGCTTGTCTTCGGGCCACTCGGTAACGACGATATCGTCGGGAATATCCTTTTCGCTGTAATAGGCAACCGTTTTTTCAACATAGCTGTCGTCGTAGCGCACGACGCTTATTTCCGCAAGTATGAGATATTCGGATTCGTTTGAGCCGAACGTAAGGCGCAGATAGCGGGCGGAAACAGGCTTTGCGAGCTTGATCACATAATCGGTAGCGGTTTTGTCAAGCGCATCGGAGGGAGTGTATGCCGTACCGATCTGGACATAGTTTTCGCCGTCTTCGGAGATCTCAAAAACAACTCTGCGCGGCAATCCGAACTGCCACTCAAGCGTACGCAGTGCGCGCACGGAAAAATCGGCAAGGTCGTCTTCAACCTTACCAAGGTCGAGAGTTATTTCAAGCCCGGAGGAATTTGCATATCCGACCCATCTGCCGTCATAAAGGTCGGGCACGATTCCGTCGGTGAGCGTCTTCCCCTTGTCGGCAAACTTTTCTTCGGGAGCTTTTGAGCTTGTATAGGATTTACCTTTTGCAAGGTTGGCTGCTTTTTGGTTTCTGTTGATGGTAACAACAGGTTCAGACTGCGAAACTTCCTCAGAGGTTTCAAGGCCTGATTCGTCATGACCCGACGGTTCGTCTGAAGACGACTGGTCTTGCGCCGTGTTGCAGGAGCAGACCGCGCCCATTACCATACTCAGACAGAGAAGCAATGAGGCAAACAAAACAAAACGTTTTTTCATATAACCCACCCATTTTATAATAATTATGTTTTAAGTATAGCATATCAAAGTATTTTTGTCAACATTAACGGTGACGCACATCGGGATATTTTTACAATATCCGTCTTGACAAAATTCAAATGTATGCTATACTATTTACGATACAGCGTGCCGCCGTATCAGTGAATTAAAAAATTACAGGAGGGTATTTTATCATGGAACTTAAAGGAAGCAAGACAGAGCAGAATCTGATGACCGCTTTTGCAGGCGAATCGCAAGCAAGAAACAAATATACTTATTTTGCAAGCAAAGCCAGAAAAGAAGGTTACGAACAGATCGCCTCGATTTTTGAAGAAACAGCCGCAAATGAGAAGGAACACGCAAAGCTTTGGTTTAAAGAGCTCTGCGGAGGTGAAATTCCCGACACTGCCGCAAACCTTGCAGCCGCAGCAGACGGTGAAAACTTCGAATGGACCGATATGTACGCTGAATTTGCAAAGACTGCAAAGGAAGAAGGCTTCAGCCGTCTCGCATATCTCTTTGAAGCTGTCGGCGCGATCGAAAAGGCTCACGAGGAAAGATATAGAAAGCTTCTTGCAAACGTCAAGGACAACAAGGTCTTTGTTGCCGACGACGTAGTCATATGGCAGTGCGCTAATTGCGGACATATTCATGTCGGCAAGGCAGCTCCCGCCGTATGCCCCGTATGCGCTCATCCGCAGGCATATTTCCAGCGCGTAGCAGAAAACTATTAATTTTTATGACGGGGGACAACGCAAGCGTGTTGTCCCTTGTTTTTAATGAAAATCCGTTTTTTCCGCGATTCACTCGTGGAAAAAACACCTTAAAGCGAGCTCCGCGAGCCCTCGCGCCGAGGGGAGCGTTCAAAAGCGAAGCTTTTGTGAAGCGGCGATAAGCGCGAGCGAAAGAGGGGTTTACGGGGAGAAAACGCTTGCGTTGTCTTCCCGTAAACTCCGTCCTACACACACATATGATTAACGTATTTGACAACGATATTTTTTTCGACGGCTATAAAAAGCTACGTTCCAACGATTACTCTGCCAACAATATTGACGAAAAACCGGCACTGTTTTCGCTTATTCCGCCGCTTGCCGGCAAGGACGTGATCGATCTCGGCTGCGGCTTCGGCGAAAACTGCGCGGAATTTTTACGCTCAGGGGCTAAAAGCGTGATAGGGATCGACTGTTCTGAAAAAATGCTCGGCATTGCAAAGCAGGAGCACCCCGAAATTCAATTCATCCACGGCGATATGTCGGAAATTCAGCTTACAGACGAGAGCGCCGATGTGGTTTGCAGCTCGCTCGCGGTACACTACATAGAAGATTTCTCCGCCTTGACAAAGAAGATCTTCCGCTGCCTTCGCCCCGGAGGATATTTTATATTCAGTCAGGAGCATCCGCTTACCACCGCCACAAAGCTTGACAATTGGTGGGAATGCAGTGCGGACGGAAGCGTCGTCTGCTATCGCCTGAGCGACTATTCGCTAAGCGGACATCGCAGCGTACACTGGATGATCGACGACGTAGAAAAGTATCACCGTACGTTTTCCGACATAGTAAACGCGCTGACCGACGCCGGCTTTTACATTGAAAAAATGCTCGAACCGGTACCGTCGTCCGAGCATCTGAAGCGTGATCCGTCGCTTATAAGAAATTATCACAAGCCGAATTTCCTGCTCATAAAGGCAAGAAAGATAAAACTTTAATGCAAAAAACAGCTGGATCAAAAATTTTTGACTCAGCTGTTTTCTCATTCAATTTCCGCAAATGTCCGCCGTTCAGGAAAATGCTTCGCAAAACGCCTCAGCGGCAAGCCTTGCCGCACGCTTTGCCTCTTCAAGCGTGTTCCCTGCCGCTCCGACCTCGAGCAGCATCGCCCCTTCAAACACGCTCTGGTTATATTCGCCTTTGCTGAAATAGATCGGTCGCGCAAGCGTAGGCGACAGACTGTTCATGGCATTTTGCATTTTAAGAGCCGCCGAAAGATTTTTTTGCCACGCTTTATGATTTGAACCTACTACCAGCATCACCTGGGCAGTGGGTTCTCCGTTTATATAGGCAAGCGGCTTGCGCTCGCTGCCCTCGCTGCTTACCGAATCGCGGTGAATGTCTATGACTATCTTCACCGTGCTGTACTTTGAAAGCGTACTTATCACCGAATCGCGCGACGACGCATACGCTTTGTTATATCCTGCGGATATGTGATGGTAATCGTCGTGTATCACGCCGATGCCGTGCGACTCCAGAACTGCGGCGAATTCATTTCCTATCGCCACCATATTCTGCTCGTCGTCCTCGCTTAAAAATACGTGCCCTTCCTCATAAGTGTCGCCTTCGGCATAGTTTTCGGTGGTATGCGTGTGATATATCAAAACCTCCGGACTGCCGTCGCACTTCAGAACCGGAACGGAAAGCGATGAGATGATATCCAGGTTAGGCGAAAGTCCGGCAAAGTCAGAGACAAGCACTTCAGGCTTTCCGCTTGAATCAAAGCGCGAAAGATCGACTGCGCGTATCAGTATCCTATCGTCATCAGGCGGATATTCCTCCGGACCGCATGCAGGCGTGCTCACATCCGCAAGCAGCGTATCGTTTTTCACCGACGTAAGCGGAAATCCCTCGTAAACCGGCTCTTTTTCCGGGGCTTCATATTGCGAAAGCCCATACACCGCGCCCGCCGACAGCGCTGCGCTTGCCGCCGTAAGCGCCAGCGCGTATGCAATCAATTTGATTCCTTTCTTTTTCATAAAGCATCACCGCTATAACCATATTCATCGCGGTCGTCGAATATTACAACGGTATATCTGCCTCGCCGTGTACAAAATAATTTATTGACGCGGCGGCGAGATCGCCAAGGCAATCGGTAATGACGTCGCAGTCTTTGGGAGAAACAAAAAGCGCGGTCTTGCCGTTTTCGCGGAGCTTGGCCTCTGCGGCGTCAAGCAGGCTCTCGCCCACATTGGCCTCTTCAAGCATGTCAAGCGTGAGCGTAGCCGCATCCACAACCGTGGGAAAGCCAAGTGATATTACGGGGTAACCCATTGTTTTTGATGAGATTTCGCTCCTGCGGTTGTTTACGCCGCTCCCGGGCGCGATTCCGCTTGACGAGATCTGCACCGTCGTGGCAAGTCTGCCCATACTCCGCACCGAAAGCGCGTCGACAACAATAATGCACCTCGGCTTAATATGCCCGGCAACGCCCTTCAGTATGTCGGCGCTCTCCACTCCCGTTTCGCCCAAAACTCCGGTTATGATCGCGGCACACTCGCCAAAGCCAAGCCTGGTATAAAGCTCGGGGTCGAGATTTTTTATGTGCCGCGTAACAACGGTCTTTTTCATCGCCTTAGGACCTACAGAATCGGGCGTGACGCGGTCGTTGCCAAGCCCTGCGGCAAGCACACAGCCGTCTCCTTCGGGAGCGACGCGCTCGATGAGGGCGCATATCATGCGTGCGACCTTTTCAAGCTCTTCCCTGCCGCTGTTCCAAAGACGCCCGAATTCTGCGGATATATATAATCCTGCCGGTTTGCATATCTCTTTCGCCGCGTTTTCGCCTATGTCAAGAAACGT
>CAZVSW010000007.1:0-26506 GCA_964630005.1 uncultured Ruminococcus sp. | reverse complement strand
TATAGTCGTCAAGCCCGCCAAGCGATTCTTTTACGATTCCGACGGCTTTGTCGAGCGCGTCGATATCGCGACCTTCTTTAAAGGTCTTGTTTATCATATCCGCAACTTCCGCCATTGTTGCATTGGCATAGAACAGACCGCCGTTCAGCGCCGCTCCCGTGGGGCACATGAGCGCGCCGTCGAACATTGTGTCGAGTATGTTGCCGTCGCGGTCGAGATATGCGACGTAGGGCATGAGCTCTTCAACGGAAAAGCCTGCGTCGGGCTTATTGTTTCTTTCGTCTCCGCCGGAGTAATTCGGCAAAAGTACGATATCGTTCGCGCCGCCGAGATATTTATCGCGCTCGGCGTATCTGCCTACGTTAAGCGGCATGGGGGCGATGCCAATGCCCGAAAGGGGAGATGCTTTGGCTATATTTTTTGTTCCCATGACCTCTAACTCGTCGCAGTATGCATTCGGCCATACTCTGAAGGAAAAGCGGGCGAAGCGGGCTTTATAGGCTTTGTCAAGCGTATAGTCGAAGCGCAGAAATTCCGTATCGCTTTCGGCAGGCAACACAGCAGATTTGACTGCGTACCAGTTTACTCCGTCTTCGGACAGATAAAACAAAACTGTGGATATGCTGTTAATACCTACAGGTGTTTCTATGAGGAAGCTGAGGCTGAATCCGTCCACGGCGGCTACTGCGCCGAAATCGTAAATGACGTCGCGTCCCTCGCCGGAACCGAATTTGAAGTACGCCGGATCGGTGTAAGACGGTCTTGAGGCGAGCTTGCCGTCGGTGAGCAGACCGCTTGTTTCGGGGGTGTTGCCGACTGTGCCGGCGGCAAGCGGATAGTATGAATAGATTCTCTGACCGAGACCGGATATAAGGTTTATGCGGTCGTTATAATCCTTGGCTGATTCGTTAAAGAGTATCTCGCTCTCTGCTTTTTTCGGTTCTTCTTCCTTGTAGAAGCTGACAAAGTTCTCGATTTCGGCTTCACGGTAGGCAAAGACGCCGACCTCTTCGATAAGGAGCGAATCTCTGCTTTGTTCGGGGAACGAAAAACGTACCGACGATGCGGAAACTGTTTTCGGAAGCGCGAGGACATATGTTACCGCACCGTCTATGTTGTGAGACGGAGCGTATATACGTCCTATTTTGGAGAAGGTACTATTGTTATCGGAAACAAGTACGTCGATATAGACGGGGAGGATCATACCGAGCGTATTGTTGGAATAGAGCGATATTTCAAAACGCGAGATGTCGCTTTGCTTTTTGCCCAGTTTCAGCGTTATATCAAGCGCTTCGTCTCCGTCGAAGCCGACGTAATTACCCGATTCGTATATCGCGCCCAAAAGCGCTCCGTCGGTGAGCTTTTTGCCGTTATCGGGGTGCTTTGTTCCTGTGTTACGGGAAAAAGCATATGAGCAATTGTTTGAGACAGAGGTCAACACCTTTTCGTAATCGGGCGTTCCCGTCGCAAGCGATGAGAGGGCGGATGCATAATCAAACGAATCTTCGGCATAGGCGCTGTCGATAAGCTCTGAAAGCGCAGATTCTTCTTCAGCCGGAGGAACATCGGCAATTACCGAAAGCTCATCCAAAAACAGGTTCGCGGCATAATGCGCCATGCTGAAGCGTATATAGCGCGCAGACACGAACTTTTTGAGCTCGCGGGATATTATGTGAGAACCGCTTTCGGGATTCGACGGGGTGGAGAGCGCTGTAGAACCCTCCCATTTTTCACCGTCTTTGGACCATTGCGCGAAGACAGATTGGGGCGCGCCGATCCCCGGTCCGAGGTCATGGAGAAACGACACCTCGAAGCAGTAGATATTTTCCACGACTTCGCCGAGATCGATGACGAATGTGACCGGGTCGGGCTGTCCGTAGTCGGACCAACGCGGATCTGTGTAGCCCAGGTCGCTGTCGCCGGCGTAAAGACCGTCGGTAAGCTCGCTTCCGTATGTATCGGGGTAGGAGCTAATAGCCTCCGGTCCGGTATAGGGCTTTCCTTTCGAAACTACTGTGCGGTATGTAGCTTCGGCAGGCGTTTTCGGAGCAGTGTTTGATTCTTCAGAAGATTCCTCGCCTGATTCTTCCGCAGAGACGGCTTCCGACGCTTCGCTGTTTTCGGGAACGCTTTCATGCGGCAGAGAGGAGCTTTCGTCTGTGCCTGACGGCGAGCACGCTGAAAGCATAAGCGCCGGTATCAGCAAAGAACAAAAAAGCAGCTTTATCTTCATAAAAAGTTCTTGTTTCATGGATACTTCCTTTCAGGATTTGTTATGAACGATTATATCATGATTTCGCGGTTTTGTAAATGGAAAAAAACAAAAAACCGGCTGCGGTGAACGGAACGCAGCCGGATTTTTTGGTTTTGGAGTTACTGAGCCTTGACCTTCTTAAGCTTGACGAATCTGGGCAGACCGTCTTCCTTAACGAGCTGAGTCTCGCCCTGGATGAGCGGGAGCGCATACTCGGTAAACTTGTCGTTGAGACCGTCCTTGGTATCGTTGAGCCACTCGAGAGGAACCTTTTTCTCGGTGTTAGCAACGATGTTGAGATCGAAAAGCTTGATATTGCAGACGTATTTGCCGTTTTCATAGCTTCTTTCAAAGCCGACCATCTTGTCCGTCATGCCCTGGGTCGCATATTCAACAGCGGCCTTGCCGGCAGAGAAGGATTCGTCGATATCGGTCTGAGAAGCGCAGTGAGCGGCACAGCGCTGAAGAAGGCTGAGTTCAATGCCTCTAACCTTGGCGTTGGTTTTTGCTTTGATTTCGTTTGCGAGGTAGGACGCAAGACCGCCGAGCTGTGCATGGCCGAAGCCATCCTTTGCGTTGGAGAGGTCGTTGCCGTATTCGGAAATATACTTGCCGTTTTTATCGCGGATGCCTTCGGAAACGCAGACAATGCATTTGCCGTTGGCGTTGTATATTTTTTGAACCTTGTCCATGAAGGATTCCATATCGAAATCAACTTCAGGGAGATAAATGAGATCGGGACCGCAGCCTTTTACGGAAGCGAGACCGGCAGCGGCGGTGAGCCAGCCGGCGTTTCTGCCCATGATCTCGACGACGGTGATCATACCGGTGTCATATACTCTTGCGTCGTGGTAAATTTCCATGACGGAGGTAGCGATATATTTTGCTGCGGAAGCATATCCGGGGCAATGGTCAGTTCCGGCAAGGTCGTTGTCGATGGTCTTGGGAATGCCCATTACGCGGCATTCATAGCCGTTTTTGAGCATGAATTTGGATATCTTGTTGCAGGTATCCATGGAGTCGTTACCGCCGTTATAGAAGAAATAACGTACGTCGTACTTCTTGAATATTTCAAGAATACGGATGTAGTCGGTATCGTCCACATCGGGGTCTTTGAGCTTGTAGCGGCAAGAGCCGAGCGCGGAGGAGGGGGTATATTTCATATACGCCAGCTCGTCCGGGTCTTCCATGCCCATGTCGATGAGGTTGTCGTCCAGAACGCCCTTAATGCCGTTGCATGCGCCGTAAACCTTGGTGACGCAGTCATTTTCGAGAGCAGTCTTGATTGCTCCGTATGCGCTTGCGTTGATTACGGAAGTAGGTCCGCCGGACTGTCCGATTATGCAAGCACCCTTGAGTTCTTTCATAGAGAATCAGTTCCTTTCGTGTGTTGGGGAAAGCCGGAGGTGTCATACGCGACCGCGCTTCCCGTATTGTGCTTTGGGAGAGGATAGCCGAATCTCTGCCGACTTCGGTAGACGTTCGGCTTCCCTCTCTTTCTATAATATATCACGTTTTGACACAAAAATCAATCCCAAACTAAAAGAATCTTGCACTAAAATGAAATATTGCTCTGACGTGCGTCGTAAGGAGCGGATTTTATATGATATTTGCGCCTGCATGACGTGAAAATCATTGACAATTGAAAAAATGCGTGTTATAATAGGGAAGCTGTGAAAATGGCGCGGACGCTTTTGCCTTTTTCAGGATCGCGCTTCGGCAATGCTTTTTTGCGGCTTTACGTGTAAAAAAATTGTTTATGAGGACAATTACTTATGAAAAAGAAAAATCGCTTGATCGCCCTCGCAATTGCGCTTTTAACCGCTTCGTCGCTTTTTGTATCGTGCGGCAATGACGCTGATACAAACTCAAACGATCCCGCTGAATCTGTTCCCTCAAATATAAGCTCTGCCGATGAATCGGGCGATTTCGACGTTTCGGTCGGCCCTCTTGACCATTTGGAAGACAAATATCTTGATAAAGACATTTATATCCTTGTCAACACTCAGCAGGATTCATCCAACGGCTACCGTTCAATTGAGATATGCCCCAATGACGAAGATCTTAAATATACTTATATGAACGAATACGTCGCCGAGCGCAACAGCATGATAGAAGAAAAGCTCGGTATTCGCATTAATGAGATCCGTACTACCACCATGATGGACGATATCCGTACCGCCGTTAACGTCGGCTCGCAGGAGTTTCAGATCGTCTGCCCGTGGATGACCGACGCAGGTCCGCTGGTCGCATCCGGCTGCTTTTATGATCTTTATCAATTTGACAATATTATCAGATTCGATCAGCCGTATTGGGATAACAACGCCAATAACAGCCTTTCGATAAATAATAAGCTTTATTTCACTACCGGAGATTTCTCCCTCCTTTCCATGGACGTTACCCACTGTATGGTCTTCAATCGCGATATGATCGCGGAAAACGGTCTTGAAGATCCTTATGAGCTTGTTTATGACGGCAAATGGACGATCGACAAAATGATGGAAATGGCTCACGCGGTCACCGCTGAAACGGACGGCGTTCCCGGTACGAGCTATAAGGACAACATCGCTCTGCATGTCAACAGCAACTTCAGCAACAGCTTCTTCATCGGCGCAGGCGAACGATTCATCCAAAAGGATAAGGATGACAAGCCTTTCCTCGCTATATACAGCTCACGCGCCGCAGAGGTGGTTGATAAGATCACATCCGTGTTTCAATCTCCGGATTCGATCCATATCGAAAGCTTCAACGATCAGGCTAAGCTCGACGGCTTTATCAATTGCTACTGGGCTTCACGCGACGCGCTTGCTAATAAGAGAGCTCTGTTTGTTGCGATCTCTCTTTCCGACATCATCAACCTTTCCAATACCTATGACTGTAACTTCGGCTTGCTGGTCACTCCTAAGTATAACGAGGAGCAGGACGACTACAGCTCATATATTTCCGTAATTTACGCTTCCTGCTGTGCTATTCCGGTCTGTAATGAAGACCCGGAAACCGCGGCGCTTGTTCTTGAAGCTCTTAACGCAGCATCTACAGACACAACAAAGAAGCACTATTATCAGCGTGTTCTCAAGGCGCAGAAGCTTAAGGACGAAGAGGGCGAAGGAATGCTTGACTTCATCTTCAATAACCGCGTGTACGACCTCGGCGCTATTTATAACTGGGGCGGTCTGCGTGATTTCTTCACTACCATCTGCGTAAACGGAACGGAAATGTTTGCTTCCAAATATCAGGCAAATGAGGATGCTATCAAGAGCGCTATGGAAGATACTCTTGATTTCGCCTCTTAAAAATCAGCTTTCAAAATCTCTTTATATATGAAAGGAAAATAAAAATGTCACTCGTAACATCCAAAGAAATGTTTAAGAAAGCATACGAAGGCGGATACGCTATCGGCGCTTTCAATGTCAACAACATGGAAATTGTTCAGGGTATCACCGAAGCCTGCAAAGAAGAAAAGGCTCCCGTTATCCTTCAGGTTTCCAAGGGCGCTCGCGCTTATGCAAACCACACCTATCTCGTTAAGCTTGTTGAGGCTGCTGTTCTTGAATGCCCCGAAATTCCGATCGTTCTTCACCTTGACCACGGTCCTGATTTTGAGACCTGCAAATCCTGCATCGACGGCGGCTTTACCTCTGTTATGATTGACGGATCTTCCAAGTCCTTCAAGGATAATATTGAACTCACCAAAAAGGTAGTTGAATACGCACACGCTCACGGCGTAGTTGTCGAAGGCGAGCTCGGTACTCTCGCAGGTATCGAGGACGAAGTTCAGGTCGCAGAAGGCGAATCCTCCTACACCCGTCCTGAAGAGGTTGAGGAATTCGTTTCCAAGACCGGTGTTGACTCTCTTGCTATTGCTATCGGCACCAGCCACGGCGCTTATAAATTCAAACCCGGCACAAAGCCCCAGCTCCGTTTCGATATTCTTGAAGAAGTTTCCAGAAGACTTCCCGGTTTCCCGATCGTTCTTCACGGTTCTTCCTCTGTTCCTCAGAATTATGTTGAAATGATCAACAAATTCGGCGGAAATATGCCCGGTGCTATCGGCGTTCCCGAAGAACAGCTCCGTCAGGCAGCAAGACTTTCTGTCTGCAAGATCAACATCGACTCCGACCTCCGTCTTGCAATGACCGGTACTGTTCGTGAATTCTTCGCTGAACATCCCGATAAGTTCGATCCGAGAGAATATCTTAAGCCCGCTCGTGCAAACATCAAAGAGCTTGTCAGACATAAGCTTGTTGACGTTCTCGGCTGCAACGGCAAAGCATAATTTTCTAAAAACATTTCCGCAGCGCCGAATGGGCAACTATTCGGCGCTGTTTGATTAGGCGTAAGGGTTTTTGCGCCTGCGATCTATCTGAAGGAGACTTACAGTGAAAAAAAGTGCAATAATTCTTATGCTGATATGCTCTCTGCTGCTCTCTGCATGCGGAGATAATAACGACCTGCCGTCCACCGGCGAAAGCTCGGTCGAAGCTTCTGCTCAGGAAAGCGGAGCTGAGAGCTTTGAGGAAACGAGCGACGAAAACAGCGAGGAGGAAAGTAAAGTGGTAATCGACAAAAAAACAAAAGTCCCCGTACCTGAAAACGCGGAGCTGATAACAAATCTCAATTACAAAAATCCCGGCAAGATGGGGGATTGCGATGGTCCTGCCGTGTGCGTATATGCCCCCGAAGGATACAATAAGGCCACTCTCGATGTGGCGCTTTCCGACGTCCGGATAAATACAAAGCGCCTCAGCGACAAAAAGCACCTGAACGGCTATATCTTCATTGGGATAGACGTGCTTTCCGAACCCGGCGGATATTGGATCAACTGCTTTGATACCGGTTTGTGCTATGACGGTTCGAAAGGCACATGGAAATTGTTTTATAATATTTATTCAAACACCGATCCCGATGAGCCGACATGGTATACATCGCGTGTAACGCTTAACGCCAAACACGATTACCGTATCGAGGTTGACAGCTCGTTCGAGGACGAAAAATGTACGGTGAACATTTATGATCTGACGGATGACGGAAAACTGGCAGATACGCGCACATTTACCGTAAAGGGGCTTCTGCACGACGGTTCGAACACGGCGTATTATCAGAATTTTGCTTTGGATTTCCCCGAAAACATCATGGTCGAGGCTGACGGCAAGGTCGGCTCTGTTTATGCGAACGCCGATTGGACGAAGACCACCCTTTATTCGACAGATGAGAACGTTTTTATGCAGAATATCTGCGTAACTGACGCGAAGCTCTATCTTAACGGCGAGGCAAAGCAGTGGGAAGAAGGCGTTTTGGGGCTTTGGCCTGACGCTTCGATGAAGGCGATCGATTATGCTTCTACTACCGTTGTAAAGGGAAATAATTACTACAGCTACCGTATCGATCTGGATATGAACAGAGACTGAAAAACGGCTAAAAAACGCGGTTAAAATAATTCACAACACTATATATAGTGTGGCGATCAACTGCGTCATATCTTTTGATGCTATATGATGAAAAAAGCGAGCAAAAAGCTCGCTTTTTTTGCCTTTTTTACATAAAAAATTCTCGGAATACGAGGAACATAAGTTCGCCTTGGGGATATGGCTGGTCAAAAGCGCGAAAAGCGTTGAAATTACTTGGTTTTTTGGGGAAAATGTCGACACGGTTTTATTGACATAATGGAATCTCACCGCGCAAAAAAACAAATTTAGCTCTTGAAAAAAACGCTTTTGGAATGTATAATATAGGCACAGTGGAGCGAAAAGTCACCAAAATGGGGGAACTGAACGCCAAAATGGTGAACTGCGGTTTTGCTGAATCAGTACGAAGGAAGGTTGAGCGTTTTGTTCGTTGGTGAATATTATCATACAATGGATGCCAAGGGCAGAATATTTATGCCGGCTAAAATGCGCGATGACCTTTCCGAAACGTTTTTTATCACGCGCGGCGTTGATAAGTGCGTAACGATCTATACTGAAGCTGAATATCAGAAGATATCCGAAAAATGTGAAGCAAACGGCAGTGTGAAGACCCGCCGTACAAGCAGAAGAGTTTTTTCCGAAACCGAAAACGGCTCTCTCGATTCACAGGGAAGAATTACCATACCGCTTAAGTATCAACAATATGCGGGGCTTGGAAAAGAAGTGGTTGTTATAGGTAATAATAACTGCGTGGAGATCTGGAGCAAAGAAGGCTGGCAAGCTGAGCTTGAAGCCTTTGACAGCGAACAGTATGAAAAAGAACTTGAGGCGCTGGGTCTTTGATTATGGAATTCAAACACTATTCCGTGATGCTCGGCGAAGTGCTTGAGGGACTTGATATTGATCCCGACGGCGTGTATGTTGACTGCACTCTCGGAGGAGCAGGGCATACAAAAGCAATACTGAATAAACTTGGCAGCAACGGACGGGTCATAGGCATTGACCGTGACGGAGATGCGATAGCAAATGCCGAAAAAACGGTTGGTGATGACCGGTTGCTGCTTTATCGTGATAACTTTTCTAATATAGCCGACGCCGTTTCTTATTACGGCTTTGAAAAAATCGATGGAGCGCTTATCGATCTGGGTGTATCTTCCTATCAGATAGATAATGCAGAACGCGGTTTTTCCTATATCAATGATGCGCCGCTTGACATGCGAATGAACCGGGCTGACAAGCTGAATGCGTACGATGTAGTTAACGGCTATAGCAGGGAAGCGCTTGAAAAGATTTTCTTCGAATTCGGCGAAGAGAAGTTTTCAGGAAGGATAGCAGACAGGATTGTCGAAACAAGGAAGACTGCGTCGATAGAAAGCACGTCGCAGCTCGCCGCAATTATCGCGTCAGCGATACCGAAAAAGGTGAAATTTGACGGACATCCCGCCAAAAGATGCTTTCAGGCAATACGGATCGAGGTTAACGGCGAACTTGAGGCGATTGAGCCTACGCTTCGCACGGCTTGCGATCTGCTTAAGAGCGGAGGCCGCCTGACGGTACTCACGTTCCATTCGCTGGAAGACAGAATTGTTAAAAACGTGTTCCGCGAGTTTGAATCCCCTTGCAAATGCCCTAAGAATCTGCCATGTGTATGCGGCAAGATTCCGGTGGCGAAGGTTCTGACGCGAAAGCCGTTGGTGCCTTCAGAACGAGAGTTGGCTGAGAACAGCAGGTCAAAACCTGCGAAGCTCAGAATAATAGAAAAATTATAGGCAGAGTCGGCGATACAGAGTATATTTCGCACAAAAACGACATGCGTCTATAAATATTTAAACGGAGGTCGCAAAATGGAAAACAAAACAAAACACAATTATGCTACAATAGAACACGGTAAGCAGCTCGAAAGCACCTCCTCGCGCCAATCCGCGGTAGTGCGCGGCGGCGACCACGGTCATCTTAAGGCGACCCGCTTGGTAAATTATCAGAAAAACAGCAGAAAAAAGTCCTCGCCGTTTCCTATATCGTTCATTTTGGGAATCGTGACACTTACGGCTCTTGTACTGTTTTTGATGATGAATTATGCTGAAGTTGATAAATACAACAGCAGCATAGCCGAGCTTAAAAGCCAGCTGACCGATCTGCAAAAAGAAGCTGACAAGCTTGAGCAGAGACTTGATCGCAAGGACGATCTGATCTATGTGGAAGAATATGCGTCCGAAAATCTCGGAATGGTTAAATCCACCGACTTACAGCGAGTCAATGTCACACTTATCGGCAAAGACGATAGCGATATATACAAATATGACGACGGACAAGAGGGCGGACTTGGCGTGTTGCTTTCCGGCTTTGGAAAGATAATTCGGGACTTCTTTAATTAATATTTTATATTATAGCATCGTTCATGGCTTTTGTAAATACAATTAATTTATGAAAGCCATTTTTTCAAACGAGGTATTGTACCGTGTCAAAAGAGCAAAACACCACATCGAAGTCAATAATGGCAAGAAGCGGCATAGCTATTGCCATTCTTTTGCTTTGTTTTATAGGACTTGTCCTGCGTTTAATCAAGCTGCAAATCACCGAATCAGACGAAACGAGGAACAAAGCGGTTGACCAATACACATACGACATAACGCTGAAGGCAAACCGCGGAACTATATACGACCGCAACATGAAGCAGATCGCCCGCAGTTCAACGGTGCAGACGATATTCATTTCGCCGCGCGATATTAAAGACGATGAAGAAGCTTTAAAGATCGCGGAGGGTCTTTCACGCATTCTGGGCGTGGATAAGGACTCTATTATTGAAAAAACAAAAAAGAAAACCTCTGCATATCAGATAATCAAGCGCCAGGTAGAAGAATCCGAGGAGCTTGCTGTCAGAGAATTTGTTGACAAAAACAATTTATACCGTCAGGTATGCTTTGAAGAGAGTACCAAGCGCTACTACCCCTACAGCACGCTTGCGTCGCAGGTCATCGGCTTTACCGGTACGGATAATACAGGTCTTACCGGCATCGAACTTTCATATAATAACATTCTGGCGGGCATCGATGGCAGAGCGGTTAAGGGAAGGGACGGTCACGGCAACGAGCTTCCGTTCAATTACGAAACATATATCGATAAAGTTGACGGTCAAGATATCGTATTAACTATCGATAGAAGTATCCAGTCCATAATGGAAAAGTATATCAGACAGGGCTATGAAGAAAATAAGCCGACATATGGTATACGCGCTATAATGATCGAATGTGACACGGGTGAGATTCTCGGCATGGTATCGTACGAGGGCTTCGACCTGAACAACCGCAACGAGCTTGTCGGCAGTTATCTTGAAAAGTATCAGGCGTTTGAGGGCACTGACGAAGAAAAACAGAAGTATGAATACGAGCTTCTTCAGGAAATGTGGAAAAACAAAGCCGTTACCGAGCTTTACGATCCCGGTTCTACATTTAAAATAATCACCGCTTCGATGGGTCTTGAGGAAGGTGTTATAACTCCGAACTCAACTTACAACTGTTCGGGCTCTTATATAGTTGCGGGCACGCCGATCAAGTGCCATTCCGGTAAGGTTCACGGCACTCAAACGATAAAAGAAATGCTTGTCAATTCCTGCAACCCTGCGTTTGTGCAGCTCGGTTTGGATATAGGACACGAAATATTCGAAAAATATTTCTACGAATTTGGGTATACAGAAAAGACAGGATCTGACGTAATCGGAGAATCCGGAAGCCTTTATTATAAAGATCTTTCGAATCCTGCCGATCTTGCGCGAAACGCTTTCGGTCAGTCTATGTCTGTTACCGCGCTTCAGCATATAAGAGCCGTCAATGCGATCGCCAACGGCGGATATCTTGTCACACCGCATCTTCTGAAAGCGACTATAGACAGCGACGGCAACGTAATAACGTCGACGGCGTATGATCGCAAAAAACAGGTCATAAGCGAATCGACTGCCGAAACGATCCTCGGTATGCTTGTCAATTCGACAAAAAATGCGGCTGTTTCGGGATATAATATTTCGTCCAAAACGGGTACGAGCCAAAAGCTCGGTCGTCCCAATGCGGAAGAGGATAAGGAGTATTATATTTCCTCCTGCGTATCCTTCGCCCCTGCCGAAGATCCTCAGGTCGCTATATTGGTAATAGTTGATGAACCTACAGGCAGTTATTATTACGGTAGCCAGGTTGCGGCCCCTATCATAGGAAACATTCTTTCGGAAGTTCTTCCTTACCTTGATATCCCCATGAATGACGCAAACGTAATAAAAACCTTCGACGTGCCCGATTACCGCGGCAGTACGGTTGAATCTGCGTCGTATGCTATCAAGAGTATTAAATCCACGTCTATACGCTGTGTCGTCAGAGGCGAAGGCGATACGGTCGTCGATCAGATGCCGCGTGTCGGTACAACGATTCAGGATGGCGGCGTTATCATTCTTTATACTGACGACGGATTAAACAAAAACCCTGTCGAAATGCGTAAATTTGACGGAATGTCAGCCCGCGAGGTATTATCCTGGGGTGAACGCAATAATATAAATATTGTTACGGAAGGTATTTTCAATAAAGAGTTTGAAAACTGCCGCGCAGTTTCACAATCTGTGGAAGCGGGCAAGCGCGTAGACGCCGGCACGGCTGTTACGGTAACCTTTATCTATAATGAAGAGATTCAATGATACCATTTAAGTTAAGCGAGGCGGCCGCCGCAGTAGGCGGACGTATCCATCCGGAAAGTAATGAATTAATAATAAACCGTCTGTTTCTTGACAGCCGTGAGTCTGAAGGCGAAAGCGGGCTCTTCTTTGCCATTCGCGGAGAGCGCACCGACGGTCATGGCTTTGTTCCGTCGGTCGTCTCAAAGGGTAACGCCGCTTTTGTGGACAGAGAAGAAGCTTTTTCAAGTAATACTGTTTTGGTAGACGACGTTAAAGACGCGATATACCGCCTCGGCGATTGGTACAGACGCACGAAATGCCCTGATGTGAAGACCGTTTGTGTTACCGGCAGCGTGGGCAAGACGACAACAAAGGATATGACCGGGATCGTATTTTCGGCGTGCGCGCCGACATATGTTACCGGCGGCAACAAGAACAGCCTGATCGGACTGCCGCTTTCCGTTATGTCTATCGATCGCGGCATTGAATATGCCGTGCTTGAACTGGGAATGAGCGCGCGCGGCGAGATAGGTAAGCTCTCGCTTCTTGCACGTCCCTATCTTTCGATGATCACGACTATCGGGTCGTCGCACATGGAGGCGCTCGGAAGCATTGAAAACATAAAAAACGAAAAATTTGATATACTTAAGGGAGAATCTGCAACCGGAAAGATCATTCTCAATGCAGATAACGAGCTCGAGCGAGCGGAAGGAATCAAACTCGGCGACAGAGCAGTATTTTGTTCTGCGGAGCGCCGCGATGCTCATTTCTTTGCTGAAAATATCGAAGAGCGTCCTCGGGGAGTGGCTTTTTCGATTGTATATGGCGGCGGCAGAGCGGATATACAGCTCAGCGTTTCGGGGAAACACAATGTATCTGACGCGCTTCTTGCCTTTGCCGCCGGAGTTTGCTGCGGATTTGACCCCAAGCGCTGCGCCGCTTCGCTTGAAAAGTTTGTCCCCGCCGGAAACCGCCAGCATAAATATGAAACAAACGGTATAACTGTGTTTGCCGATTGCTATAACGCTTCTCCCGAATCCATGAAAGCGGCGCTTGAAGTGCTTGGTTCTTCTGCGGGAAGAAGGATTGCCGTTTTGGGCGACATGATGGAGCTTGGAACGAATTCCGACTCGCTGCACCGAAAGGTTGCGGAGATCGCCGCCGGATCGGCCGACGTGCTTATATTTGTGGGCGACATGGCGAAGGTATACGCCGATGCCGCCGGAGGTGTGACATACACCTTTGGCATAGCAGAAAAAAGTGCCGCCGCAAAAATGCTGAAAGAAATTTTGAAACAAGGGGATGCGGTGTTGTTTAAAGCTTCAAACAGACTGCATTTCGAAGACATAATAAAGGAAGCCGGGTTATGAATCGGATCATGAATCAGTATGTTGTTGCAATAATTGCCGCCGCTATGTCGCTTCTGAGCGGTATTGTGCTTTATAAAATATTTATCCCGATACTTCGCAAGGTCAAGCTTGGCGCTGTAATACTTGAGGTCGGTCCGAATTGGCACAAGAACAAGGCCGGCACACCCATTATGGGCGGCGTGATCTTCATTATTGCCACAGCGGCTGCGTTTTTTACTTCGTTTTTGGTCCTTAAGGGCGGCAGTCTTAACGCGCGCATAATAATCAACATGTGTATGCTGCTCATAAACTCCGCGATCGGTTTTATTGACGACTATGTCAAGCTTTTTAAAAAGCGCAACAAGGGTCTCTCCGCCGGACAGAAGCTCATACTCCAAGTGCTTGCGGCGTCGGCTTATATCGCGGCTCTTGCCCATTTTGAGGGCGTAAGCACAGCTATTACATTCCCCGGATTTTCGTTTGATCTGGGCGTGTTCTATTATCCCATCGCGATAGTTGTGATTACATATATGATAAATTGCGCAAATCTCACTGACGGTATCGACGGTCTTTCGGGAAGCGTAGCGCTTGTTATGTCCGTTGCATTCATCGCGATGGCGGGCTTGTCATCGCCGCTCGGCATATTCGAATGCTCGCTTATAGGCGGACTGATAGCCTTCCTCGTATTTAATTTCTATCCCGCAAAAATATTCATGGGCGATTGCGGTTCGCTGTTCCTCGGCGCTGCGCTTGTTGTTGCAGTGTCTGAGCTGGGACTGAACTGGCTTATAATCACCGCCGGAATCATCTATCTTGTTGAGGGATTGTCTGATATAATTCAGGTCATTTCGTATAAGCTGACCGGGAAAAGAGTTTTCAAAATGGCGCCTATCCATCATCATTTTGAAAAATGCGGCTGGAGCGAGGTAAAGATCGTAGGCGTGTTCTCGCTCGTTACGGCGCTGTTTTGCGCGCTGACATATTGGCTTTATTACGCTCAGATATAAACGCGTAAGCGCTTTGAATTTGCAGAAAGGATGAATTATGAACAAACCGCAAGCTGTTACCGAAAGAAAAAACGTTTTGCCGGATAACGCCGATAATTCAAAGAAAAAAGGTAATTTATTGGTTTCATTCGGCGAATGTGACAGACCGTTTCTGATTTTGGTCATAATTCTTACCGCGCTCGGATCGATCATGATGTTTTCCGCAAGCTATGCGTTTGCCGAAACAAAATTCCACGACAGTATGTATTTCGCAAAGCGTCAGATCATGTGGATAATACTCGGCTTTGCGGCGCTTGCCTTTACTGCGCATTTTGCAACACCCCAACTGCTTAAACGGCTTACACTCCCCGGGTATATTATCACGTTGATACTCAACGCGCTCGTGCTGGTCATGGGTATTGCTACGCACGGAGCTGTCCGTCAGATAAGCCTTGGCTTTATCAGTTTACAGCCCTCGGAGCTTTTGAAGACCTTCAATGTGCTTATGTGCGCACGCATCATATCATACCGACCGTCTGAAATGAGGAAGTTCCGATACGGTGTGATACCGTTCGCGGTGCTTGCGGCGATATCTGCCGCGCTCTGTATCGGTCAGAACCATCTTTCGGCTACCATCATAAACGTTTTGCTCATAGGGTTTATGATGCTTATCGGCGGAACGCACCCGGCAATCATCGGCTCGCTCGGAGGCGCGCTCATTCTCGGTGTTTCTTATGTTGCAACCAGTGTGGATTCTATTGTTAAAGCGCTTCAGGAAAGCACGCTTGTTCAAAAAAAGCTTGCGCACGTCGTTGAGAGGCTTGTCGTATGGCAGGATCCCTTCAAATTCATGAAAAGCGTTGAAACAAACGACGCAGGCTGGCAGCCTTCTCAGTCGCTTTACGCGATATCGTCGGGCGGCGTATGGGGACTTGGGCTTGGAAAAAGCATTGAAAAACACGGCTATCTGCCCGAACCTCAAAACGATTATATATTTGCAATAATCTGCGAAGAGCTTGGCTTTGCCGGCGCAGTCTTTGTGATATGCCTGTTTTTGCTTCTCATCATACGCGGCTTTCAGATCGCGCAGAAATGCAGCGGAAAGTTTGAAATGATCATCATTATGGGGCTCGTGATAAAGGTCGCCGTTCAGGTCGTGCTGAACATAGCCGTTGTTACAAACACAATTCCGAGTACCGGCATTTCGCTGCCGTTTTTCAGCTACGGCGGCACGTCGCTCTGCATCCTTATGGCTGAAATGGGTATCATACTTTCGCTTTCCAGAACATCTTATATCAATAAATAAAGAAAACGAGGCTTTTATGCGTGTTTTAATGTGCGGAGGCGGCACGGGCGGACACATCAATCCGGCCATTGCCATTGCCAATGAAATTAAAAACAGGGAAGAATCTGTCATTGAATTCGTCGGTACGACCCACGGACTTGAAGGAAAGTTAGTGCCGGAGGCAGGCTATAAGCTCCACACCGTAAAGGTTCAGGGCTTTAAGCGCAAGCTTACGGTAAAAAACGTCAAAGCGCTTATCTACGCATATACTTCTGTCATCGAGGCTAAAAAGATCATAAAGCAGTTTGCGCCCGATGTAGTTATAGGAACGGGCGGATACGCCAGCTGGCCTACCGTAAGGGCGGCGGCAAAGCTTGGCATACCTACTGTAATTCAGGAGCAAAACGCGTTTCCCGGGGTTACCACAAAAAAGCTTTCAAAATATGCAGATGCGGTTTGTATCTCATTTGAGGGCAGTGAAAGGTATTTCGACGAATCGGTGAGGAGCAGGCTTGTGCTCACGGGCAATCCCGTAAAGCCTAATAATTTTGACCGCGCGGAGGCGCGCCGTAAGCTTGGTATCAAGGATGATGAGATATACATCCTGTCAAGCGGCGGAAGTCTTGGCGCTGATAAGGTCAACCAATATGTTATCGATGCGATGGGAAGCTATCGCGACAATAAGAAAATACGCCACACACACGCAGTAGGGCGTATCGGATGGGAAAAATTTTCGGCAATAATCAAGGAAAGACAGCTTGATAAATGCGGCAATTTCGAATTTCTTGAGTACATCTATGATATGCAACTCAGACAGGCCGCCGCCGACATAGTTATAACGCGTGCCGGAGCTATCACAACGGCTGAGCTTGCGCTCATCGGACGCACAACGGTGTTTATACCGTCGCCGAATGTTGCAGAAGATCATCAGTATAAAAACGCCATGGTCTTAAAAGATGCGGATGCGGCCGTTGTTTTCAGAGAAAGCGAGCTTGACGGGAACATTCTGTCAAAAGCGGTGCTGGAGCTTGTGTCAGACGGAGACAGGCGCAGAAGCATGGAAGCAAATATGAAAAAATTCGGCAGACCTGACGCTACGCGTGAGATCGTCGATCAAATATACAAGGTAATGAAAACGCGCTAAAAATGGACACAAGACAAAAATTCAGACGACAAAGCATTAAATTTGAATCCATCGAGCAGCAGCATAAGAAAAAACAGACCAAGCGTCTGATCTTCTATATAGTTTTGCTGGTGTCTTTTACCGTTGTCTTTTTTGTGTTGTGGTTTGCGGTGTTTTTCAAGGTCAAAAGTATTGAAGTGAGCGGAAATCTCCGCTACAGTGCGGGAGATATACTTGATGCCGCCGGCATCAAAGTCGGCGACAATCTTTATTCCGCAAGCGAGAAGGAGCTTAACGAGCGTCTTACCGAGGCGCTTCCGTATGTCAATTCGGTTACGCTCGAAAGACAGCTTCCGTCTACGCTGGCTATCACCGTCAAGGAGGATACTGCGGTGATGTATTCCGAAATACACGGCGATACGTATCTTATATCCGAAGATCTTACTGTGCTTGAACGGTCGGAAAGCTTCGATAAGGATAAAATGATAATGCTTTCTGCCGGAGCTGTGCGTTATTGCTATTCCGGAAAGAATATAGAATATGTCGATTCCAGAATGGCGGATGTGGTCGTAAGGCTCTATGCGGTGCTCAAAGAATATGATCTTATTGATAAGATCGATTCATTTACCATAAAAAACCGTTTTGATATTCAGATACGTTATGACAATCGGCTCGACGTCTATTTCGGAAGTATTGAAAATATCGACATAAAGGTATGTTTTTTTAACGGCATTCTGGAGTATCTTTATGAGGATGAGGCGGGCAGACTTGATATTTCAAACATAAAAGAGGCCAGCTTGCACCGTTATGATAAATAAAAAGCAAAAAAAGTTTCGGATAAGGCGAAAAATGTGAAAAAAGCCCTTGCAAAAAGGCATGGTTTTGTTATATACTATAATAGATAAAGAATTTATAAAAGATTTGCTTCGACATCAAAAGCGAATTATATTTTTTGATTATATATGTCGGTCGAAAGGGGAAGTATTATGACAGATATTAAAGAGCTCGAAAAGCTTGACGCCGGAGTCAACATAAAAGTTATCGGCGTTGGCGGCGGCGGCAACAATGCGGTGGATAGAATGATTGCGGACAAGCTTCGCGGTATTGAGTTTATCAATGTGAACACCGATAGCCAGTCGCTGGTGAATTCTCACGCTAAAACCAATATACTTATCGGAGAAAAGGTTACACGCCGTATGGGCGCAGGCGGAAGCCCTGAACTCGGCAAACGCAGTGCGGACGAATCTGTCGATCTGATAACCAAGGCCGTTAAGGGCGCTAATATGGTCTTCATCACTGCCGGCATGGGCGGCGGTACAGGTACGGGCGCCGCTCCTACAATTGCAAGAATCGCCAAGGAACAGGGCGTTCTCACTATCGCTATAGTCACCCGTCCGTTCAATTTTGAGGGCAGACAGCGCGCTAAGCAGGCTGACGAGGGCATCAGAGAGCTTGCTAAATATGTCGACTCACTCATTGTCATTCCCAATGAGCGCCTTAAGCTTCTTACCGATAAAAAGATCACTCTTGTGAACGCTTTCCAGGAGGCAGACGATATCCTCAGAAAAGGTGTGCGCTCAATTTCCGAATTGATCACCGATTACGGTTATATCAACCTCGACTTTGCTGATATCTGTACTGTCATGACAAATGCAGGCTATGCGCACATGGGCGTCGGTTCTGCCAAGGGCAAGGATAAGGCTGAGCAGGCCGCAAAGCTGGCTATGTCCAGCCCGCTGCTTGAAACCAACATCAAGGGCGCTAAAGGCATCATAGTAAATATCACTTCTTCCCCCGATATAGGACTTGATGAGATCGATCAGGCTGCGTCTATGATCACCAACGAAGCCGATTCTGACGCAAATGTCATATTCGGTGCAGTATTTGATAATACACTTAACGATGAGATGAAGATTACGCTGATTGCGACCGGTTTCGAACGCGACGCCATCCACACAGACAGCCGTACGGAAGCGTCTGTGGTCAGTAACAGCGAAAGAGCAGCTGAACCTGAAAAGAGCAGTAGCTCCGAAAGCTCTACCGAAGATGATATCGCAAAGATCATCAATATGTTAAACAGAAACCGCAACAGCTGATTTGTATACGTAGAAAACGGAGGATTATAAAATGGCAAATGATATCAACAGCGGAAACATTGTAAAAATAAAAGTAGTAGGCGTCGGAGGTGGCGGCGGCAACGCGGTCAACCGTATGATAGAGCTTGACAGCGGCAGTAAGGATGTCGAATATATAAATGTCAACACCGATGCCCATATTCTCGTCAAGTCCGCAGCCCCCAACAAAATCAGCATAGGCGATAAGATAACCAAAGGACGCGGCGCAGGCGCCGATCCTTCTCTTGGCGAAAAAGCCGCTGAGGAATCTGCCGACGCTATCACAGAAGCTCTTAACGGCGCTAATATGGTGTTCATAACTGCCGGCATGGGCGGCGGTACAGGCACAGGCGCGGCGCCGATAGTTGCGCGTATTGCTAAATCTCTTGGAGTTCTTACTGTTGCGGTCGTTACAAAGCCCTTTGCTTTTGAAGGCGCAAAGAGAATGAGACAGGCTGAAGAGGGTATCAGAAAGCTTTCGGAGCACGTTGACTCTCTTATTGTCATTCCTAACGAACGTCTCAAGCTCCTTACCGATAAAAAAATTACATTCCTTAACGCATTCCATGAAGCTGACGACATCCTTTGCAAGGGCGTACAGTCGATCTGCGACCTTATTACAGTAAACGGCTATATTAACCTTGACTTTGCCGATGTTTCTACCGTTATGACAAACGCAGGTCTCGCTCATATGGGCGTTGGCTCTGCCAAGGGCAGAGAAAAGGCAGAAATGGCCGCCAAGATCGCAATGTCCAGCCCGCTGCTTGAAACCAGCATCGGCGGTGCTAAGGGAATCATTATCAATATTCTTTCTTCCCCCGATATCGGACTCGATGAGATCGACACCGCCGTATCCCGCATTACCGATGAAGCCGACCCTGATGCAAACATCATCTTCGGCGTGGCTATGGATGCCGCTATGGAGGACGAGATCCGTATTACATTGATCGCTACCGGCTTCGAAGGCGTCCATTCGGAAGGTATTCCGACCTCTTCACGTGTTGTTGAGGAAAAACGCGAGGAAGAACCTCCCAAGAGCAAGGACGAACTTGACGAAAGCGATATTAACAGCATTATAGACATTCTTAACAGAGGCAGAAACGGCTGATGAAGGAATGGCAGAAACGCACTGCAATTCTTATGGGCGAGGATTCCGTTGGAGTCCTCGCTCTTTCCAGGGTTGCGGTATTCGGTCTCGGAGGAGTCGGCAGTTATGCGGTTGAGGCGCTTGCCAGAGCCGGAGTCGGCAACCTCACTCTTGTTGACAGCGACGAATTTGACGTCACCAATATAAATCGACAGCTCTATGCTCTCCATTCGACTGTCGGTGCTGCAAAATGCGATGTGTCGGCGAGACGCGTCGCCGAGATCAATCCGGAATGCCTTGTCACGCCTTTGCGGAAGTTTTTGCTTCCGGATAATATAGACGAATTCGATCTTGGGCGATATGACTACGTGCTTGACTGCATCGATACTGTTTCGGCAAAGCTTGCATTGGCAGTGAAATGCAATGAGCTTGGCGTGAAGCTCATCTCGGCTATGGGGGCGGGGAACAAGCTGCATCCGGAGCTGTTTGAGGTTGCGGACATTTCAAAGACCTCGGTCTGTCCGCTTGCGAAGGTTATGCGGCGCGAGCTGAGACTCAGAGGAATAAACCATCTGAAGGTTGTTTATTCAAAAGAAGAACCGATAAAGGCCGTTGCCGAAGGCAGCAACACAGGTCGTCACGCGCCGGGAAGCGTGTCGTTTGTTCCGTCTGCCATGGGAATCATCATGGCCGGCGAAGTCATACGCGATCTGACCGGAATTTCATAGCAAAAGGCAGTACGGAGTAAAAATATATTCCGTGCTGTTTTCTTTTTTCAAAAAGTGTGAGATATTTTCGCCGCTATCGGTAGTATATAGTCGAGGCGAAGGGAGGGAAAGAGTTGGACGATAGTAAAATAATTGAGCTGTTCTATGAGCGCTCGGAAGAGGCAATCGTTGAACTATCGAACAAGTACGGCTCGGTGTTCAGCCGAGTTGCCAATAACATTCTTAGTAACAGACAAGATGCCGAAGAGTGCGTAAACGATGCATATCTCGGAGCGTGGAATACAATACCGCCTCAAAAACCGAACCCGCTTCTGAGCTATGTTTGCCGCATTGTTCGAAATCTTGCCGTAAAAAAGTATCATTCAAATTCTGCTGTCAAGCGAAACGGTATTTATGACGCCGTCTTAGACGAGCTGGAATACTGTTTTCCCGCTTATGCTTCGGCTGAAAGCGAATTTGACGCGCAGGAGACAGCGCGGATCATTGACGAATTTCTTGAAACGCTTGAAAGCAAAACAAGAATCATGTTTGTGCGCCGTTACTGGTATTCGGATTCCGTTTCGGATATCGCGGAAAGCGTTGGCACAAGCAGTCATAATGTATCTGTCAGACTGTCGCGCGCGAGAGAAAAACTCAGAAAATATCTGATTAAGAAAGGGGTATCCTTATGAGAAGAGAAAAAATTTCCGAAACCATCGGCAATATCAGTCCGAAGTATATTGCCGAAGCATCAGATCCAAAAAAAGAGGCGAAAAGTCCCGGATATCGATTGCTGCTTAAATACGGTACTGCGGCTGCGTGCCTTGCATTGGCAGTGGTTTTCGCGTTCGGAATTTTTCAGGGCGGAGTATTTGGAAAAGGCGACCGCCATATAGCATTGGAAAACGGCAGTTCTATAACCTTTTACAGATCGGGTTCGAAGCTTGGACTGAATGATTTGGCTTTTCGGGTCGAAATACGTGAGCTGACGGAAAATGAAGTCACCGATATGTTCGGCGGCTTGCCGGTAAGCAGTCATGTGCTTATCAACGCCGCCGACGGCGGCGTGCTTGGAATAGAAGGCGAAATCGACGGTGCGAAGCTCATTGTTTCCGCTCCGGGAATTTCGCTGATTGACGCAGTCGTTGTTGGAAGCGAGCAAGAATCAAAAGTAGGCGGAGTGTCTGTAAATGCAGGATATTTCGTCAATGATGCGAATGAAATCTACTACGCATCGTTTTCGCTTGGGAAAAGCTCGGTCTACATCGAACGTTCGGGACTTAAAAGCGAAAGCGAAACGACGATGAGCAAAATATCTGAAGTAATACAGAGTCTGATACTAAACGGAGATATCGATTTGGATAAGCTGTCATAACAAAAAAGCTCTTGAGCGTATCGCCCGAGAGCTTTTTGTTTCTTTGATTGTCAGCCGAAATAGCGGAATGCTGACAGCATCGAAAGCTTTTTATCGACCTGAACGCCGTCTCCGCCGTTTGCCTGGATGTATACCTTTATCTTCGGCTCAGTTCCGGAAGGACGTATTATAACATTAGAACCGTCAGCCAGTTCAAAATACAGCATATCGGATTTCGGCAGACCCGTAGGCGTTACTTCGCCCGTTTTTATATCCTTGACCGTTCCGATGCTGTAATCGCGCAGTCTTATAACTTCGATACCGCAAATGGCGGTGAATGGCGATTCGCGGAGCAAAGCCATCTTCTTCTTCATTTCTTCCATCGGAATCGTTCCGCCGATCTTGATGTTGAGGATATTTTCCTTCGCCCAACCGTATTTTGCGTAAATTCCGCAAAGCGCCTCGTAAAGCGAGCGGTTTTGGCTCTTGTAGTACGATGCGGCTTCGGCGATCAGGAGCGCGGCGGCGACGCCGTCCTTGTCGCGTACATATCCTCCGGAAAGGAAGCCCTGGCTTTCCTCATAGCCGAATATGAATGTATGGCTGCCGTCGGCGGCGTATTCCTTGATCTTTTCGCCTATATACTTAAAACCGGTCAGAACGCACACGGGCTCAACGCCGTTATCGCGGCATATCACGTCAAAAAGCGGCGACGATACGACTGAGCGCACAGCACATGCGTTTTTGGGCAGAATATTCTTTTCGCGGCGCGATCTGATTATATATTCAACAAGCAGCGCGCCTATCTGATTGCCGGAAAGGGCAATGAATTCGCCGTTTTGCTTTTTCACGGCTACACCGAGGCGGTCGCCGTCGGGGTCGGTGGCGACGACAACGTCTGTCGCCATACCATTATTTTCGATATAATCAAGAGCCAGCTTAAAGCACGGCTTGTTTTCGGGGTTGGGAGATTCGACGGTGGGGAAGTTTCCGTCGGGCGTTGCCTGCTCGGGGATCACGGTGAGGTTGGTAATTCCCGCGCGGCGCATGGCCTCCGGAACAAGCTTATAACCCGTGCCGTGAAGCGGAGTATATACAAGGTTCAGGCTGTTGCCGTATTTTTTCAAAACGTCGCCGTCTATCACACAGCCGACAACGGCGTCGAGGTATTTGTCGTCGATCTCGCTGCCTATGATGTGGATGTGCTTATCGGATATGTCGGTCATCGGCACGGCGAACATATCGCATTCTGCAATCTTTTGGCATACTATAGCGGCGTGCTCGGGCGGGAGCTGAGCGCCGTCTGACCAGTACACCTTATATCCGTTGTATTCCTTCGGATTGTGTGATGCCGTGATATTTATACCGGAAATGCAACCGAGTTCGAGTATTGCAAACGAAAGCTCCGGCGTCGGACGGAGGGAATCGAAGAGATATACCTCGATACCGTTTGCGGCAAGCACTCTTGCCGATATCTCCGCAAAACGGCGTGAATTGATTCTGCTGTCGTGCGCGACGGCTACGCCCTTTGCTTCCGCATGTTCCTGCTTGATAAGCTCGGCCAGTCCCTGAGTTGCCTGGGCGACCGTGTAGATGTTCATTCTCGAAATGCCTGCGCCCATCACGCTGCGAAGTCCGGCAGTTCCGAATGACATCGGAGCGGCGAAGCGTGATTCTATTTCGTCATCGTGTCCGGCAATGGCGGCGAGCTCGGATGCGAGCTCCGGGTCGGAAGCTTTTTCTTTCCATATATTATATAAATCAAATGCGCTCATAGTAATTTACGCACGGCTATTCGCCGGCGAGCTCCTTTTCAAGTGATTTTGAAAACTGGTCGGGGCAGCTTGTGCTTTTGAAACCGCATCTTATTCCTGCAAGACGCTTTATGATATCTTCCGCGCGCTGTCCCTCACACATGGCGGAAATTCCCTTAAGGTTGCCGTTGCATCCGCCGATAAATGAAATGTTGGTGACGATATTGTTTTCGTCAATGTCGAATGTTACGCTTTTTGAGCATGTTCCGCTGAAATTATAAGTCTTTTTCATGTCGCCAATTCCTCGAATTCTATTTTACATATATTATATCACTACCTGCGCGATTTTTGAAGAGCATTTTCATCTTTTTTTTGAAAAAATAGCATTTTTGCAGGGAAAAAGACTTTTTTGCCGAAACGGGTTGACATATGCGCCCTTTCATGATAGAATGATGTCTTTAAAAAAACGCGTGTTCACAAAATATTTACAATTGGATTTTTAACTTTTTTGGCAAATAGTATTGCAAAATAGCACTTTCTATGGTATACTCTCCCTCGCTTGGTGTGCGATGAAGCCGGAGATTGCTGCGTAAGCGCAGGTAACTTCGGTGGAGTATGTCCGCTAATCGGACGGCGGTGAAGCGTTTTTTAAGGGTGATGTTTGAAACACCCGGCAAGATGTGCAGCCGTGCAGCCATAAAAGATAATTTTATAGGAGGCAATACACAAGTATGGCATCGAAAGAAAAACTCAGAATCAGACTCAAGGCTTATGACCATCTTCTGATCGATCAGGCAGCTGAAAAGATTGTTGAAACCGCTAAGCGTAACGGCGCTTCCGTTTCCGGTCCTATTCCTCTTCCCACCGATAAAGAGATCATCACCATTCTCCGCGCTGTTCATAAATATAAGGATAGTCGCGAACAGTTTGAGTACAGAACCCACAAACGCCTTATCGATATCATCAAACCCTCGCAGAAAGCTGTTGAAGCTCTTATGAGCATCGAGCTTCCCGCAGGCGTAGATATCGAAATCAAACTTTAAACCAGCCTTAAACATCAATTTAAGGGTCACGTTAACCCGACGGGGCTAACCAATAACCCGAGGAGGATTTATTAAATGAAAAAAGGTATTATCGGCAGAAAGGTCGGCATGACACAGCTTTTTGACGAAAAAGGTAACGTCATTCCGGTCACAGTAATCAACGCCGGACCCTGCACGGTCGTGCAGAAGAAGACCGCCGCTAAGGACGGTTACGAAGCAGTTCAGCTCGGTTTTTCCGATATAGCTGAAAGAAAGCTCAACAAACCCAAGAAGGGCCATTTTGCAAAAGCAAATGTTTCCTTCAAAAAGTACCTGAAGGAATTCAGACTTGACGACGCCGCTTCCATGAACGTCGGCGACGTTGTCACGGCAGACACTTTCGCTGTCGGCGACAAGGTTGATGTCAGCGGAATTTCCAAAGGTCACGGCTTCACCGGCGTTATCAAGAGATGGAATCATCACAGACTTAAGATGACTCACGGCGTAGGCCCCGTACATCGCGAAGTAGGCTCAATGGGCGCGAACAGCGATCCTTCCAGAGTTATGAAGAACAAGAAAATGGCAGGTCAGTACGGTAATGAGCGTGTTACGGCTCTCAATCTTGAGATCGTAAAGATCGACGCTGAAAAGAATTTGATCGCAGTCAAGGGCGCAGTGCCCGGTGCACGCGGCGGAATCGTTTTCGTCCGTAACACCGTTAAATAATGGAAGGGAGGAAATAAATAATGGCTAATGTAAATATTTACAACATGAACGGCGAATCTGTCGGCAGCATGGAGCTGAACGACGCTGTATTCGGCGCAGAAGTTAACAAAAGTGTCCTCCATTCCGTAGTAAGAGCGTATCTTCTCAATCAGAGACAGGGTACTCAGTCAACTCTTACAAGAACCGAAGTTTCCGGCGGCGGCAGAAAGCCCTGGAGACAGAAGGGTACCGGCAGAGCAAGACAGGGCTCTACCCGTTCACCTCAATGGACGCACGGCGGCGTTGCTCTCGGTCCTAAGCCCAGAAGCTACCGCGTCTCTATCAACAAGAAGGTCAAGAGAATCGCAATGCTTTCCGCTTTGTCATCAAAGGTTCAGGCAGGCGAACTGATTGTCATCGACAATATCGCGCTTGGTGAATACAAGACTAAAGCTGTCGCATCGATGCTCAAGGCTCTCGAAGCTGAAAAGAAGGCGTATATCGTCACCGAGGAAATCAACCCCGTGTTTGTCAAGTCCGCTTCGAACATTCCTACCGTTAAGACCTCTCCGGTCAACGCTATCAATGTTTATGATATTCTCAACAGCAACAAAATGATTGTCAGCAAAGCAGCAGTTATGAAGATCGAGGAGGTATATGCAGAATGAAAACAGCTTACGATATAATCCTCAAACCGGTTATCACTG
>CAZVSW010000006.1:0-29706 GCA_964630005.1 uncultured Ruminococcus sp. | reverse complement strand
GTCTCCGTTTTAAAAGGAAAGGGGTCTTATAGGGGAAAACGTAGTTTGCCCCTGTTAAAAAGTTTAAAAATTTCTATTCCGCAAACATAGGCGTTGAAAGATAGCGGTCGCCGTTATCGGGAAGTACAGCGACGATGACCTTGCCGCGGTTTTCGGGTCGCTTTGCCAGCTGTGACGCCGCATAGACTGCTGCGCCTGATGATATTCCGACAAGCAGTCCTTCTTTTCTGGCAAGCGCTTTGCCAGTTTCGAAAGCTTCGTCGTTACTTACTGTGATAATTTCGTCGAAGATTTTTGTGTTTAATACCTCCGGAACAAAGCCCGCGCCGATACCCTGAATCTTGTGCGGACCTGCCGTACCTTTGGAAAGCACCGGAGAACCCGACGGTTCAACAGCCACGACTTTGATATTCGGGTTCTTGCTCTTCAGAAATTCGCCAGTTCCGGTAAGAGTACCGCCTGTGCCGACGCCAGCGACAAGGATATCGACCTTGCCGTCGGTATCGTTCCATATTTCCGGTCCTGTGGTGCTGCGGTGAACGGCGGGGTTGGCGGCATTGACAAACTGACCGGGAATAAAGCTGTTTGCGATCTCGGATGCAAGCTCCTGCGCTTTGGCGATCGCACCGTTCATGCCCTTTGCGCCTTCCGTAAGAACGAGCTTTGCGCCGTACGCCTTGAGAAGATTGCGGCGCTCGACGCTCATGGTATCGGGCATTGTGAGGATGATCTCATATCCTTTTGAAGCAGCTACGGCGGCAAGTCCTATGCCGGTATTTCCGCTTGTCGGCTCGATAATAACCGCTCCGGGCTTCAAAACGCCTTTTGCTTCCGCGTCTTCGATCATCGCCTTGGCGATTCTGTCCTTAACGCTTCCGGAAGGGTTGAAATACTCAAGCTTGCCGTAGATATCTGCGATCAGATCGTTATCTGCGATATATCGCGTAAGCTTCAGGAGCGGTGTGCCGCCTATTAAATCGGTAATTCTTTCAAATGTTTTCATAGCTGTCCTCTTTCTGCTTTATCAATTTATGTACCCATGGATTAACGGTTAGGGTACAACAAAAACCTATTAAATAGATATGCTTTGTGGAGATATGATACTACTGAAAATCAAAAATGTCAAGAGTTTTTTTAAAAATGAAAAAGATTTTTTTGCGCGCAATTCTTCGTCTAAACCTCTTGACAAAGCAGCGCTATGCTGCTATAATAAAACACACTAAACGCATAGATATTATATATAAAATATTTAAGAAAGGAATCATATGAATATATATGCAGATAATGCCGCTACCACGAAGATGAGCAAAGCGGCTATATGCGCTATGCTTCCGTATTTTGATCAAGTATACGGCAATCCGTCAAGCCTGCATTCAAGCGGGGCAGAAGCGGCCGAGGCGCTTTATAAAGCGAGGAGCGAAGTTGCAGGTGCGCTTGGCTGTGCTCCGGACGAGGTCATATTTACCTCAGGCGGCAGTGAAGCGGACAATCAGGCGATACTCGCGGCGGCGGCGATCGGTGAAAAGAAGAACAAGAAACATATCATATCCACAGCCATAGAGCATCACGCTGTGCTTAACACACTTGGCGCACTGAAAAAACGTGGATTCGAAATAACCCTGCTGGACGCACACGAAAACGGAATTGTCCGCGCGGAGGAACTCAGGGACGCAATACGTCCTGACACGGTGTTGGTCTCTGTTATGTATGCAAATAATGAGATCGGCTCGATTCAGCCAATCCGGGAATTGGGACGGATCTGCCGTGAAAGCGGTGTGATATTTCACAGCGACGCGGTTCAGGCGGCAGGGCATTTGCATATTGACGTGCGAAAAGAAAATATAGATATGCTGTCGCTTTCAGCGCATAAGTTTCACGGTCCAAAGGGCGTAGGGGCACTGTACGTAAGAAAGGGTATTCCGATTGCAAGCCTGATCTACGGCGGAGCGCAGGAGCGCGGAAAGCGCGCCGGCACTGAAAACATACCGGGGATCGCAGGCATGGCGGCGGCGCTCTGTGAATCGCTGACGCACGCCGATGAAAACGCAAAAAAACTGAAAAGGCTCAGAGACAGATTGATAAAAGGTATTTTGGAAATTCCCCATACCGTTTTGAACGGCGACGCTGTCTGCCGTCTTCCGGGCAATGTGAATGTCTGTTTCGAGGGTATCGAAGGCGAATCACTGCTGCTTTTGCTTGACGCGAAGGGGATATGCGCCTCGTCGGGTTCTGCGTGCACGTCGGGCTCGCTTGACCCGAGCCATGTGCTGCTCGCTATCGGCCGTCCTCACGAGATAGCGCACGGTTCGCTCAGACTTTCACTGTCGGAAGAAAACACGGAAGAAGAAATTATTTATATGATAGAAGCAATTAAAGAAGCCGTGGCGTATCTGCGCGGCATGTCTCCGATCTGGAGAGATTTGCAGGAGGGAAAGAGAAGCTATGTTATACAGTGAAAAGGTTATGGATCATTTTACAAATCCGCGTAATGTAGGAGTTATTGAAGACGCCGACGGAGTTGGCGAGGTCGGAAACGCCAAGTGCGGAGATATAATGAAGATCTATCTGAAAATAGACGGCGGCATTATTACCGATGTGAAATTCAACACCTTCGGATGCGGCAGTGCAATAGCTTCGAGCTCGATGGCGACTGAAATGATAAAAGGCAAGCCGCTGTCAGAGGCGTTGTCGCTTACCAATAAAGCGGTCGTCGAAGCGCTTGACGGTCTTCCGGCGCATAAGTTGCACTGTTCGGTGTTGGCAGAAGAGGCGGTTAAGTCCGCAATAAGGGATTATTACGATAAAAACGGCATTTCGTATGACCCGGATGAATTTGCGGGCTGTGCGGAATGTGAAGAATAATTACGTTTGCGTCACGGCTTGATTTCGATAATCACATATTCTGAAATACCTTCCGTACGGATCGGGAAGCCCCATCCGGTAACTCCCGAGGTAACAACGGCATTCATGTTTCCGAATTGCTTTAAGCCGTAATTCATATCGCCGATATGGAGACATTCAATGATAAGTCCGACGGGAAAGATCTGTCCCGCGTGGGTATGGCCTGATACTTGCAGATCAACGCCCGCCTTTTCCTTTTCGGAAAATTCATAGGGCTGATGATCCATTAAAAGAATGTACTGCGAAGCGTCCGTACCTTCAAGCAGCTCTGCGACGGTTTTTCTGTTACCCGCACGGTCTTTGCGTCCTATGAGGACAAGGTCATCTGTCACGGCAACTTTGTCGTCGGTCAATATACAGATGCCGTTTTTGGTAAGCGAAGCTTCGAGATCGGCTATTGTATACGGAGGGTTCACAGCGTATGTTGCCGGATCATGGTTGCCATAAACATAATATGTGCCGAAGCTGCTTTTGATCTGCCCGAGGATTTGAAAGATCTCGTCCATTTGTTCGCGATCGGTATTTTCGTCAACAATATCTCCGCACAAAAGAACCAGATCGACGTTTTTTGAAGATATCGTATCTGCAAGCGCCTGCATTTCGCCTTTGTTGTCAAGAAGACCGTAGTGTATGTCGGACAGCACGGCTATCTTATATCCGCTTTCGCGTATGACTTTGTCGGTATGGACGGTGTATTGTGTTTCCCTGACGTTTTTGATATTATAGCTGCCTGCGACGAAAACGATCGCCGTGCAAAGCAGCGGTATAAGCGCAAAGGTGTGGACGAACTTCAGGACGGAAAGCTTATTTTTGGAGATACGCCTGACAATGCATGCTATCAGATCGTAAAGCATGAGCAGAATATAGAAATTGAGCGCGATTATCGCAGAAGTACGCCAACCCCACAGAAAGCCGGCAAGGGGCAGGATCAGCAGGGCGCTGACAGCGGCGGATATTATGCGTCCGCGCTTTTTTTCTATGTTATAATCTTCGGTACTTTTTCGCACACGGCGGTAAAGATATAGTATTATCAGCGCGATAAGGATTATCGGCATGAGCAAAAATAAAGGCATAATAATGACCTCCGGGGTAGTATGGTGTTATTTTAAAACACAGCGATGGATTTGTCAACTGTTCATATCAATAAAAAATCAGACCTACTGTTCGTGATATAGGTCTGATCAGATTGAAAACAAAGTCATCAGTAAGAGAAAGAGGGGTTCGGGGAGAAAATCAGCCGAAGGCTGTTGTCTCCCTGAATATAATGAAAACCCGTTTTTTCGGGGACATGCGCCTCGAAAAAAACTCCCTAAGGCGAGCTCCGCGAGCCCTCGCGCCGAGGGTGTGCGATAAGCGCGAGAAAGGAAAAGTGGTTCGCGGAGAAAAACGTAGTTTGTCTTCGCTTTGATCAGACCTACTGTTTGTAAGCCTGATTTTGATTTTACAGCATACCGGCAAATCGCATGATCAGTTCGCAGACAAACACAGCGGCGCTTGCCGAGACAGCGACGGTAAGCAGGCTTTTTTTAGCAAAAGCCAAAAGTAACGCAACGGCAAAGCCTGCCGCCGCAGAGCAGACGTTTGAGGTGGAATAGAAAATATCGGGTACTGTCATTGCGCCCAAAACCGCATAGGGAACGTAATGGAGGAACGAACAAAGAAAACGGTTTTGTATTTTCTTTCGAAACAGCACAAGCGGAAGCATTCGTATCAGATAGGTGACTATCGCCATTACCGCGACGTATTTGAGAAATAGAAGTGTGTCGCTCATTGTTCTGCCTCCGTGTTTTCGTCCGCGTTGTCGATCGGGCGTATGAGCGCGAGTATGGCGCTTGATACCACGGCGCAGATGATGATGACGAAACCGCTTGTAACGCCCTGTAAAAACGGCACAAAACGGAACATAAGACTGAGCGCTACGGCGAGCAGTACACAATAGAGCACCGGTCTTTCTGCCCGTGCAGACGGAACGACTATGGCGATGAACATGCCGTATATCATGATCCCGAGCGCCGATGTGACGCTTACCGGCAAGATACCTCCTGCGAGTGCGCCGAACAGAGTGCCGAGCGTCCAGCATGCTACCGGCAGTACGATCAGACCGTAAAGATACGTACGATGAAGCGAACCGGGACGCGATGAGGCGACGGCAAACACTTCGTCCGTGTTTGAAAATGCGATCGCCATACGGTCTCCGACGCGTACATCGCCGTCAAGCTTTTGCGAGAGGGAGATGGACATGAGCGAGTAGCGCAGATTGATTATACATTGTGTTATGACAAGCTCTATTACACTGCCGCCGGCGATAATGATGGGAACTCCCGCCAGCTGTCCTGCCGAGGTGATGTTTGCAAACGACATCAGGACAGCCTGCCATACGGAAAGCCCCTGACCGACGGCAAAGATTCCGAACGCAAACGAGACTGATAAATATCCCAGCCCGATCGGCAGACCGTGCCGTAAACCTTGTAAAAAACGATTTCTCATAGTATAAGCTCAAAAGCTCTCTTTCACGTTTTTCTATGGCAGTATTTTACTACATTTCGACCTGTTTGTCAATCAGAAGCTTGCTCTTTATCCGTATTAACGGCGAAACTGAAAAAATCGCCCTTGAATTGAAAGGGCTTTGGTGGTATAATCGGTTTTAATGAGGTGCGGCTATGGAAAAAAGAATCATCAGCGTATTGATCGGACTGGTCGGCGCGTGCGGCAACAACCCGAAAACCGAGGCTACAGACAGCCTGATCATAAAAGCGTTGGCGTTTGTACCGTCAGGCGGGGAGCGTCAATACTCTGAAATTAATAGTCTGATAGAAGAATTACGCGCAGAGAAAAACAAGATCGCCCCCGGATGCGCGATCTGCCAGAATCCGTGCGGAAACACTTCCGATTATGATGTTGAGCTCATCGATAGATTCGAAGAAAACAAGCTGCGCATTTTGTCGGAACTGCATGAGATCGCCGCAAGCGCAAAATGCTTGTCTGAAGCTGATACAGAGCTGTTGTATAAGACCCTTACTTATATTAAGTATGACATGGATGAACGCGGGCTTTCTGCGCTTTTGGCGGAATTGCATGACATGAAAAAACGAATTGACGGAGAATGAATCATGATACGCAGAATAATAAAGATCGACGAAGAAAAGTGTAACGGTTGCGGTGCATGCGCCGAGGCGTGCCATGAGGGCGCGATCGAAATGATAGACGGCAAGGCGAAGCTTACTAAAGAAAACTACTGTGACGGTCTCGGCGACTGTTTGCCGGGATGTCCGGCAAACGCCATTACCTTTGAAGAACGCGAAGCGCCTGCTTATGACGAGGCGGCCGTCAAAGCCGAAAAGCTTAAGGCGTCGTATGCGTCGGAGCGTTTATGCTCTGATAACCCGCCCTCGCAGCTTATGCAGTGGCCTTGTCAGCTAAGGCTTGTCCCGATAACTGCTTCGTATTTCATGGGAGCGTCGCTGCTTATCGCCGCTGATTGCACGGCATATGCGTACGCAAATTTTCATGTTGACTTTATGCAGGGGAGGGTCACGCTTATAGGATGCCCAAAGCTTGACGCTGTTGATTACAGCGAAAAGCTCACGCAGATCTTCAGACAAAACGCCATAAAGGATATCACTGTTTTGCGTATGGAAGTTCCGTGCTGCGGCGGTCTGGAAGCGGCGGTCAGAAAAGCCATACGAAACAGCGGTAAGGACATCGCGATTGAAGTCGTGACATTACCGATAGACGTCAGGGCTTGAAAAGTATATTATAAAACAGGCAGCCTCATCCGAAGCTGCCTGTAGTTATATGCTGTATTATTTAATAAAATAGCAATAGTCCATAATGACATTACCGTGTTCATCCGGCGTTGTGAATCTAGGGCAAAGGCAATTTTCAAACGACCATACGCCGCCGTCTGCGTCGCGCCATATCTCAAACCCGTGATCTGTCACTGCCGACATGCATCCGCTTGTATTATGGACTTCGTTTTCTTTACCGTAGATCCAGCACGTTCCGAGACTTACGGCAGGGAAGTCTATATGATCAAATCCTTCCGGTACGGGAGTATCGGCTGGCGTAAACATTCCGATCCAGTATTCGAACGGAGCGTTTTCGCATCGGCGCTCCAGCCCGGTATATCCGCCGCCGTTTTCCCATATTTTAAGAATCGAATCAGTTCCGCCCATGGCTTTTTCGATCTGATCGAACCAACCGTTTGCAAACCACTCGCCCCACCAACCGCCGAAGTCGGGGTACTTTTTTCCGATGAATCTCATTGCCGGAATGCTTTCCCTGAATACTTTAATGATTTCTGCCATGTTTTTATTCCTTTCTGATCGGAACATATATCCGTTCCGTAAATTTCCTGCTTGACTCTATATAGCTTTCAAGCTCAAATCCTTCCGCCCGTTCATATCCGTTATCAGGCAGCCATTGGCGATATATCCAATCCCAGGTGCTTCGTATAGTGCTTACAAAATCATGCTGAGAAACGGGCTGTGTTTCAAATACGGCATAAAGACCGCCGTTTATTTGAAGCTTTAACGTGTTTTGCTCATCGCCGTTTACTGCGTTGGCTTTGATACCTATATAATAGTTCAGCCGCCCTTTTTCGCTGTTCCACATCATGACTCCGAAATCTTCGGCGTCATCTCTGCCTGACAGTCTGAGAGAGCGTTTTTCTGCATTGTATTTATTCCAGCATTTCGGAGGCGGATCTTCGTCAAACTGATACGCCGCCAAAGTGAATTCTTCAATATATTGAAGTGATACTGCCGGCTGAGGATCGGAATGCTCAAATGAAAACGGCATAAACAGCTTCAGACTGCAATTTGCTTTTTTCCATTGTGTCGGCAAAATGCCGTGTTCGTTTTTAAAGGCGCGGGTGAAATTTTCTTTGGAATTGAAACCGTACGCAAAAGCCACGTCAGATATCGGAACGCTCTTGTCGCCCACATGCAGTACTATCTCAGATATTCTGCGTTTGCGTATATAATCGGCAGGAGTGAGATGGACGTACTTGCGGAAAACACGGATAAAATGATATGCGGAATAACCCGAAACGTAAGCGAGCGTTTCGTTGTCAAGCTCGTCTTTGAGATGCGTCTCAATATAGTCCAATACGAGCTGAAGTTGTGCTTGTTCCATGTTTTTCACCCCGTAAAGGATTATAACATATTTAAGTCAGAAATAATTGATAAAAATTGCGGTTTTATGCACGAAATTCGGCTGGCGCATGGTGAGTTACAGTGCTTATGATCTACTTTGCTTTTTTGATAAGTATAAGACCAGATCGTCGTCATTACAGCAGTCGGCATATTGCTTGCAGATTTCGTCCCGATACCATACGCCGCTGCCGTCGGGAACATACCCGCGCTTTATATACATTCTCTGAGCACTGCCGTAACCGCTGTGCAGACCTACTCCGAGATAAACAACATCTGAGCACGCAAACGCAATCTGCTCCGCTATGTCCATAAGCTTGCTGCCTATGCCGCGGTTGCGGTATTTCGCCAGTACGCCGAAGTCCATGATCTCGGGGTAGCCCATGTTTGCAAATGCGCCCCATTTTGAATCAAAATATACGTTTATGTACCCTGCAACATTGCCCCTGTATTCGGCAACCAGAGCGACGGACTTGCCATCCGCCTGATCTCTGAGCCTCCGCTCATATTTTCCTATTTCGGCGTCCCAGCCTTGGGCGATCTCCCCGTCCGTAATGATCTGAGCGTCGCTTTGCTTCAAATTGCGTATCAGGATTTCATTATCATTGTAATATATCATTTTTGTCTCCTTTGAAATATCATTACTCAGTTATTATATCATGGAGAACATTATATTTCAATTTCAGTTTGCAAAAAATCTGAGCCAAATGCTTGTTTAAGCATAAGGCTCAGCCTTTTTTATGACGTTATATCAGTTTGAGATGGAACGATTTGTATATCGATCAATTTGCGCGCTTTTTTCTGATAAACACAGCAAGCGTTCCGGTAGCGACCGCAGAAACGAGCGTCAGCATGATCAACAATAACATATAGGATGTGTCGCCGGTAGGAGGAGAAGTGATCTCTGAAGAATCGTTCGAGACTTCGGAAACATCGGAAGCGTCAGATACGTCAGATACATCGGAAACGTCGGATGTATCTTCGCCCAAAGCAGGGATTTCGGCTTTTTCGCTGTATCCGCATACTGTACAGCTTCTCTCTTCCGTACCGTTTTCGGTGGCTGTCGCCTCTTTGGTCACACTCCATGCACCGAAGCTGTGAGCGGCTTTTTCGGTAACATCGCCGCAGCTGCACTCTTTCCAGTGGCTTGAAGCATCTGACTTATATTCGCCGTAGCTGTGTTCGCCCTTGATAACGGTATCGGTCAGGCTGATCTCGCGCGATGCGTTGGCGTCGGCGAAAAGCTTGCCGCAAACAGAGCAGGTGTAGTACTCAATATTGCCGTTTACGGTGTGGGTAGCCGCCTTGGCGCTGACCTTGGTGAGCTTGTGTCCGGCGGCGGGGATCACCTTGCCGTCGGCGACCTTAGTGTTGCAGTCTGTGCAGTAGGTGTCGCCGGTATATCCGTTAGCCGTGCAGGTTGCGTCTGCTTTGTTTCTGATCTCGGTATGAAGGTGTTCGCCGAGCGTACCGTAAGCAGTGCCGCATACAGCGCAGATCTTCTTCTGAGTGCATGTTGCCGTGCCGCCGGCGTGTCCTACGGGCATTTCGATAGCGTCGCAGCCGGAGCACTCATACCAGTGCCTGTATTCATCGCTTTGAAGAACGGAATAATCGTGAGTATGAGTTTTCGGGATCTCACTGCCGTTTTTGATCTTCTTACCGCAGTCGGTGCAGTATGTATCGCCGGTGTAGCCGGGCTTGTCTGCGGAAGCTTCAATCCTGCCGCGTACTTCCCAGTTTGCGTGATTGTTTTCGTCAACGTCGCCTTCAAAGGTTTCGGCGCTTTGAATTCCGCATACGGAACAGCTCTTGTAATATACCGCCTTGACAACGCATGTCGCCTTGGTCTTAAGGTATTTTTCGGATTTGTTTTCGGTGTAGGTGTGGCTTGCAAATTCGCCGTAGGAAGCACCGCATACTGTGCAGACAGCTTTTTCAGCGCAGGTTGCACTGCCGCCGGTGTGAACCGATTTTTCGGTTGCGGCGTCGCAGTTTTTGCACTTGTGCCAATGACCGGTCTCGTCGCTTTGGATCACGGAGTAGTCGTGGGCAATTTTTTCAATCACGGTATCTTCGAGCTTGATCTCGACCTTGCCGTCGGCGGAGGAATAGTGCTTGCCGCACTTGGTGCATGTCCAGTAGGCGATATTGCCGACAGAGGTGCAGGTTGCTTCCTTGCGGGCTACAGCCTGCATATCATGGGTGTGGTCGAGCTTGGGGATTACCTCGCCCTGCTTGACAACTTTGCCGCAGTCCTTGCAGTAGGTATCGCCGGTGTAGCCGGTTTCTTCTTCGGTCGCAGGCTTTGCGCCGCGGATTTCGGTGTTTATGTGCTTGTTTGCGTCAACATCGCCGTATTCTTTGCCGCACACCGAGCATACGGCTTTTTTGGTGCAGGTTGCGCTGCCGCCGCTGTGAGCCGCCTTGTCGGTAACGTTGCCACAGCCTGAATTCTGGCATTCTTTCCAGTGATAGTTGCCGTCGGAAGACCATGAAGAGGAGGGATTGTGAGGCGTTTTTTCAATTGCGGCGCCCTTTTCAAGGATTACATCACAGCTGCTGCAATATGTGTCGCCGGTGTAGCCCTCTGAGGTGCAAGTGGCGTCTTTTTTGTCTTTGAGGTAGGTTTCGCCGACGTGGTTCTTGGCGTCAAATCCTCCGGCTTCAAAGGTATCGGAGCTCTTTTCGCCGCATACGGAACAGCTCTTGTAATATACTGCTTTGCTGCTGCATGTTGCCGCAGTCTTAAGGTATTTTGCGTCCACTTTTTCGGCATAGCTGTGATTTGCATACGGGAGCTTTGCGTCAGAGCCGCTTACGATCTCGCCGCAGTCGTCGCAGACCTCATATGCGCCGTGACCCTGTACAAGGCAGGTGGACGCGACAGCCTCATGCTTTGTAACCTTGCTGTGCGCACATTCGACCGTGACGACGCAGGATGCTTCGTAGCCGCCGTCTTCTGCTTTGGCGGTTATGGTAGCCTTGCCGGCTTTTACGGTAGTAACAACGCCGTCTTTTACGGTGGCAACGGCGGTGTTGCTGCTTGTCCATGTTACGTTCTTGTTGGTCGCGTTTGCGGGTGTGAAAATGGGGAGCAATGTAATGGTATCTCCCGTTTTACCGCTTGCTGTTGTTTTGTCAAGCGCAAGACCGGTAAGCGCAACGGGCTCTTCTTTAACGGTGATCCTGCCGCTTAGGACATCACAGACCACGTCATCGAAATCTTCGTTGGTACAGCTTCTGACAATGACCTGAATATCATATTCACCAGGAGCGATATCGTCGGCAAGCTTGAATGTAAAGGTTGCCAGCACTCCGTCTGCTGTTACGTCAAAGCTTTCATCCCAGGCGTAGTTTAACGCCGCGGTATATCCGCTGAAGAGATCGCCTTTTTTAGTGCCGGTTAATGTAAGCGCGTTTGTGTCGTACTTGACAGACACTGCTAAACCGGCAATACCGGGATTGTTTGTAATGCTGAGTTCCAATGAGATCGTATCGCCTGCACCGGCTTCAGTGCTACCGAAGCCTATTATCGGTGCTTCTTGCGCGTTGGCAAATACCGACGCACCGAGAGCCGTCATCAAAAGAATCAGCACTGTCATGATTGACAGGACTTTTTTCATAAAGAGTTCTCCTTTTATATTAGATGTTATTGAGGACCTAAAACTACGCTTGATGTTCCGGTGTCGAAATCGTAATTCGTTATATACTTTCTGAGTATAACAACGTCTTTCATGTCGATTTTTCCGTCGCCGTTTGCGTCTGCGCCGTAACCTACGTCAACGCTCGATGTTCCGGTATCGAAATCGTAATTCGTTATAAACTTTCTGAGAAGCACAACGTCTTTCATGTCGATCTTCATATCGCCGTTGGAATCGCCGTATACGAAATCGATTACGCTGACCTTACCGTTTACAGAGGCCAATTCCACATCGTCAAGATCTTCGTTGGTGCAGCTTCTTGTCACTACCTGAATCTCGTAATCGCCGACAGCAGCTCCGTCTGCAATAACAAATGTAAAGCTTGCCAAAACTCCGTCTGCTGTGACATCAGAGCTTTCATCCCACGCGAAGTTCTTTCCGGCAGTGAATCCGCTGAAGAGATTTCCTTTGACCGTGTCTTTAAGGGTAAGTACATTCTCGTCATATTTCAGAGAAACCGCAAGACCTGCTATACCGGGATTGTTTTTGATAAGCAACTCGATCGTTACTTCTTTTCCCGCCATAGATTCAGCATCTGTCAGAACCACCTGCGGAGCGTTGGTTTCGATGTTATTCCTGTTGACCGTCACGCTAAATGAGGTGGTCTTGCCCTCATAAGAAACGGTTACGGTTTTTGTGCCTGCGGTAGAAGAGTTGAATCCGCTTACGGTAAAGCCGTCTGAAACGATTTTGGAAGAGCCGTCGCTGTATGTGAGCTTCAGCTTAAGTCCGCTTGTGTTGAGAGCTTCGCCAAGCTCATAGGTCGTTTTTGTCGGCTTGCTGCTGATCGAAATGGAATTGAGTGTAGCTGCCGGCTTGTTGACCGTGATCGTGCATTTTGCAGTATAGTTGCCGTCGGCGGTGGTTACGGTGATTGTTGCAGTGCCGGCAGTTACTGCGGTTACAACTCCGTTTGATACTCTTGCAACAGAGCTGTTCGAGGTTGTCCAAGTAACGCTTTTATTCGTGGCATTTGTCGGGCTGACTGTCGCGGTAAGTGTCAGCGTGTCGCCAACATTAAGAGTCGCACTTGTTTTGTTGAGTGATACGCCGGTTACAGCATTTGCTTCTCTAAGATATACAACAGTATAATTGTTAGTGTTCCAATTCCAGTATTCATCTTTATTGATTGAATTCCACTGTGTTTCGTTGCCTTTGTAGTAGATTTTACTGAGCTTTTCGCAAGAGTAGATCGAGTTGTTAGCAATACTTGTTACGCTTGTCGGAATTGTTATGCTCTCTAAGTTAGTGCAATAGATGAAAGCGGCACTACCTATATTTGTTACTCCGTTTTCAATTACAATTGATTTGATCTCATCCTTGCGATCGTTCCACGGATTCCAGTTACTGCTAACCCATCCATAGTCATTCATAGCGCCGCTGCCGTTTATTGTAAGAACGCCGGTGGATTTATCCAAATTCCACCTAACATTTTCGCCGCACGTACCGCTGTATGTGTCAGACTTTTTGGATATCTGATAGGCAACATACAATTCTGTTCCGGTTTCGTAGCGTTCGATAAAGCTCCGAGAGCTATATCCGGTTTTAATTACAACAGCGGTATTCGCGCTATCCGTTGTGCCCGGCGTCGTATTGTTTACATTTGATGAATCGAATATCCACCTCTGTCCATCGCCCAAAGACGTCGTCCAGTATTTTGCGCTCGTATAACTAAAGGAACGATAGCCGCTTTGGGAGTATGGAATGGTAAACCATTTAGTAGTGCAGGTCGTCTGAGGAATATTTGCTCCGCAATCGCATTTTCCGGAATAAGGTTCGTGTGCTCCGCAAGACGGGCAAAGGAAATAATAATATCGATACATTGTGGTTGTTTGTACCTGAACAGTATTACTAGGTCTGACTACGTCGATATCGTAATCCGTCCACCCAGTCCAGTAGCTTTTATCGATTCTTACTGTTCTGTTACGCAATACAGATGAGTATGTGTAATTTGTATCAGTAAAATCATCGATTTTGTAAATGAATACCTCTTTGCCGGATATAGCCTCTGAATGGGTCACATATACAGGATAAAGATTAATATTACCTTTCGGGATGATCGTCTCACCGGGTCTGACTTCAAAATCCGAAGCGTTATTCTCATATGCCCAACCGCAAAAATAGCTGCCGGATTTTGTTGGATAATCACTGGAAAGCGTATAGTATTCACCAACGGTAACTTCGGCGTTTTTCCACTGTGAACCGTAGGCATTGTAGTATGTGATCGTGGTAGGCTCGACTGGTTGAATGTCGTCGGTGCTTCTCCAAAGATTACTCCAATCAGAAGGTGCACCGTTTGTCATGTAATTTCCCGAGACCATTCTACCCGGATTGGGTCTGCTAGGTGTCATACCCGGATCAATGAAAAATGCGTCGAATGCATATACATTTCCCGATCCATAACCGCCGGATCTGCCGTCGCTCTGTCCTCTGTACACTGCGATATGAACATGATCGGCGTAGCTATTGGGATTACCGTTTCCCATGCCTCCGGCTTGATAAAAAGTTTCTCCTTGGTAAATAATTTTGCCGACATACAGATTGCTGATATCTTCGTCATGCATAAATGTTGCGGTCATGTAATCAAGCGTTCCGTCTGCATAGTAAACCATGTCAGTGCTTTGCAAAACGGCGTATCCCCACGAGCTGTCCAGATACACTATTCTTCCGGTAAACGGTGCAAATACATTGCCGCCGGGGGCAATGTCTATTGCATTTTGCGAGCCGTGGGAATAGCTTTCATAGGCAAGCTGTGTAAGATACAGCTGTGGCGCGGGAAACACCGCGTATTGATAGTTACTTCCCGCTGCATGTGATATTACATTCATGGCGGGTAATGTTGTGAGTATTGGCGCTGCCATAACCGCGAAAGCAATGATTACGGAAAGCAGTCGTCTCGTGCATCTTAAGTTTCTTTTCATTTTGAGTTTCCTTTCGTTTTTAATAAATATATGTACTATACCCGGCTATAATAATAACACACATATTTACTAATGTCAAGCCTAATATTTGTATTCTTGATATACTGTTTTTAACCTATACATCCTGATGTTTGGAAAGGACGGAATACCAATGATTCAAATACAAAATCTCTCATATGTCAAAAGAATGCGCGATCTGCGCGAGGATCACGACAAAACACAGACCGAGATCGCTGCAATTCTCGGTACGTCTCAGACTATGTATGCACGGTATGAACGCGGCGCAAATGAGCTCCCGATTCATCATTTGCTCACGCTTTGCAAGTATTATAAGGTCAGCGCAGATTATTTCCTCGGGATATCTGATAAAGCATAGCATTTGCCGCATATCAACATCTTGTGTCGGCTGTCGAAAAATATCTGCGTTATTTACAATGTATTCACGAACAAAATTCGTTTTTGGAACGAAAAGGGAACTTTAATGGTCTATTAGTGGAACACCGGGCGAGTATAATATAGCCAACAAACGGAGCAATTCCGCATTTATAAAATTTTTGGAGGTATTTTACCATGTATTTTGACGCTATTGCAAAAATTATCGCAGATAGAACTGACTGTGACGTTGCTGATATCAAGCCGGAGAGCACTTTCGCTGAGCTTGGAATTGACTCTCTTGACACCGTTGAGCTCCTTATGGATCTTGAAGACGAGATAGGCATTGAGATCGAGCTCGATCAGAAGATCGAAACCGTTGACGATCTTGACAAATTCATTCAGTCAAAGAATAACCAATAAGATATGATCGAATCCAGAATTTGCAAAATATTAGGAATTGAGTATCCTGTTTTTCAGGGCGGCATGGCATGGATTGCCGACGGCAAGCTTGCCGCTGCCGTTTCCGAAGGCGGCGGTCTTGGTATAATTGCCGCAGGCAATGCTCCTGCATCCTATGTACACGAACAGATACAGATCGCGAGATCGCTTACAAAAAAGCCGATCGGCGTGAATATCATGCTCATGAGCCCGTTTGCTGACGAGGTCGCCGAGGCTGTTGTTGAAGAAAAAGTAGACGTTGTCACGACCGGTGCGGGAAACCCGTCCAAGTATATCAAGTCATGGTTGGCCGCCGGGATCAAGGTCATCCCGATCGTGCCCTCCGTTGCCATGGCTAAGCTTATGACCAGGCTGGGCGCGACCGCGCTTATAGCCGAGGGCGGCGAAAGCGGCGGACATGTAGGCGAGCTCACCACGATCGTTCTCGTTCCGCAGGTCTGTGATGCGACCGATCTTCCTGTAATTGCTGCTGGCGGCATTGCAGACGGACGCGGTGTTGCCGCTGCGTTTATGCTCGGCGCTGAAGGTGTTCAGCTCGGAACAAGATTCCTCTCTGCACATGAATGTACTATCCATCCGACATATAAAGAAAAAATAATCAAAGCGGGCGACCTCTGTACCATGGTTACCGGCAAAAAGCTCGGACACCCCGTCAGAAGTCTCAGAACAAAATTCGCTCAGAATTACGCCAAGGCCGAATTCGGCGGCATGTCGAACGAAGAGCTTGAAAACCTCGGCGTCGGCGCGCTCCGTCTTGCCGTAAAGGAGGGCGACCTTGAAAAAGGCTGCTTCCTTGCGGGACAGATCGCCGGAATGGTCAATAAGGAACAGCCTGCGGCTGAAATCGTTAAGGAAATCATGGATGAGGCAGAGCCCATCCTCAGAGGTGCTCCGTCATGGGTAAAATAGCATTTGTATTTTCGGGTCAGGGCGATCAGTATCCCGGAATGGGCAAGGAGCTTTATGAGAAATATCCTGCCGCCAAAGAAGTGTTCGATATGTGCGACGCTATCCGCCCCGGCACTTCAAAGCAGTGCTTTGAAGGAACGGAGGAGGAACTCAGGGAGACAAAAAATACCCAGCCGTGTCTTTTTGCCGCAGAGCTTGCTGCCGCAAGCGTTTTGGCTGAGCATGGAATAGTTCCGCAATCTGTTGCGGGCTTTTCGCTCGGCGAGGTAGTAGCCTGCACGTTTTCGGGCATCGCAGACCGCGAAACCGGCTTTAAAATAGTCTGCAAACGCGGTGAGATAATGCAATCCGAAGCCGAAAAGGTTCAGACGTCCATGGTCGCGGTAGTGAAGCTCAGCACCGACAAGGTAAAAGAGCTCGCTTCCAATTATACCGAAGTGTATCCGGTCAATTTCAACTGCCCGGGTCAGGTATCCGTTGCCGGTATAAGCGATCAGATCGCAAGCTTTTCTTCCGACGTAAAAAATGCCGGCGGCAGAGCTATACCTATCAAAGTAAAGGGCGGCTTCCATTCTCCTTTTATGAACGAAGCGTCGGAGCTGTTTGCAAAAGAGCTTGAAAGCATAAGCTTCTCCGAAAGCAGATTTTCGATGTATTCCAACTATACCGCACTGCCGTATGACGGAAATACCGCGGCATTGCTTTCAAAACAGATCTGCAATCCCGTCCGCTGGGAAGAGATCATCAGAAATATGATAAGCGGCGGCGTCGATACATTTATAGAAATAGGTCCGGGCAAGACTCTTGCGAATATGATCAAAAAAATAAGCGGAGACGTTAAGGTCTATTCGACGTCCGAAATTGATACGGTTCTTGCGGAGGTGGCAAAATGCTGAGCGGTAAAGTTGCTGTTGTGACAGGCGGTTCGCGCGGCATAGGCGAAGCTGTTTCGCTGCGTCTTGCGTCGCTCGGTGCTGATGTTGCGGTCATATATGCCGGAAACGCAGATGCGGCAAGCCGTGTCTGCGACGAATGCGTTAATAAATACGGCGTCAGGGCAAAGGCGTATAAGTGCGACGTGGCTCAGTTTGAAGAAGCAAAAAGCACTGTCTCGCAGATCAAAAGCGATTTCGGCGGCGTACATATCCTTGTCAACAATGCGGGCGTCACCCGTGACGGTCTTGCCGCAATGATGAAGGAAGACGATTTCGACAAGGTTGTCGATACAAATCTTAAGGGCGCGTTCAATATGATCCGCCATACACTCTCGCTTCTCATAAGATCGCGCGAGGGTTGTATTATAAATATCAGCTCTGTTTCCGGACTTATGGGAAATGCCGGACAGTGCAACTACTCGGCTTCCAAGGCGGGACTTATCGGACTTACAAAATCCATCGCCAAGGAATACGCGGCGAAGGGAATTCGCTGTAATGCGATCGCTCCCGGCTTTATTAAAACAGATATGACCAGATCACACGAGGAAAATCCGCTGCTTGCGATGATTCCTCTCGGAAAAATGGGCGATCCGGACGATATTGCCGACGCAGTCGCTTATCTTGTAAATGCAAAATACGTTACGGGCGATGTGCTTCGCGTTGACGGCGGCATCGCGATGTAAGGAGGACAACGATGAACGGAAATAACAGAAGAGTTGTTGTAACGGGTCTTGGTGCGATCACTCCCGTGGGAAAGAACGTATCGGAAACTTGGGAATCTCTAAAGACCGGAAAAAACGGGATCGCTCCGATCACGCTGTTTGACACAACTGACTATAAAACAAAATTAGCTGCGGAGGTCAAGGACTTCAACGCGCTTGATTATATGGAAAAATCCGAAACTCTCCGTACCGACCGTTATACGCAGTTCGCGCTCATCGCTGCCGAACAGGCTGTCAGCGACAGCGGTATTATCGGTACTGTTGAGCCGGAGCGTATCGGAGTTTATGTCGGCGTAGGCATAGGCGGTATACATACATTTGAGGTGGAACACACCAAGCTCATGGAAAAAGGACCACGAAGAGTTTCGTCGCTGTTTGTTCCGATGATGATACCCAATATGGCGGCGGGAATGATCGCCATAAAATATGATTGCAGAGGCGCGGCTATGCCGGCGGTTACCGCCTGCGCATCGGGCTCTAACGCCATCGGCGAAGCGGTACGCGCCATCCGTCACGGATATGCCGACGCGATCATTACCGGCGGCGCTGAGGCCGCTATCTGCGAAATGGCTATCGCAGGCTTTGTCAACATGCACGCGCTTTCCACTGCCGACGATCCCGACGCTGCTTCGCTTCCTTTTGACAGCAGACGCGGCGGCTTTGTAATCGGCGAAGGCGCGGTAACGCTTGTTCTTGAGGAATATGAGCACGCAAAAGCGCGCGGCGCAAAAATATACGGCGAAGTATGCGGCTACGGCTCTACATGCGACGCCAACCATATTACCGCTCCTCATCCCGAGGCACGCGGCGGCGCTCAGGCTATGGTTGACGCTATGCGCGAAGCGGGATACACCGAAAACGACAGAGTTTATATAAATGCGCACGGAACGGGCACGCCCATGAACGACAGCCTCGAAACCCTTGCCATTAAAAAGGCTATGGGCGAAGAAGCCGCAAAAAAGGCTTTTGTCAGCTCCACCAAATCAATGACCGGACATATGCTCGGCGCTGCCGGCGCTGTTGAAGCGCTTGCCTGCCTGCTCGCTCTGAACGAGGGCGTTATTCCCCCGACAATAAATCTTACCGAGCAGGATCCCGCATGCGATCTCAACTATGTTCCGGGAAAAGCGATCAGGCAGGAATTTGATCTTGCACTTTCAAATTCTCTTGGGTTCGGAGGGCACAATGCCTGCCTTGCGTTCAGAAAGGTGACAGAATGAAAGAAGCGGATATTCGCAAATATGCCGAGCTTATGAAAGAGCTTGAGCTTACTGCTTTAGAAATTACAGAGGATAACAAGACCGTACGTCTTGAACGTTCTGCCGCTCCTGCCTATGAATCAGTAGTGCTTCAGCCGGCGGTTGCCGAAAAAGCCGTTTCAGAGAAAAAAGCCGAGGCTTCCGATGACGGCTGTGTCAGCGTCACTTCAAGCATTGTGGGCGTGTTTTATGCATCGCCTGCCGAAAATGCCGAGCCGTTCGTCAAGATCGGCGATCACGTAAAGAAGGGACAGACCCTTTGCATCATCGAAGCGATGAAGCTCATGAACGAGCTTTGCGCCGAGGAAAGCGGAATTGTTGAAAAGATTTGTGTCACCAACGGTCAGGTCGTTGAATACGGTACGGAGCTGTTCCGCATCAGGAGGCAGTAATGAATCAGGAAGAGATTAAAAAGATTCTCCCGCATCGTGATAATATGCTTCTGCTCGACGACGTTGAGGAAAACGACGGCGTTGCCGTAGGACATTACAAGGTCAGAGGCGACGAATTCTTCTTAAACGGGCATTTTCCGGGCAATCCTATCGTTCCCGGCGTTATACTTTGCGAGATACTGGCGCAGTCGTGCTGTATATTGCTCGCCGACAAGATGATAGACGGAGCAACTCCGGTGTATACGGGTCTTAATAACGTCAAATTCCGTAACCCCGTTCGTCCCGGCGACCTGATAGAAACAAAATGCAGCATCAAAAGAGCCAAGCACCCCTTTTACTTTGCCGACGGTGTGGTCACCGTTGACGGCAAGGTGTGCGTAAGCGCAGAATTTTCCTTTGCTATAACAGGAGTTTAATATATGTTTTCCAAGATTTTGATCGCAAATCGCGGTGAAATCGCCGTAAGAATTATCAGAGCGTGCAAGGAAATGGGTGTGGCGACGGTTGCCGTCTATTCCGAAGCGGACAGAAACGCGCTCCATGTCGCTCTGGCTGACGAAAGCTATTGCATCGGAAGGGCAGAGGCGGCAGAAAGCTATCTGAACGAGAATCAGATCATCAGTACGGCGCTTCTGGCAGGAGCACAGGCAATTCACCCAGGATACGGCTTCTTGTCGGAAAATGCGCATTTCGCACGTCTTTGCAGAAAAAACGGTATCGTGTTTATCGGACCTGATCCCGAGGATATGGAACGTCTCAGCGATAAGGCTGTTTTGAAGGAGCTCATGAGCGACGCGGGACTTACGGTAATTCCCGGAACAAAGGCAGTTGAATCGATAGAAGAAGCCAAAAGGGCAGCGGAGGAGATAGGTTACCCGGTAATGCTCAAGGCATGTGCCGGAGGCGGCGGACGCGGAATACGTCTTATACAGAGCGAGGACGATATTTATGATTCATATATGCAGGCTACTGCCGAGGCGGCGAGCGCTTTCGGCGACGGTTCTGTTTATATAGAAAAATATATCTTCCCGGCGCGTCATATAGAATTTCAGATCCTTGCGGATGAAGCCGGCAATGTTGTCTGCCTCGGCGAACGCGACTGTTCGCTTCAGCGCAGGAATCAAAAGCTTATTGAAGAGACTCCCTCTCCGGCTGTCAGCAAGAGCCAGCGCGGTGAAATGATCAAAACGATCGTTTCCGCAATAAAAAAGATCGGATATGTAGGAGCGGGAACTCTTGAGTTCCTTTATGATAACGACGGACATTTCTGGTTTATGGAAATGAACGTAAGACTTCAGGTCGAGCATTGCGTTACGGAAATGCTCACCGGAATCGACCTTGTGAAATGGCAGATACGTGTTGCCGCAGGAATTTCGCTTGGCTTCACTCAGGAAGATATCCGTATGTACGGCTCTTCCATCGAGTGCCGCATTAATGCGCAAAGCTGCGGTACGCTCAAGATGCTTCACGTACCGGGCGGACCGTGCGTGCGTTTTGATACATGCCTTATCGACGGAACGACCGTGACGCCGTATTACGATTCGCTCCTCGGCAAGCTTATCGTCTATGCCGCCACAAGGGAAGAAGCGCTGCGAAAGCTGCGTGCGTCTCTTTGCGAATTGGTAATCGACGGCATTGCCACAAATGCCGAGGAACAGCTCCGCATCGCATCCGATAACCGCTTTTCATCGGGAGATTACGATTTAACCTTTATGGGTAGCAGGTAGTATTATGGCGTTATTGAATTTTCTGAAACCTAAAAATATGTTGGAGGAGGGCGGTCGTACCGCCGCTCCCATACACAGCGACGAGGGCGAGCCCGAAAAGAATTGCCCGAATTGCCATAAAGATATTCCTATCAGCCGTCTTTGGGCAAATCAGCTGGTGTGCTCCTGCGGGCATCATTTCAGAATGAAGGCGCGCCAGAGAATCAATGTAATTACAGATAAAAACAGCTTTTCAGAGCTGTTTGCGGATATTGCGTCCTGCAATCCGCTCGATTTTCCGGGGTACAGAGAGAAGATCGCAACCGCAAAGACGGCAAGCGATGAAACGGAAGCCGTTGTCTGCGGTACTGCCACTATCGGCAAGCAGAAATGCTGCATATTTGTTATGGAATCATATTTCATGATGGGCAGCATGGGAAGCGCTGTCGGCGAAAAGATCACGCTGTTGTTTGAATATGCCTGTGAGCACAGGCTGCCGGTCGTCGGCTTTACGGTCTCCGGCGGTGCGCGTATGCAGGAGGGACTCCTTTCGCTTATGCAGATGGCGAAGACGAGCGCTGCTGTCAAGAAGCACAGCGACGTAGGTCTTTTGTATATAGCAGTGCTTACCGACCCCACAACAGGCGGTGTTACGGCAAGCTTCGCTATGGAGGCTGATATCATCCTCGCAGAGCCCGGCGCTACCGTTGGCTTTGCGGGCAGACGGGTGATCGAACAAACGACAAAGAAGTCGCTGCCAAAGGAATTCCAGACCTCTGAGTTTGTCCTGGAGCACGGCTTCGTCGACCGTATAGTACCTCGTAAGGAACAGAGAAAGCTGCTCGCCGAGCTTCTAAAAATGCATTGCGGAGAATAGCTATGAATCAGAATTCTTCATATGAACGGGTAAAGCTTGCCCGTGATAATCAACGCCCCACAGGAGTTGATTATATTAAAAATATTTTTAAAAACTTTATTGAAATGCACGGCGACAGACGCTATGCGGACGATAAAGCCATTGTCGGCGGTATAGCAAGACTCGGCGGAACTCCGGTTACGGTCATTGCCATCGAAAAAGGTCATACCTCGCGCGAGAGAGTGGAGCGCAACTTCGGCGCGCCTCATCCGGAAGGATATCGCAAGGCGCTCAGGCTCATGAAGCAGGCGGAAAAATTCGGCCGTCCAGTTATATGCTTCGTCGATACGAGCGGAGCATACTGCGGCATAGGCGCTGAGGAACGCGGTCAGGGGCAGGCTATTGCCGAAAACCTTGTGGAAATGAGTACCTTGTGCGTGCCGATAATTTCCGTGCTTATCGGAGAGGGCGGCAGCGGAGGCGCTTTGGCGCTCGCGGTCGCAGACCGTGTATGGATGCTTCAGAATTCGGTGTATTCGGCGATATCGCCCGAGGGCTGCGCCAGCATTTTATGGAAGGACGCTTCGAAAGCCGATTACGCGGCTGACTGTCTGAAGCTGACTGCCGAGGACGCAAAGAGCCTCGGCGTTATAGAACGTATTCTTTCGGAAAACGACATAGGTACAAAGGAATACTACGATCGTATCGGCTCGCTACTCATCGATGAGCTGGCGATACTGTCCGACGATCCCGATCTGCTTCAGCGCAGATACGACCGTTTCCGCAATATAGGAACAGTTACCACAGATCAGAGTGTTTGAAAGAAGATTAATCAATGAGTATATATCAAAAATACTGCCGGGAATATTTCGATGAAAACGGGATCATAAAGAATTTCGAATTCGATTATCCGGAAAATTTCAATTTCGGTTATGATGTGGTCGACGCTATTGCGTCTGAAACTCCAAATAAAAGAGCTCTTGTCTGGTGCAATACCGACGATGAGGAGCATATTTTCACCTTTGGTGATATAAAAAGATATAGTAATAAGGTCGCGAATGTTCTGCTTTCTGCCGGAATCAAAAAGGGCGACCGCGTGCTTGTCATTCTGAAGCGCCATTATGAGTATTGGTTTGTTTCCGTTGCCCTTCACAAGATCGGCGCGATTCTGATACCCGCAACACATATGCTTACCGTTAAGGACCTGGAATACAGACTTGAATCCTCTCATGCCGATGCGATAATATGCACCGGTCAGAATGATGTCCCTGAAAAAATTACCGATGCACTCAAAAATATTGATGAATCGCCTCTTCTCTGGTGCGTTCACGCAGAAGTTCCGGGATATAGAAATCTTACCGACGAAATGTACGGCGCAAGCGAAGAGCTTGAGCGTATTCCGACCCTTGCAACCGAACCGATGCTCATGTATTTCACGTCCGGTACAACCAAGTACCCCAAGGGCGTTATTCATGACTATACATATGCGCTTGCGCATGTGGTTACGGCAAAATACTGGCAGCAGGCTGAAGACGACGGACTTCATTTTACCGTTGCAGAAACAGGCTGGGCCAAGGCTTCGTGGGGTAAGATATACGGTCAGTGGCTTGTCGGCTCTGCCGTTATGGTATATGATTTTGATAATTTTGAGCCGAAGCAGCTCACGAATATAATAAACCGCTACGGCGTGACCTCATTCTGCGCGCCGCCTACCGTATACAGATACCTTGTCCGCAAGGGCGTGCCCGAGATGCCGAAGCTCCGCCATGCGTCGACAGCAGGCGAAAAGCTTGCCTCTGAGGTGTTCAGACTGTTTACCGAAAAAACCGGAATCCCGCTTTGCGAGGGCTACGGACAGACTGAGACGACTATGCTTATGGGCAACCTCAAGGGCTATACACCTGTTCAGGGCTCGATGGGCGTTATTTCGCCGATGTATAACATCAAGCTCCTCGACACCGACGGAACAGAGGTAAAGACGGGCGAGATCGGCGAGGTCGTTATCGTTCCTCCGGCAGGCGGAAAGCAGATCGGAATTTTTTGCAGCTATCTTGACAATGAAGAGCAATACCGCCATGTATGGCGCGGCGGTGCGTATCATACCGGAGATGCGGCATGGCGTGACGAGGACGGTCATTACTGGTTTCACGGAAGATTTGACGATATCATCAAAACGGGCGGTTTCCGTGTCGGTCCTGATGAGATCGAAAATGTTCTTATGGATCACCCTGCGGTCACCGAGTGTAGCGTGATCGGAGTTCCCGATGCTCTTCGCGGTCAGTCCATCAAAGCGGTCATCGTGTTGACAGAGGGCTATAAGCCGTCGAAGGAGATGGAAAAAGAAATCAAGGATTTTACAAACAGCAAGCTTGCCGAGTATAAATGGATCCGTATGATCGAGTTTGTTGACGAAATGCCGAAAACCATTAGCGGTAAGATCAAAAAGAACGAGCTTCGTGAAAAATCCGAAAATAGTGAAGGTTAATAATGCGTGTAATAGTTGATGTAATGAGCGGTGATAACGCCCCCCGCGCTCTCCTTGAGGGCGTGTGCATGGCTTCCAAGGAATGTGATGCGGAATTTGTTCTGGTTGGCGACAGCGCCGAGATCGGGCGTGTTTCCGCCGAAATAGGCTTTGATCTGCAAGGCGTTGAGGTTGTCCATACCGCGTCGGTCGTCACCATGACAGACGATCCTATCGATGCATTCAAACACAAGAAGGATTCTTCGATGATGCTTGGCATGAAGCTGCTTTCAGAAGGGAAGGGCGACGCTTTTGTCAGCGCAGGAAATACCGGAGCGCTGTTCACCGGCGCTACCTTTATAGTAAAGCGTCTGCCGGGCGTCAGCCGTGCTGCCATCGGCACCGTTATCCCCGGAAAAACTCCGTTCCTGCTTGTTGACGCGGGTGCGAACATTTCTGTAAAGCCCGAACATCTGGAGCAGTTCGCCATCATGGGCACTGTTTATATGAATAATATATACAATATTTCCGAGCCTGCGGTCGGACTTCTCAACAACGGAACAGAGGAGTGCAAGGGCACTCAGCTTCAGACAGATACCAACACGGTGCTTTCCGACTGTAAATCGATTAAGTACGTCGGAAGCGTTGAGGGTACGGAAGCGATGTTCGGCGGATGCCAGGTGCTTGTTACCGACGGATTCACGGGAAATATTTTCCTGAAAGCGCTTGAAGGCGTCAGCCGCCTGATATTCGACAGAATCAACGGCGCGCTTATTCATCACGATATGGAAGGTAAAATACCTGCTCCCATAGCAGACGAGCTTGAACGCACGCGGCTTGATTTTGACCCTGCCGAGCATGGCGGTTCACCGATAATCGGCATATCCAGACCGGTCATAAAGGCGCACGGCTCGTCAAATGCTACGGCCATTAAAAATGCTGTGTTCGAAGCCATCCGCTATTTTAATAGCGGCGTTGCGGAAAAGATTTCGAACGTCATGCTTCAGCTTGAAAATGCGTAATACAAAAGCGGATGTTGCTTATTCAACGTCCGTTTTTTTGTATTTTAAGCTTTGATTAATTTTTTCGCCGCCGTCTTGATTTTCAAATGATAATATGATAATATGCTAAAGGTGAAATATAATGGAAATAAAAGTGATCGATTGCGACCTTTCGGTATGTAAGGTGACTGATTACTCCTCAGTCAGTTTGAATATGGAATATTGCTTTATAGGCAAAACGGATGAGGAAAATTCTCTTGTCTGCGCCACGCGCGATGTTCCGGAAAATACTGTTGAACGTGAAGACGGCTGGAGGGCATTCAGAATTCAGGGCGTCCTCGACTTTTCGCTGATAGGCATACTTGCGGATATAGCGTCGCTGCTTGCGAAAAACAGGATATCCGTTTTCGCTGTTTCAACTTATAACACAGACTATGTTTTAACAAGATCAAAAAGTTTTGACAAAGCAATTGAAGTGTTGCAAAAAGCCGGCTATCGTATTGTGTGAATTGCAGTATTGACTGATTATTTTTTTATGTTATAATCAGATAATACGATATTTTTGCTCTGATATAAGTACTTCACAGCGGCGTCATGTAATATAATTCTATGGAGCTGCTATTAAATCGCAAGGAAAGGGGAATGACAGCAATATGGCAATAAAATTCGAAAATGCGGATGAGATCCTTGATAATCATATTACCGGTTTTCGCGTTTACAGCTTGCAAAAACCGGTTGTGCCGATTTTTGTGAGCCACAATCTTTGTGATCTTACCGGCTATAGCAGGGAAAAACTGCAACGTGATGACGCGGATCACTATGCTGCCATCGTTCATCCCGAAGACAGGGCAATATATATCAATTTCAAGAAAAAGCTTTTCAGGGAAAAGTCGGATAGCTCCGCTGAGTACAGAATAGTAAAAAAAGACGGCTCTGTCGTTTTTGTAAGAGATACCGTGACAGTAAAGAGACTCGAAAACGGCGATGTGGTCGGATATGCTGTTTTGTCGGATATCACACGTCTGAAAAACGAAAATATCCGACTTAATCTGCTGAACGACAATACTCCCTGCGGTATGATCAAATATACCTGCGAAAAGAACCCAAAGATCACCTATATGAATAAGCAGATGATGAATATCCTGCGCCTGCCCGAATATCATGACGGTGAAATGGATTACTTTGAGCTTTATAAGGATAATGTTTATCTGATGATCCCCATCGAAGAGCGCCGCAGACTTGCTCACATCCTTGACGAAGTGTATGTTAGTAATAAACCTATCTTCGGCGAGCTTTCTGTTTTGCGCTGCGACGGCAGTAAGGCGCGCGTGTACGGTTGTATAAGCAGAGTTTCCGGCGAAAACGGCGAGGATGAGTTTCAAAGCGTTTGCCTTGACGTTACGGAAAAATATCTCGCAAGTCAGGTCAATGAAACAGAACGCTATATGCGCGCTCTGTCTGATGTTTATGACCGCATTTTTGAGTATGATTTCTTTAACCGTACTGTTAAGTTTGTGTCGGGCGATTCCGAGACATTTAACATGCTTCGCAATATCCCCATGGATATGGACAGCTCGACCGCCCAGTGGATCGAGCAAAGCGTCTGCACGGAGGATCGTGATGCCGTAAGAAGCTTTTTTGAATCGTTCTTCGCTGAAAGAACGTCGAACACATCGGTCGGTCTTTCGCAGGTTCATTATAGGGCGCAGTCCCGAAACGGTCAGCTTAACAGCTATACCGGTACGTTCGTGAAGATCGATTCAAATATCGCGCTGTTTTGTTGCCGCAAACACCATACCCAGGACGAGACAGAAACTCTCAGAAGCGAAAATTCATTCCTGAAAAGCAGAAATGAGCATATGCAGGAAATGATCATGCGCTATACCGACGGCATCGCCGCTTTTGAGATCATTAACGATAAGGTTACGCCGCTTTATGCGAGCGATAATATATGCGAATTTTTCGGCTTTTCCAAAGACGAGTGGTTCGCGCTGATGAAGCAGAGCACTTCTATTAAGGACTTTGTGGCGAGAAGCGACGTAGGCGTTGAAAAGTTTATGGAACTTTTCGAAAACGGAGAGGCAGAATTCCCTTACTTTGAAAAAAGCGCTAATGAGGTTCATCTCGTGAGGGCGATATGCTCTGAGAAGAATTCCGACGGTTTCTCTCCGAGATATGTAATGCTTTACAAAATGGGTCCGGGCAAGGTTTCTGAACCCAAGAAGCCCAAGCAGAGCGACGTCTTCATCAGGACCTTTGGATATTTCGATGTTTTTGTTGGTGATAAGCCTATCGCATTCAGAAATAAAAAGGCAAAAGAGCTGCTCGCACTCCTTGTCGATCGCCGCGGCGGCTACGTAACTTCCGAGGAGGCTATCGCTTATCTTTGGGAGGATGAACCGGTTAACGCGGTAACCCTTGCGAGATACCGTAAAGAGGCGCTCCGCCTTAAGAATACGCTTGAAGAATGCGGAATCGGACATATAATCGAATCAGTTAACGGCAAACGCCGCATTATACCCGAAGAGATCCGTTGCGATCTGTATGATTATCTTTCAAAAAAGGAAGAGTACGCGGATCTGTTCAAGGGAAGTTACCTCACTAATTACGGGTGGGGCGAGATCACACTCGGCGAGCTCGTCGGCACTGCCAATTGATCCGCTTGCCGGCGTATCGCCCTGAATGCTGAAAACTAAAGCGATCTCAGGGATAAAAACAATGTTTCGTGAATTCCTGTGATGAATTATACTTCAAATTTTGCAGTAAAATTTACTCAGGAATTCACTCAAAATAATGTTTCTCATTATTTTTCAAAAATCTATTGCAAAATCTCCGCTTTGATGTTATAATACATACATGCGTTTTGATGTGCAAACCGACGGACTTTACCCGGGGCTGTGCTTCGCACAGCACACGTGCTGTTAACAGCTTTGTAAATATACTTGCAAGCAAGTATTTCGCGTTTTCCATGTGTTCCCATGTGTGAACGTAAGATTAAACTACGCCTTGCTTTTTATAGTCTGCCATAAAGCAATTTTTCGCGTTGCTAAGCATGATTAAGCGATTTGAAATCAATAAGCGTTAACCTCGCGAAAGCGAGTTAACATATACGGAGAGGTATCGAAGTGGTCATAACGGGGCTGACTCGAAATCAGTTTGCGAGCAATCGCACATGGGTTCGAATCCCATCCTCTCCGCCAAACGGAAGACACTATTGGGGAGCGGACCGTCAATGTTCAGGCTCAATAGTGTCTTTTTAGTTTTTTCATCTGATGTTTTTGAGAGGTAATAAAAGTGGAAATTTGGGATTTGTACAACGAAAAACGAGAACTGACCGGACGAGACCATATTCGCGGAGAAATGATTCCCCAAGGCTATTATCACCTGGTGGTAGCCGTATGGATTCGCAACAAAAAAGGCGAATATCTGATCTCTCAGCGTAGCGCTGACCGTCCAACCTATCCTTTGATGTGGGAGTGTGTCGGCGGCTCGGTCATAAAGGGCGAAGACAGCCTGACCGGAGCGCTTCGGGAAACAAAAGAAGAGGTTGGAATAACTCTTTCTCCGGAGAACGGGAAACTGGTTCATTCAGTAACCGGCAGAATCGTGAATGGTGTGAAAATGTCCGACATTTTAGATGTGTGGCTGTTCACATATGATGATCCTGTTTTTCTGGAACAGGCAACCACTAATGAGGTAGCACAGGTCTGCTGGATGACAAAAGACAAAATCAAAGAAATGTTCGATACAGGCAAATTGGTACATAGTTTGGAGTATTTCTTTGATACGGTAGCTAATATTTGATTATTAAGGAAGTACTGAAAATGGAACGTTTTTACAAAATGGCGGAGGCTTCAAATAAAAAGTTTCCGAAGGGAGTTGAGCCATATCAAATGGCGACACGTCTTCTTGAAGAATGCGGAGAAGTGGCGTCTGAGATCAATCTGTG
>CAZVSW010000005.1:7065-30331 GCA_964630005.1 uncultured Ruminococcus sp. | reverse complement strand
ATCTACGCGCGTTCTACCGGTCCGTACTCGCTGGTAACACAGCAGCCTCTCGGCGGTAAAGCCCAGTTCGGCGGACAGCGTTTCGGCGAGATGGAGGTCTGGGCGCTGGAGGCTTACGGCGCAGCTTACACCCTTCAGGAGATCCTTACCGTCAAATCAGACGATATCAAGGGCAGAGTCAAGGCGTATGAGGCGATCGTAAAAGGCGAGAATATCCCGACCCCCGGTGTGCCCGCTTCCTTTAAAGTGTTAGTAAAAGAACTCCAGTCTCTCGGTCTCGACGTCCGCGTGCTCGATAAGAACGATGCGGAGATCAACCTCAAAGATTATGAGGAAAGCGACGCCGATGAGAAAAAATACAGCGACGAAGAGCTTGGTGAGAGCATTTTCGACGACGACAGCACCATGTTTGACGACGAAGAAGGCGTCGAGCATAGAGACGACGATGAGCCGGCTGACGACGATGACGATATTTTGGACGATGATATGTTCGGCACCGTTTATGACGAAAGCGAAAACGACGATTAACCCGGCCTAATTAACATAGAAAGGCAGTAATAAGATGGACAATACTAATATCGAGTTTGAATCCATACAGATCGGACTTGCGTCTCCCGATAAAATCAGAGAATGGTCCTACGGCGAGGTTAAGAAGCCCGAGACTATCAATTACCGTACCCTGAAGCCCGAACGCGACGGCTTGTTCTGCGAGCGTATTTTCGGACCGACCAAGGACTGGGAATGCCATTGCGGCAAATATAAGAGAGGCGCTCGCTATAAGGGCAAGGTCTGCGAAAAATGCGGAGTTGAAATAACCACCAACAAGGTCAGACGCGAACGTATGGGTCATGTTGAGCTGGCCGCTCCCGTTTCCCATATATGGTATTTCCGAGCCATACCCTCCCGCATGGGTATGCTGTTGGATATTTCGCCCAAGCTTCTCGAAAAGGTGCTCTATTTCGCCAGCTACATCGTTATCGATCCCGGCGATACACCTCTTGAAAAAAAGCAGCTTCTGAGCGAAGCTCAATATAAAGAATATTACGAAAAATACGAAAACGATTTCCGCGTCGGTATGGGCGCAGAGGCTATCAAGGAACTGCTTTGCGACCTTGACCTTGACGCGCTGTCCGAAATGCTTAAAAAAGAGCTGCCCTCCGCTCAGGGTCAGCGCAAGATACGCTTCATAAAGCGCCTTGAGATCGTTGAAGCATTCAGACTTTCCGGCAACCGTCCCGAATGGATGATCATGGAAGCGCTTCCCGTGCTTCCGCCCGATATCCGCCCGATGGTTCAGCTCGACGGCGGCAGATTTGCCACCAGCGACCTTAACGACCTTTACAGACGCGTTATCAACCGCAATAACCGCCTTAAGCGCCTTCAGGAGCTTGAAGCGCCCGATATCATTATCAGAAACGAAAAGCGTATGCTCCAGGAGGCCGTCGACGCACTTATCGATAACGGCCGCCGCGGACGCGCAGTCACCGGACCCAATAACCGTCCGCTGAAGTCGCTTTCCGAAATGCTCCGCGGTAAGCAGGGTCGTTTCAGACAGAACCTTCTCGGCAAACGTGTCGACTATTCCGGACGTTCGGTTATCGTTGTCGGACCTGAACTCAAGATATATCAGTGCGGTCTGCCTAAGGAAATGGCTCTTGAGCTGTTCAAGCCCTTTGTAATGAAAGCGCTTGTCGCCGCAGGCAAATCCTCAAATATAAAGGACGCAAAGAAGCGCGTCGAAAAGGCAACTCCCGAGGTCTGGGACGCCCTCGAAAGCGTCATTCAGGAACATCCCGTGCTCCTGAACCGCGCCCCCACACTTCACAGACTTTCTATCCAGGCGTTTGAGCCTGTGCTCGTCGAAGGCAGAGCCATCAAGCTCCATCCGCTGGTATGCTCGCCCTTCAACGCCGACTTTGACGGCGACCAGATGCCTGTTCACGTGCCGCTTTCCGCAGAGGCGCAGGCAGAATCGCGCTTCCTCATGCTTTCCGCCAATAACCTCCTTAAGCCCGTCAACGGTAAGGCCGTAACCACCCTTTCTCAGGACATGGTCCTCGGCTCATATTACCTCACCCTCGATAAGGACGGCGAACCCGGCGAAGGCAAGCACTTCTCGTCATACGACGAAGCGGTCCTCGCTTTCGAAAGCGGCGACATCACGCTTCATTCCAAAATATACTGCACAGTCGATAAGACCTATGACGGCACTCCCGACAAGGGCGTTATCTATACAACGCTCGGCAGAATGATCTTCAACCAGCCCATTCCTCAGGATCTCGGCTTTGTCGACAGATCAGACCCCGAAAACCGCTTTAAGCTCGAAGTCGACTTCGTGACCTCCAATAACGAACTTTCACAGATCATCGACCGTACCATCGAAAGACACGGCAACGCCATAACCTGTACCGTTCTTGACGCCATGAAGGCTCAGGGCTTCAAGTATTCTACCCGCGGCGCGATCACCATCTCGGTTTACGATATGGCTGTTCCGCCCGAAAAGAAGCAGCTCCTCGAAGAAGCCGACAAAAAGGTCGACGTTATTACCGAATTCTATAAAAACGGTATGCTTTCCAACGCCGAAAGACGTGAAAGAGTCATTTCTATCTGGGATCGCTGCACCAAGGACGTTGCAGACGCCCTTCAGCGCAACCTCGATAAATTCAACCCGATCAACATGATGGCAACCTCGGGCGCCCGCGGTTCTATCAAACAGATAAGACAGCTTGCCGGTATGCGCGGACTTATGGCTTCGGCTTCCGGTGAAACGATCGAGCTTCCGATCAAGGCTAACTTCCGCGAGGGCATGAAGATCCTCGAATACTTCACCGCCGCCAGAGGCGCGCGTAAAGGTCTTGCCGATACCGCGCTCCGTACGGCAGACTCCGGTTACCTTACCAGACGTCTGGTCGACGTATCTCAGGAAGTCATTGTCAGAGAAGAAAACTGCGGCGATACGCGCGGTCTTTGGGTGTCCAAGATCGTGGACGTGCTCTCAAACGGCAAGGAAGAGGTCATTGAACCCTTCGCAGACCGCCTTGTGGGCAGATATACTATCGGACAGATCGTACATCCCGAAACCGGCGAGGTCATCGTCGAAGACGATACCCGCATCAGCGAGGATAACGCAAAACAGATCATCGCTGCCGGAATCGAACGCGTCCATATCCGCTCCGTCATCAACTGCCGCGCTAAGCACGGCTGCTGCGCACACTGCTACGGCGACGACCTTGCTACCAAGCGTACGGTCAGCGTAGGCGAATCGGTCGGTATCATCGCGGCTCAGTCGATCGGCGAACCCGGTACACAGCTTACCATGAGAACCTTCCACTCCGGCGGTATCGCCGGCGGCGATATTACTCAGGGTCTTCCCCGTGTCGAAGAGATCTTCGAAGCAAGACGTCCCAAAAAGACGGCTATCCTCTCGGATTTCGACGGCGTTGTCCATATCGAGGAAGTCAAACGTACAAAACAGATCACCGTTGTGGACGACGAGACCGGTGAAGCTCGCTCCACAAGCGTACCCTACACATTGAAGATCAATGTGGAAGACGGCGCGCATGTCAAGAAGTGCCAGAAGCTTACGGACGGCACTGAAGCTCCCGCAGATATCCTCCGTATCAGCGGACTTGACGCGGTCTATACCTATATAATCAAAGAAATTCAGCGCGTTTACCGCTTGCAGGCGGTTGAGATCAGCGATAAGCACGTCGAAGTCATTGCAAAACAGATGACCCGCCGCATCAAGATCGATGAAGCCGGCGATACCGGACTGCTTGTCGGTTCTAACGTTGACGTTTCCGAATTCACCACCGAAAACGAAAAGATCGCTCAGTATAACGCCGAGCACCCCGACGAAACTCCCAAGCTCGAAGCAAAGGGCGAGGCACTGCTCCTCGGTATAACCAAGGCTTCGCTCGCTACCGATTCGTTCCTTTCCGCCGCTTCCTTCCAGGAAACCACAAAGGTCCTTACCGAAGCCGCCGTCAAGGGCAAGCGCGACCCGCTGCTCGGACTTAAGGAAAACGTTATCATCGGTAAACTCATCCCCGCCGGTACCGGTATGAAGGAATACCGCGACGTCGGGCTTGACGTCGGAAACGAAGTGGTTTACGGCGATACGGAACGACAGTAAAGCTTTTGAATGGATTACGGCGCACGATCTTTCCCTTCATGCGCCGTAGATCGCAAAAAACGCCGCCGTTTTGTGCATTTTCGCTTTAAATGGCGCGCACTTTGCGAAAAATTAATTATATCAGGCTATTGACAAAAGTCGTACCTGTTGATATAATAAATCTGTTGCGAATATTGCAACGTATTCTCGCGAAAGGAGGAACACGATGCCTACATTTAACCAATTGGTAAGACACGGCAGACAGACCGCTGTTACAAAGTCCAAGTCTCCGGCACTTCAGAAGGGTATCAACTCTATCAAAAAAGTCGCCACCGACCTGCCGTCACCCCAGAAGCGGGGCGTCTGTACAAAGGTTGCCATCAAAACGCCTAAAAAGCCGAACTCGGCTCAGCGTAAGATCGCCAGAGTCAGACTTACCAACGGTATTGAGGTAACGTCCTATATCCCCGGAATAGGTCACAACCTTCAGGAGCACTCGGTCGTACTGATCAGAGGCGGAAGAGTTAAGGATCTGCCCGGTGTCCGTTACCACATTATCCGCGGTACGCTTGACACACAAGGCGTGGCAAAAAGAAATCAGAGCCGTTCCAAATACGGCGCAAAAGCTCCCAAGAAATAAGGAGCAGCAAACAAGAAAATTTTTTCGTGCTATAAAGCATATAATATATATTGCTTCTTAGCACTGACGGGAAGAAATTTTCGAGTACCTGTGAACTCATCTGAGCCTATTATGGCTAATTAATGAAGGAGGGAAGAATAGTGCCGAGAAGAGTGCATGGTTTCAAAAGAGATATACTCCCTGATCCGCTGTATAATTCTGTTTTGGTGACAAAGCTCATCAACAATATTATGTATGACGGAAAGAAGGGCGTAGCTCAGAAAATCGTTTACGATGCCTTCGATATCGTCAAAAACAAGACGAACGAAGATCCTCTCGATCAGTTCCGCAAGGCTATCGAGAACATTATGCCTAATCTTGAAATAAAGGCTGTCCGCCGCGGCGGTGCGAACTATCAGGTTCCTATGGAAGTACGCGCCGACAGACGTCAGACGCTCGGTCTCCGTTGGCTTACCACCTACGCGAGAAGCAGAGGCGACAAAACAATGAGCGAACGCCTGGCCGCTGAAATTATTGACGCAGTCAATAATACCGGCGGAGCAGTCAAGAAGAAGGAAGACACTCATAAGATGGCAGAAGCTAATAAGGCTTTTGCACATTATCGCTGGTAAAATAAAGGAGTACGGTTATGACCGCAGCAAATTATCCGCTTGACAAAATGCGCAATATAGGCATTATGGCGCATATTGACGCAGGCAAAACCACAACAACAGAAAGAATATTGTTCTATACGGGTAAGACACATAAACTCGGCGAAACTCACGACGGTTCAGCAGAGATGGACTGGATGGCGCAGGAGCAGGAAAGAGGTATCACCATCACCTCCGCTGCTACCACCTGCTATTGGAAGGATCACCGTATTACAATCATCGATACCCCCGGCCACGTCGACTTTACCGTCGAGGTTGAGCGCTCTCTGAGAGTTCTCGACGGCGCAGTTACCGTTCTGTGCGCTAAGGGCGGCGTTGAACCCCAGTCTGAAACCGTGTGGCGTCAGGCTGATAAGTACAAGGTCCCCCGTATGGCTTATATCAACAAGATGGATATCCTCGGTGCGAACTTCTATCGCGTTGTTGATATGATGCATGACAGACTTAAAGCAAACGCCGTTCCGATCCAGCTCCCCATAGGCGCTGAAGCGGATTTCAAGGGCATTATTGACCTTGTAAAGATGAAGGCGTATATCTATAACGATAACGAAGGTAAGGATATTTCCGAAATCGAGATCCCCGAAGAAGAGCGCGAGCGCGCAGAGCAGTATCATCAGAATCTGCTCGAAAATGTTGCCGATTTTGACGATACCCTTCTCGAAAAATACCTCGAAGGTGAAGAGATCTCCGAAGCTGAGCTTAAGAAGGTCATCCGCGAAGCTACAATTGCAAATAAAATGGTTCCTGTAACTTGCGGTACTTCTTATCGTAACAAGGGCGTTCAGAAGCTCCTCGATGCAGTAGTTGACTACATGCCTTCCCCCATAGACATTCCGCCGATAAAGGGCGAGAATCCCGCTACCGGTGAGGAAGACCATCGTGAAGCAGATCCGAACAAGCCTCTTGCCGCTCTCGCTTTCAAGATCATGACCGATCCGTTCGTCGGTCGTATCTGCTATGTCCGTGTTTACTCGGGCGTTCTGCATACCGGAGATTCTATCTACAACTCTTCCAAGAGGAAATACGAAAGAATCGGAAGAATCGTGCTTATGCACGCTAACCACCGCGAAGACGTCGATACTGTCAGCGCCGGTGAAATCGCAGCCGTGGTCGGCATCAAAAACTCCACCACCGGCGATACTCTCTGTGACGAAAAGAATGAGATCGTTCTCGAGAGCATGGTGTTCCCCGAACCCGTTATCCGCGTAGCTATCGAGCCCAAGACCAAGGCAGGTCAGGAAAAAATGGGTCTTGCACTGTCCAAGCTGGCAGAAGAAGATCCTACCTTCAAGACCTATACCGATGAGGAAACCGGTCAGACCATTATTGCCGGCATGGGCGAGCTTCATCTCGAAATAATCGTCGACCGTCTGCTTCGCGAATTCAAGGTCGAAGCAAACGTCGGTCAGCCTCAGGTATCTTACCGTGAAACTATCCGCCGCGCCGCTGATTCGGATATGAAATATGTCCGCCAGTCCGGTGGTAAGGGTCAGTACGGTCACGTCAAGATCACCATCGAGCCCAACGAAAAGGGCAAAGGCTTTGAGTTTATTAATAAAGTTGTGGGCGGTAACATTCCTAAGGAATATATCCCCGCAGTCGAAGACGGTATCAAAGGCGCAATGCTTTCCGGTGTTCTTGCCGGCTTTAACGTTGTGGACGTCATCGTTACTCTGAACGACGGTTCATACCACGAAGTCGACTCATCCGAAATGGCATTCAAGATTGCCGGCTCAATGGCGTTCAAGGACGCTATGAGAAAGGCAGATCCCGTACTCACCGAACCGATCATGAAGACCGTCGTGGTCTGCCCCGACGACTACATGGGCGATATCATCGGTGACCTTACGGCACGCCGCGGTTCCGTTACCGGCATCGAACCGATGAACGGTTCACAGCAGATCTCCGCGTTTGTCCCGCTGTCAAACATGTTCGGCTATGCTACCGACATGCGTTCCAAGACACAGGGCAGAGGCTCCTATACTATGGAACCCAGCCACTACGCAGAAGTTCCTAAGTCAATTTCGGATACGATCTGCTCATCAAGAGAAGCAAGTAAGAGAGCGTAAAAGCTCATGACAAACGATTTTCGGGCGGAAATCAGGAAAAGTTTTTCAAAAACCCTTGACAACGCCCGGAATATCGCTATAATTAAAATTAGTATTATCTATTCTATATTGGAGGAAATAAAAATGGCAAAGGCTAAATTTGAACGTAGCAAGCCGCACGTTAATATTGGTACCATCGGACACGTTGACCATGGTAAAACAACCCTTACCGCAGCTATCACCAAATATCTCTCTCTTGGCGACGGTTCTAACGAGTTCCTCGCTTATGACCAGATCGATAACGCACCTGAGGAAAAAGCAAGAGGTATAACAATCAACACCAGACACGTTGAGTACCAGACCGAGACCCGTCACTATGCACACGTTGACTGCCCCGGCCACGCCGACTATGTTAAAAACATGATCACCGGCGCTGCTCAGATGGACGGCGCAATCCTCGTTGTTGCTGCAACCGACGGTCCTATGCAGCAGACCCGTGAGCACATCCTGCTCGCTCGTCAGGTTGGCGTTCCTGCAATGGTTGTCTTCCTTAATAAGACCGACCTTGTCGACGACCCCGAACTTGTCGAGATCGTTGAAATGGAAGTTCGCGAACTTCTTTCTGAGTATGAATTCCCGGGCGACGACATTCCGATCGTTAAGGGTTCTGCTCGTGAAGCACTCCTTTCCGAAAACAAAGACGCTACTGCTCCTGAATATGCAGCTATCAAAGAGCTCATGGATGCAGTTGACAGCTATATCCCCACCCCTGAGCGTAAGTCCGACCTGCCCTTCCTTATGCCTGTCGAGGACGTGTTCTCCATCACCGGTCGTGGTACTGTTGCTACCGGCCGTGTTGAGAGAGGTACTCTTAAGCTCTCCGACGAAGTAGAAATCGTTGGTCTTACCGACGAAAGCAGAAAGACCGTCGTTACCGGTATCGAAATGTTCCGTAAGCTCCTCGATTCCGCAGAAGCCGGCGATAACATCGGTACTCTTCTCAGAGGTATCCAGAAGAACGAAATCGAACGTGGTCAGGTTCTTGCTAAACCCGGCACAATCAACCCCCACACCAAATTCAAGGGTCAGGTTTACGTTCTTACCGAAAAAGAAGGCGGCCGTCATAAGCCCTTCTTCTCCAACTATCGTCCTCAGTTCTATTTCAGAACTACCGACGTTACCGGCGTTATCACTCTTCCTGAAGGCGTTGACATGTGCCGTCCCGGCGACCACGTCACCATCACCGTTGAGCTGATCACCCCCATCGCTATCGAACAGGGTCTCCGTTTCGCTATCCGTGAAGGCGGCAGAACCGTTGGTTCCGGTGTCGTTTCTGAAATCGACGCTTAATTTATAAGCATAAATATTATACGCTTCGGGGCAGGGTGAGATTCCCTACCGGCAGTTATAGTCTGCGACCGCCGCAAGGCGCTGAACGGGTGAAATCCCCGTACCGACGGTATAGTCCGGATGATAGAAGCAGTTTGATATGTTTTTTGTGCGCCCCGATTTTTTTCGGGGCGCATTATTTTTATTCATCTGCTACACTGAAGCATAAGAATTAACGTTATGACTGATTTGAAGAAAATATATGATCCGCTGTATAAACACGTTTCAAAGCTCTCGTCTGACCTGAACTCCGGCGGCTTTGTCGCCGACTTCGAATGGCGCTATTCGCCCGAAGACAGCTGCCCGATGCCCATAGTTTCGGTCGGCTCTTACGGCACGCTTTCGTTTTACTGGAATAAAACCGTGTATCGGTTTACGCTGAAGCGCAAAAAAGCGCTCGAATGCCGTTTCGGTGAGCTTGCGGCAAAATATTCCCTGCACGTATACGGTCACGATTTTCCGGAAAACAACCTTTGCGAAAGCACCGACGGCGGCGATATTGCTTTTGCCGTTTCCGGATCGAAAGAGGCGTTCATCGAGGTCGAGCTGACGCTCGAAGAATGGGTCGACAGCCTGACATATAGAAAAATTCTTGCTGATATAAGGAGTGCAATGAATAATGAAAATACTTAATAAGCGAAATACAAAACTCGTCAGACTCGCCGTAGTCGCGCTCATGTCCGCGCTCGGATATGTGCTCATGCTGCTCGAGTTCCCGTTGCCGTTTTTGATCCCGTCGTTCGTAAAATTCGATTTTTCCGAAGTCCCCGCGCTGATCGCCGCCTATATGTTCGGTCCTGTCGAGGGCGTGATAGTCTGCTTCGTGAAAAATCTGCTTAAGGCGCTGTTTTTCAGTATGTCGGGCGGTGTCGGCGAGATATCTAATTTTCTGCTCGGGTGCGCTATGGTCGTACCGGCGGGGCTGGCTTTCAGAAAGCTGAGAAGCGGAAAACCGCTGCTTGTCGCCGGAATTGTGGGCGCGGCGATAATGGGCGTGCTCAGCCTGCCCATCAATTATTTCATTACCTACCCCATATATTCAAATTTCATCCCGATCGATCAGATCGTCGAGATGTACCAGGCGATCATCCCGTCGATGGACGGACTGCTTGTCTGCCTGCTCGTGTTTAATGTCCCGTTCACCATGGTGAAGGGCGTCATTTCCGTCGTTATCGCCTATTTTGTCACAAAGAGAATAAATTTCAAAACCAATTAGGATCTGCGCGGCTTCGTGCCGCGCATTCTTTTTTAAAACATTTGTTCGTTTTTTTCGGCGATTTCCATTGACAAACGTTGTCATACACGATATAATCTAATCAACCCACCGACGCGAGGGCATATCATGATCGTGGATATGTCTTTGCGCATAAACAAGAATCCGCCGTATGCCGCCAGCGGACAAACCGGCGGAAGTGAATTGGAGTATATCATGAAAAAATATTTGTTAGCCGTTATGGCGCTTCTGATCGCTATGAACGTAGCTTCATGCGGCGATGCAGAGGACGAAAGCAAAGAAGCTTCACTGCCTGAGGCAGTTTCCACTGTAAGCACCGAAAACGATAAAGAAAAAATAGCCGGCCTTGAGGCTGAGTTAGCCGAAAAAGCGGCAAAGATCGCCGAGTTGGAAAGCAAAATCAGCTCAAACGACGCAATGCTTTCCGATAAGCTCGACGAAATAGAGGGACTCTACTCCCAAATAAATGCGCTCACCGATCGGATACAGGAGCTTGAAAATAAACTTAAAAACGCGACAAGCTTCGGATCGGGCACGGTTGCATACTCATCTGGCAAGTATTATACAAATCATCAGCTGGTTTTAACGCATTACCGCCGCGGATCGGAGGAGCAGTTGGAGCTCAAAGCCCTGCTCACCGGAGAGTCGTGCGAGATCCTCACCACAGAGGGAAGGGGCGTTTCCTATTACGAGCTGTCGCCGAAGGCGACAAAGGTCGTCTATGACGATTTCGAGTATGAGGCAAGCACCACCGTATACCTCTATGACGTTGAAAGCAAGGCGACAAAAACGCTTGACCTTTCCGCTCTTCCCGAAAATCGAACGGCGGCAGGACTGCAATGGCTGGACGACCGCTACTTTATGTTTGTCGTGCAGCTTGATCATGGCACGATAGTGCGCGGCGGCGACGTGTACGTCTATGACACACAAACCGATAAGTATCAGCCGCTGATCGTCAACTCCTCGTCCCCCTTTCAGACTTTTGCTATAGATTCGTATGAGAAGCTTTTTGTCATCAAGAGCTTTCTTTACGACGATACGATGAATTTCACCACTGAAAAATATCACACCATGACCGCCGACGAGATCTATGCGCTTATCGAGGGCAATAAAACCGTCGACCTCAGCCTGATCAAGCCGCTGAACGACTGAACGATATTGCTGTAAGGGAGCAAACAAGCAATCGGTTGATTCCATCTGCTTGACAGTTACTGTTGCTGCAAAGGAGCACAGCTATGAAAAAAACATTGTTAATAATCATTTTAACCGCAATCCTTTCGCTGTCGGCGTGTTCGTCGCCTTTTAATACGGATGAACAAGAGGCTTCGCGCATCGAAGAGCTCGAAACAAAAGTAGCGGAATATGAAAAAAAGCTTCGCGAGAGCGAAGAAACCGCTGACCGTATAGATGATTATGAAAAACGATTGAACGCTGCCGAGAATACCGCCGCTGAGTGGCAATACAGATATGATGAAGCGGAAAAGGCGAACGAGAAGCTCCGGGCATTCAGAACCTACGATATAAAGGATGGAAAAATATATTATTATAAGAATTCCAACATTGTCGCGGTATACGACGATGGTCAGATAGAAGAAGTGCATGATTTCGAGGGCGGGCTTGCGAGTGTGGATATGTCGCCCGACGGAAGAAAGCTCCTCATCAGCGATTTCGACTTGGAAGGCGGTTTTTATCTTTACATCTACTACGTCAACGAGGGCAGGAAAGAAGAAATTCAAATAAAAATACCGGAAAAAGATCATTCCCCGTCTCATATCTGCTGGCTTGACGACAGATATTTTCTGTTTGTGGAGCAATTTGATCACGGTACGGTTACTTTCGGCGGCACGGTGTATTATTACGACACAAAGACCGAAAAATCCGCTCAGGTGATCGACGCGGATATAAACGTATTGCAAATAGCTGCGGTCGATCTTCTTGACCGCAAGTCGCTTTACGGTTTTTTTGATGCAACGATGCTTGCTCTGTTCTCTGACGAAAAAGACACGTTTTTGGTTTCCTGCGCAGTGGTTGAAAGAGGAAATTTTGTTTCCGACAGATATTTTCTCATTTCAAAAGATGAGATTGCCGGTGCGATTGCCAATGGAACAAAGATCGCTTTGAATTAACGCCAAAATACCGCGCAGTTTGTTATTAACTGCGCGGTATGTTTTTTTTGCGAACAAATGTTTATGCAAAAAGCAGATTTTTATATATGAATCAAACCGTAGACGGCTCGTGTAAACTTGTTGAGTGCGAGGTTGCGGTCGAGGTAGATCTGAGAACGCTCCTTGAACCATTTTTCGCTAAGAATCTCGGGCGCTTTTTTTGATTTACGTACGAAAAATACGTCGATCAGGTCTTTTTCATAGTCGTCGAGCACGCTCATGCCGGCTTCGATCATGTCAAGCTCGCGCTTGACGACGCGGCGGCGCATTGCGGTGTTGTCGGTCATAAAAATGAGGTTGGTGATATATTCCTCGTACCTGCTACCTCCGCCTTTGGCGGTGGAGGTGTCGCACGTGCGGTGGTTGACCGAAAATTTCTCGTTTTCCAGCATTGTAAGTTCATCGCCCAAGGATGAATACGCGTTTCTTAGTTCAGTTTTTTTGCCTAGTAGCTCTTTTGCGATCTCTCTGTAGTCCATTAAAATTCCTTTCGTTGTCAGACGTTTTTGCAAACAAATGTTCGCATATAATTTTTAACGCTGCGTGAGCCTTTCCGCAGATGTTGCGGACAACAGCGCCGTCGTATGGTATATACCGAACATCTGTTCGGCAAAACTATTATATAACAATTGCCCTCATATATCAATGGTGATACTGCACAAATGTGACGACCGTTTTTTGTGCAAAGCGGCGAAACAGACGCGTTTTTCGCCCTGAAATGGCGCTTTCCGCCGCTTGTCCCACTGTTTGCCGTAACTTATTTCACTTCTTGCCGCGAAAAAATGGGCAAGCGCCGGGCAATCGCCCGGCGCTTGTGGGATAATGTGTTTTTTCGCGGTTATTTTTCGCCGAATTCCTCCGCCCAGTCGACGGGGATAAAGACCGTAACAACATTACAGCCCGGCTTCTCCGTACCGTCAGCCATGACAGCCGTATATGTGTATTGAAGTTGTACGCCGGTCTTGTCGTATTCGTTATAATACTGAACACGACCGCAGTAATCATATGCATAGTCATAAATGTCTTCGCTATATCTTGTGGTTTCGTTGTGTCTCTCGGCATCTTCCGCATTTCCTGTGTTCCAAAGCCGGATATCCTTGATCTGGATAATGTTTTCGTCTTTTGCCGCGGTTCTGATAAGCGCTGCTTCGGCTTGCGCCAGCACCTCGTCGGAAAGCGCATACCTTGCGCAGGCGGTATAGAAATCTGCTGTTTCTTTGTCGCACTCCCACGCTCTGATAAAACTAGCACCAAAGTGTTCTTTGACCTCGGCGACAATATGAGACACCAGGATGCCGTCGATAACTTTGCGTAGTTCAATGCTATAGTATCTTTCGAAGGGCGGATCCTTATAATATTCACAAGTATAAACATAGCTCGGATCAAAGTCATCAATGTCGTCGATCTTCATAGCGTCCCTACAGTACTGCTTTACACAATCAACAGCTTCGTCCGCTGAATTCACGACCTTTTTTGATTCGGCCAAATTCTTTTCGATCGTTGGCTTCATTGCTCCGTCGAATACAAGCAGTGCTACTGGCGTCATAGTCTTAAAGTCATAGGCAACGTTGATACCTCCGCTATTGAAGTAATATGTTTTAACGGTTTCTCTGATATCGGCTTTCTGGAAACTCAGTATACGTTTGACACCGTCAAAGGTATATTCGACTGACTCGATCGGATTAGCTTTCACAAAATCGTTTGCCCTTTGCTTGAGCTTGGCTTTCATTACCGCCTTGCTCTCTTCATCAGGGCGTTCGATTTCTGGAACAAGTCCAATATAAAAACCGTCATTGAACGTATCGCTCACAACAACTTCAAGCTCACTTTCGCGCCATTTTGCCAAGTAGCGGTCAACGGTGTTTTCTTCGTCGGCTTCGCTTTTGATCGATTCGGCGCTTGCCGTTTCAGCGATGCTTGCGTTATCGCTGCCGTCAGGAATCAGGCTTTCGTCGTTTTCGCTTGCGTTACTGCACGCCGCGAACGAGAAAAGCATTGCTGAGATTAATAATGTTGAAAAAATGCGTTTCATGCCCGTCCTCCTTGATTGTGAAAATGCTTGTTTGCGGTGTTTTCGATGCCATCAAGGGGGCGGGCTGCCCCCTTGATGGAGAATGGCACATCAGTCAAAAACAATGACCATTGGTATGGCGTCATAGAGAGGATTATCTTTCATTGCTTCGACGAGTTTGGAGTAGTAGTGAAACGCAAGATCGAAGTGCAATTCAAGATTTCCGTTGTAAACGTCATAGATGCAGTTTTCAATCTGCATATCGGTGAATACGAATGCTTCGTTCAGGTCTTCAAACCAAAAACCGCTTTTCTTCGTCGCCAGCTCTTCAAGCTGTTTCATATCGATTTTCGGAGCGTTAAGGTTTTTGAACAGGTCTATGTTTTGTACGTTGCATACAACTACCTCGCCGGATGCATTCACTATGCAAACGGCTTTTTCTGTGGTTTCGATTCCGTTAAGCATACGATTGTAGGTAAATCTATATTTAGTAGGCTTATCGGAATTATAAGTGAGGTCCTCAACGGTAACATCGTATTTCTTAATATCAATGAATTCCGAAACCGCAGTATCTGCGATATTTTGAAACTCTTCAATAGAATTTAAAATGAATATATCGTTGTGTTCTTCACGCAGCATATAGCCGAGATATTCGTTTGTGCCGTTTCGAAATTCGTGATAATAAAGTCCGTCGGCGTCCTCATATTCATCTCTGGCAAAATACGGAGTTCTCAGAGACAATCGGTTTTCAGCATAGTTTGTGCCAACAAAGAAGAGATCAAGACCATCGAAACGAGCGAGCGGCGCTTGCTTAACCGTTGCCGCGCTTGCATTTTCCTTTTTAATAACGTGATAATCGGATTTGACAGCGCCGTTTGCCGTTTTGAGGTCGTTTTTGATATAAATATCATCTACGGTCAGCTTGTAATACTCTGCGTTATAGTCGCTTGAATCAGCACTTGCTGCCTCTATGACGCTTGTGTCGTCCCCGGCAACGGAACTTATGGTGTCTTTGTCCTCGGAAGTTCTACACGCAGCAAAGGAAAGAAGAAGTGCTAAAAGCAACAATACAGAAAAAATGCGTTTCATGCCCGTTCTCCTTGATTGTAAAAATGCTTGTTTGCGGTGTTTTCGATGCCATCAAGGGGGCGGGCTGCCCCCTTGATGGAGAATGACGCATCAGTCAAAAACAATGACCATGCGCATACCGTTGTGCCACGGGTGCGGGTATGGATCGTCGGAGTTTATTGCAATCAGATCATACCAAAACGAGAAGTGAAGCTCCAACTTACCGGACGAATTGAGGTGATAGAAATAGCTATATGTTTTTATTGAATCGTAATCAACATACCAGCCTTCCGGCGGATCAGTCAGCAGATCGCCGGCTTTTTCTGTGGCGTATTGAGTCAGCTCGTCGAAATCAATGTCGGGAGCAACAATGTTGTCAAACAGTCCGACATTTTTTGGCATGTATGCCGTTGTGCCGTCGGCGTAAACTACGCAAATTATTCCTTCGGTTGTCGGAATACCGTTTAAATACTTTTTATATATGCGGTTGTAAGCGAATTTCTCGTGACCGTTACAAGTATCAAAACGTTCGTGAATTATTTCGTATTTGCTGACGTCAACAAATGCTGAAGCCACATCGTCTGCTTTTTCCAAAAATTCTTCGTCGTCAAAGTAGATTATATGGTCATAGTCTTTCGAACGGGAATCGTATCCCAAGGATTTGCCGGTTTTGTTGTCGAAGTAATAGAAGCAACCGTAATTATCCGTGTATACGTCGACATGGCTTATCTCGTTGGCACATTTTTCCTCGTAAGTTGATCCATATGACAGTACAATCTCTTCGCTGTCAGATTTTTTGTAAATACGCTCAGCGGGAGCGACCTTTTTTTCTGCGACATAGCTCGTTATCTCAGCTTTAACCGAGGTGTCAGCTACATTTTGGTCAGTCGGATATTTTATCATCGAAGCGGACAGCGTAAAGCCGCCGTTCGGTTGGCTTTCTTCGCTGTGCTCAGATGTATTTTCGCTCACGTTACCACACGCTGCGAACGAGAAAAGAATGGTGAAAATCAATAATGCAGATAAAATATGTTTCATCGTCGTCTTCCTTTCATAGCATTGATGTTGAAATTAACAAAAATATCGCTTACAATATAATAATATCATATATTAAAACTTTGTCAAGCGAATATTTGGCTGTTTTTGCTTATGATTACCATAATCTACCTATTGCACAAATTCAGAGGCGGCATTTTGTGCAAAACGCTGTGTGAACAAAAAAGATCCGTGATGGTAGTTTATCTGTGTTCAGATAAGCAAAAATCACCGTGCTATCAACACGGTGATTCAGACTGAACACAAAGTCGTCTGTAAGAGAAAGAGAGGTTCGCGGAGAAAAACGTAGTTTGTCTTCGCGTTGACGAGCCCCCCTGTGTCAGCTTTCGTTTGAAAGCTGACACAGGGGGGTTGTGACTATTTATTATACCTGTAAAGCTCGGAAGCGCCGATGAGTCCGGCGTCGTTGCGGAGCTTGGAGATGGTAACATTTGCCTCGGGCAGAAGTCTGGGGCGAAGCATATTGAGGAAACGGTCGCCCTCGGCGGTCAGACCGCCGGCGAGCACGAACAGCTCGGGCTGAAAGAGCTTGACAAGGCTGTTTATGCCGATGGCGAGATAGCGCATGTAGTTATACACAACGCCGCGCGCCACGTCGCAGTTTTGGTCAAGCGCCGCAAAGATGACCTTTCCGTCAAGCTTTGACGGGTCGTTTTCCACGATTTCGGCAAGCCGCGAATGCGAATTGGCGCGAATCGCGGACGCCGCCTGTTTCACCATTGCCGATGCGGAGGCGTATTTCTCAAAACAGCCGTTCAGTCCGCAGGGACAGTCCGGACCGTCGCAGTTGATGACAAAATGTCCGAGCTCGCCTGCGCGGTTGTTGTGTCCGTGATATATCTTGCCGCCGATCATGATGCCGCCGCCGATGCCTGTGCCGATGGTCAGCATGATAATATCCTGAAAAGACTTGCCCTCGCCGGCTACCTTTTCGCCAAGCAGAGCCGCGTTGCCGTCGTTTTCCAAAAAGACCGGCTTGCCAAGCTCTTTTTCCAGATAGTCGCAGATATGCGTGTTATGGAAGGGCAGGTTGCCCGCGCTTACGACATAGCGGCTGTCTTCTGATATTGAACCGGGAGAGCCGACTCCGACAGCGGGGATGTCGTATTTTTCGGAAAGTGATCTGCAAAGGGAAGCTATATCGGACAAAATTGCCTGCTCTCCGTCGGCGCTTCGAGTAGCAATCTTATCTTTTTCGATTATTTCGTGATCCGGGGTAACGATGCCGTATTTTATCGCCGTACCGCCGATATCTATGCCAAGATTATACATATTTTCACCGTAGTTTTATTGAAGAATACCGTCAATGAATACCTTTACCGGTTCAAGCGCGCTGTTCATCAGCACAAGATCCGCCGCCAGACCGACCTTTATTGAACCCGTTTTGTCCTCGATATCCAGTGCTTTTGCCGGGTTATAGGACGCCATGAGCGCGATATCCGTGAGCGGGATGCCGATGGAGAAGAGGTTTTGCACGCCCTTCAGCATGGTATGCCAGCTGCCGGCGATAGTGCCGTTGTCGAGATATATCGAGCCGCCGCGGCTGTGGCGTAGCTGACCATAGACCTCATAGTCGCCGTCGGGCAGACCGGAGATGCGTCCCGTGTCGCTGACAACGCAGATGTTTTTCGCACCCTTGGCTTTATAGATAAGCTTGACGGTGATGGGCGACAGGTGAACGAAATCGCATATCATTTCGCACATAAGGCGGTCGTCGGTCAGCGCGACGCCGAGGATTCCCGGCTCGCGGTGGTTGAAGCCTACCATGCCGTTGCAGGTGTGCGTAACGCGGGTAAAGCCGTGCTCTATTCCGGCGAGCGCCTCTTCGGCGGTTGCAAGAGTGTGCCCCATAGAGACCTTGACTCCGTTTCGCGAAGCTTCTTCCGCCGCTTCGTGTGCACCGTCGAGTTCGGGAGCAACGGTGATGATCTTCAGAAGTCCGTCGCCGTGCGAACAAAGCTCGCGCATGAACCCGGCGGACGGTCTGATCATGGCGTCGTCGTCCATCGCGCCCTTTCTTCCCGGAGAAACGCAGGGACCTTCCGAATGGATTCCGGCGATCTTTGCGCCGCGAACCCTGCGTTTTGCTTCGCTTGCGATATGGTCATAGGCTTCGCCGAAGTCAAAGCCGGGGTGTGTGCCGGTGGTTGCGGCGATCGACGTGATTCCATGAGAAGCTTCGTATGTAAGCGCATCGTCGAAATGTTCGTCAACCGCGTCAAAGGCAACGCCGTTCACGCCGTGAACATGGGTATCGATGAGTCCGGGCATGAGATACATGCCCTCGCCGTCGATGATATCGCCTTCCGAAAAGCAGCCGATTCCGGCGATAACGCCGTCTTTGACAAGTACGTCCTGCTTTTTCACCTCATCGGTAACGACTAAGGCGTTTTTTATTGTAAACGAGCTCATTTAATAAACCTCTTGAGATTTTCGACGCTGATCTCGATCGCCATAAGCACGTCTTCGATGCCCTCGAATTCGAGCGAGACATATTCGTCGTAGCCGGTTGCCGCGATGTTGTCAAGAATCTGCTTTACCGGTACGTCGCCGTGACCGCAGATGGTCGAGCGGCGGTAGTTGCCGGCTCTGGTCTTGCCCCAACCTCTGCCGGGGTCGGGCATACTGCCCGAGCGCCAGAAGGAGTCTTTGGCGTGAACATGGGTAAGATAGGGAAGGAGTTTGGAGACCGCTACTGCGCAGTCTTCGTCAACGCCGCCGAAGTTGCCGATGTCGCAAAGCCAGCGGTAGTTTGTGCTGCCGACCGCGTCAAAGAGCGCAAGCATGCGGTCGCTGTCCTGGAAGAGTCTGCCGTGGTTTTCGGTGCAGTTGATCACGCCCTTCTGCTCGGCGTAATCGGACACCTCGCGTATAGCGGGTGCGACGTAGCGTACGGCGTTCTGCCAGCTCTGAAGACCCTCAAAGCCGTCGTAAAAGCCCCATGCCACATCGTGACGCATTTTTTTGATGCCGTTTGCGGCGGCGATGTCGATATTGCCCTTAACGCGCGCGACCTCGGCGTCTATATCTTTTTGAAGGAAGTTTGCGCCGGTCGTATAGATCGGCACTTCAAGCCCGATCTCGCGTGCGTGATTTACCAGTCTTGTGGTAAAATCCATGTCGGAGCTTCCGTCCGGCGTTCTGTCGCAATAGCAAATCTCAACGCCGTCACAGCCAAGCTCCTTGGTCTTGTCGATAGCGTCGAACCAGGTCATTTTACCTTCTGCGACGAGGCGGTAAAAACTATATGTTGAAATAGAAAGCTTCATAATTATTATATACTCCGAAAATCAGTCTTTGATGCCCTTTGCGCATTTGTAAACAGCCTGAGAAACTGCGGGACAGACTCTGGGGTCGAATGCGTCGGGGATGATGTATTCTGCGTTAAGCTCTTCGTCGGTAACGATTGCGGAAAGCGCTTTTGCGGCCGCGACCTTCATTTCTTCGGTGATGTCGCGCGCACGTGCGTCAAGCGCGCCGCGGAAGATGCCGGGGAATGCGAGAACGTTGTTTATCTGGTTGGGGAAGTCGCTTCTGCCCGTACCGACAACTGCCGCGCCGGCCGCTTTGGCCTTGTCGGGCATGATCTCGGGGTTGGGGTTAGCCATAGCGAAGATGATGGGGGATTCGCCCATGCTCTTTACCATGTCCTCGCTCATAACGTTTGCCGCAGAAACGCCGACAAACGCGTCCTTGCCCTTGACAGCGTCGGCGAGGAAGCCTCTTACGCCGGATTTATTTGTGCCGACCACTTCTGCCGCCTGAGCGGGATTCATGTCTTCTCTGCCTTCATAAAGAACGCCGTTTTTATCAACATAAGTGAGGTCGGTAACGCCGATGCGGCGGAGCATTTTACCTATGGAAAGACCTGCCGCGCCTGCGCCGTTTATTACAACGCTGATCTCGGAGATATCTTTTTTGACCACGCGGCATGCGTTTAGCATTGCGGCGGAAACGATGATAGCCGTACCGTGCTGGTCGTCGTGGAATACGGGAATGTCGCAGCATTCTCTGAGTCTGCGCTCGATCTCGAAACAGCGGGGAGCGGAGATATCCTCAAGATTTACGCCGCCGAAAGAGCCGCAGATAAGTCTGACCGTGTTGACGATCTCGTCGGGGTCTTTACTGCGGATGCAGATCGGGATAGCGTCGATTCCGGCGAATTCTTTAAAGAGAAGGCATTTACCTTCCATAACGGGCATACCTGCTTCTGGACCGATATCGCCGAGACCGAGGACTGCCGTACCGTCGGTTATAACGGCAACGGTGTTCCAACGGCGGGTTAGCTTCCAGACCTCTTCGGGGTTTTTCTGTATTACCAGACAAGGTTCGGCAACGCCGGGTGTATAGGCGAGCGAAAGCTCTTTGCGGCTTTTTGCACGAGTTCTGGCAGTAACTTCGATCTTACCTGCCCATTCATAGTGCTTAGCAAGGGATTCCTGTTTGATGTCCATGAAAATACTTCCTTTTTTTGTATGAATAATTTATTTTTATTATAGAGATAATAATGTCGAAAGGAGATGAAAACGTGAAATTTCTGAAAAAAGCGGCTGCAATTTTTTTTTGCTTACTGTTAGTGTCTGTGTCAGTAAGCGCAGAGGGTTCAGGATGGTACTTCAAGTCGGGAACGTCGGGTGAACAGCCCGTCGTGGTCGGCGGAAGCGCTTTGCCGAAGGAATACGGCTGTCTTTACCTTGGAAACAAGGGCGATAAGACGGTATACCTCACCTTTGACGCCGGATACGAGAACGGTAATGTCGAAAAAACGCTTGATATTCTGAAAAAGCATTCAGCGCCTGCCGCGTTCTTTATCTTGCCCCATCTGATAGAGAGTAATACCGACCTTGTCGTTCGCATGGCGGAAGAAGGTCATCTTGTGTGCAACCATTCAAAAAGCCACAGAAACATGGCGAATGTCGGAAGCTTTGAGGAGTTTGAGGCGGAAATAAAGGGACTTGAGGATATTTATCGCGAATATACCGGCAAAGAGATGGCGAAGTATTTTCGTCCTCCCGAAGGTACGTATTCAGAGCGTATGCTTGAATACTGTGTAAAAGCCGGTGTGACGCCGGTATTCTGGTCGTTTGCCTATGCCGACTGGGATAATTCGCTTCAGATGGACAAAGAAAAAGCGTTTAACAAGATAACCTCAAATCTTCATGACGGCATGGTAATGCTGCTTCATCCCACTTCGGCGACAAATGCCGCGGTGCTTGACGATGTGCTCAGCTATATCGAGTCGCAGGGCTATCGGTTCGGAAGCCTGGACGAGCTGAAGCTGTCTGTTTATATGGAAGAAAAGACGTTTTCCATTGAGGAATATGTAAAAAGCGGCGTTGTTTATACGGTAAATCCGAACAAGGAGCGTACCATTGCGCTTACCTTCGATGACGGACCGCACGAGACGCAAACCGATAAGATTTTGGAGATACTGGATAAATATGACGTAAAGGCTACGTTTTTTGTCCTCGGGAAAAGCGCTGAGGCGCATCCCGACGTATTACGGCGCGTGATAGACGCCGGTCACGAGGTCGGCAACCACACCTATTCCCATGTGCTTCTTTCAAAGCAGGGCGATGATAGCTTTTTTGCCGATGTGGAGAAAAATCAAAGGTTTCTGAAGGACGAATTCGGAGTGGAAGCAACGCTGCTCCGTCCGCCCGGAGGCTGCTTCAGCGATTCGGCGATAAAGCGCGCTGAAGAAGAGGGGTATAAGTATGTGCTGTGGTCGTGGAAGACGGATGCGCGCGATTGGGCGGGGACGTCCGCCGCGGTGATCGCTTCGACGATCGAAAACAACATGCACGGAGGGGACATTATCCTCCTTCACGACAGCGTATACGGCGGCAGTCATACCGCTGAGGCGCTTGAAATGCTTATACCTTATCTTTTGTCGGAGGGTTACACCTTCGAAACAGTTTCGGAGCTGTTTTCCGAAGAATAAAATAGGCTATAATAATAAATGCTGTGAGCAGGGAAATGATTTTTGACGCTGTTTGGATAGCTGTGCCGGCGTATCTCACGGTGATAACACCGTCTTCGATACCGCCCACATGGGCAATGACGTACCCGCGTTCGCAGGTGAGGGCAACAGGTTCACCGTTCTGGTCGTGGGCTTCGTAGCCCTTATACATAACGAGCGGCAGCTTGAGGGTCGCGTCCTCGGCCGCTTTTCCCGAAAAGCTTGCGACGGTAACGTCGAAATCGCGCGTCACTTCAAGCGACGGGCGTATGTCCTTGTCGTTGGTAAAGGCGACCGCGCCGTTTTTTATCATTGTCGTCCAGGGCGTTCCGGAGGGGAGATATTCAACGCCGCCAAGCCCGTCGTGCCAGTTTTCCACAAGCTCGACGTGCTTTTTTTCGTTGTTTATCATTATCTTGAGCTTTGGCGACGCGGTGGTGCAATAGCTGAATATGGAAAGCGCCGCGAGAAAGATGGCAAAAAACGAAAGCCTGGTTTTGTTTTCAATCGATTTTGAGACAAATCCTGCCGTAAATGCGCCGAAGAACGTCGAGAACATGAGAAGACGCCACGGGAATTGAAGTTTTCCGAGCAGACTCTGGAGCGCAGTCCACGGAAACAGTGTGGAAACAGCCAACAGAGAGATCAATGTCAGGGTAGCGCACAAAACCGCTTTGTCGCTCACCCTGCGCTTTTTCAAAACGAGGTATATAAGCGCCGCTATGGCGGCAGGGATGGCAAGACCGATTCCGTTAGGTATCCACGGGTCGTTTGAGACCGAAAGGTTGAAATCGCTGACGGTTTTATAAAGAGGCATGGCGCGCTGTGCCAGCGTGCCCCAGATGGTGTCGGTAGTGCCGTCGTTCAGGCGGAGCCTCTTCTGAATGCGTATAAGGAGCTACGGCTCGACAAGCGTGGGATAGAATTAG
>CAZVSW010000005.1:0-7055 GCA_964630005.1 uncultured Ruminococcus sp. | reverse complement strand
AGTGCTTTTGAGCCCCGGTCAGGATCGAAAACAGCCCGGTAAAAGCGATGGGCAGGAATATGAACGCCTGCACCTCGCCGAGGGCGACGCGGGTGATAAAATCGACGCACAGATAGGACGAAAAAGTATACAGCACCGCAGTGATAAGCGCCGAAACGGGCGACGACATCAAAAGCTTTGCGCAGAAATAGGTTACGACCGCCGTCGCGCAGACGCACAGCACGATATAAAGCCTGAGCGACGCTTCGACAGAGAGCCCGAGAGAAACCAGCGCGCCCGGAATGTGGAGGAACACGTCGCCGTAAAAAAGCGGAGACGCATAGCCATAGCCGTTTATCTGCCCGTAGTATAGCGGTGCGAACCACTTGCCGTGACTGATGTTTTGGGAGATCTGATAGATCCTTCCCATGTGGTACTTGTAATCGTGACCGCTTGGCAGGCGCAAAAACAGAAACGGTATTATAAGAAGCAGCGCGAGCAGTGCGATCAATATGAAAAATTCTTTGTGTTTTTTAATGTAGGCAATCATTTCAGTCTGATAAAGCTGTCGGGTTTGAAGCATCGGGAAAGAACGGCAAAAACGCATTGTATGGCAATTGTACCGCCTGCGCGCGTTTTAAAACCAAAACTACCCCTTGTACCCTATTATACAATGAATCAAGCGATAAATCAAGAAAAAATACGCTATATATTATATCTTTTCTGAAGTTTTTATTGGCTTGCTTGCGAAAAAAGCAAGTTTGCGCGCCCGAAAAGCGGCTTTTGTATTGATATTTTTGAAAAAACATGATAAAATGGCAAAAGAGGATTGTAATTATGAGTAAATTGTCTTTTAAAGTGTTTTGTCTTGAATTGTATGCGGAGCATTCGCATGCCACAAGCACCGAGGTCTATGACTTGTTTTGCGGGAGCGGACTTCTTGAACTGCTTGACAAAGATTACGACGATCTGCACGGCATGTCGATGGAATATCTGATGCAATATTTCGACGAATATTTGGGGGTTTCAGAAATATGATTTTATATCACGGCTCAAATGTGGTTGTTGAAACTCCAAAGATCATAAAAACCGAAACGGGACGTGATTTCGGTCATGGGTTTTATACAACGGACATCAAAGAGCAGGCTGTTCGCTGGGCGATCAGGAAAGCGACGCTCTCAAGTCGCGGCGGTAAGCCATATACACCGTGTGTTTCGATCTATGAGTTTGACGAGGCTGAGCTTGAAAGGCTGAAATTCAAGAATTTTGATATCCCATCGATCGAATGGCTGGATATGGTATGCGCTTGCCGCAGTAACGCAACTTTTTCACATGGATATGATATCGTTGCAGGTAAGATCGCGAATGACAACGTCGGTGAGACTGTAACATATGTTTTGCAGGGGATTATGCGCAAGGAGGATGCTGTTGCGCGTCTTAGATTTGAAAAGATTAATAACCAGATCTGCTTCAATACGGCAACGGCATTGCGGTGTTTGAAGTATATCGGATATGAAGATTGCAGGTGATTTTATGTCCAAAGCATTGTACAACGCCACGATCATTCCGGGTATAGTGCAGATGATAGAAGAAGAATATAAGCTGACCGAGCCGGAAGCTCTTGACGCGTTTTACAGATCGATAACAGCCCAAGCTCTTAACGACCCCGAAACGGGGCTTTACGGTCAGAGCGCGCTTTTTATTTTTTCAATCTTTAAAGAAGAGGTCGAAAACCGGGGTCTGAGTTTTTAGACTCACGAAAAAGAATATTTGTTTTTTGCCCTCCGGACAGGAGATTTATTCACAAATTTGCGGTATACTAACATATATAATAACGGCGAAACAGTTCGCCTTGATTTTGAAGGGAGATATTATTATGATAACAAAAGAAGCACTTATCGGCGAAGTTCTTGACAAATTTCCTCAGGTCGCACCGCTTTTTAACGCGATAGGAATGCATTGCCTCGGCTGCCCCGCATCCCGCGGAGAGAGCATCGAGCAGGCATGCGCCGTTCACGGTGTTGACTGTGACGAGCTTCTCAAAAAGCTCAACGCAGCAGTAAGCGTCTTTAAAAAATAGTTTTTATAACGGGGGAAAACAAACGCGCGTTTGTTTTCCCCCGTTAACCCCCTTTCGTGGCGTCGCTTACGATCCGCCTATAGGGGCAAACTACGTTTTCCCCTGTAAGACCTCTTTTTCTAAGAGGTGCGCCTTCGGCGCGGAATTTATTGTATGCTGAGGAGAAAACAGAAAGTTGCAGTAAAAATTTCGTACGCAGTGCGATAGATTGTGGATTAAAGCTTTTTTGTTAGCTTTTTTCTCGAAAAAAGCGTAAATCTAACTATTCGTAGTTGAGTCAATTATATAATACGAGCTATTCCCCGACGCGGGGATTTTTTTCGTGACATCTTTTATCCTCGCTTTTGCTATGCCGCTGGGCAAAAACTTTCCGTCGTTCAAGGTTATGCCTGAAAAATGCAACCGTAGGTAGAATTTTAACCCTGAAACTCAACAATCATACTATTGTAAGTTGAATTATGCTTTGATATAATATAACCGCAAGATAGCTATCTCGAGAAATTCAAAAATTTTGGAGGATGCAAAGATGTTAGACCAAAAAGTATTTGGCGAAAAGCTTCGCAATCATAGAAAAAGACTCGATATGACGCAGGAAGAGGTCGCGGAAAAAGTAGGCGTGTCTCCGCAAGCCATTTCCAAATGGGAAAACGGCGAATGTTTGCCCGACTGCTTTAATCTTAAGGCACTCAGTGATGTTTATAAGATTTCGACCGATGTTCTTCTTGAAACACAGCTGGACGGTGATATTGACTCCGTGGCAGGCAAAATCGAGCAGCTCGGCACGGAGTTTATCTGGGCGACTGCAAATTGCGATCGATGCACCGCTAATCTCCGTCAAGAGCTTGGCGAAGATCTGTGGAAAATGTGGAAAGGCATATATTTTGCAGAAGTAGGAGAGCGTAAAAAGCGGGAAGAAAGCAAGCGAGAGGGAAGTCTTCGGATCAACGGTTCGTTTGGAACAAAGATCTGGGATGACGATGGCGTTGCGTGTGTTATTAAGTCGGAACTTATAAAAAAATTATCTCTTTTTGACCAAAACACGATTGATGTTATGCGTGCGCTTTGCAGTGAGGAAGGTCAAAAGCTGATATTATCTCTGTACTGCGATCATGTTGTTACAAAGGAAGAAATCATCAAAAAAACCAATATTGACGTTGGACGTCTTAATGAGTTGTTGCTGATGTTTACCGAAAACCGCATCATTGAATACGTTGCAGACAATCACGTGCCCGCTAAAGGATATTTAATGGGCGGACATTGCGGTATTGTCGCTTATATGATGCTAACGGCGATGTATATTCTTAATAAAGAAAGGTATTATAGTGTTTCGCAATTCCTTAAGACTGAAATCCTTTAAGACCGATACTATTTAAGACTGAGACTGTTTTTGATTTGTGCCGGGGGACAACATTACGTGTTGTCCCCCGGCGTTTTAAAATTCTATTGACAAACGGGCAAAACTTGGTTAAAATAGGAAGTAACAAAAATAAATCATAATATCAACAAAGCGGAAATAAAAAATGAGAATAATAGTTGGAATTGACGTCGGCGGCAGTACGACCAAGATCGTCGGCTTTGATATTACCGACGGCGGAAGGGATCTGCTTCGCCCCGTAACCGTCAGAGCGACCGACCCGGTCGCGTCGGTTTACGGTGCGTTCGGCAAGTTTACGACAGAAAACAACGTCGACATAAAACAAATTGAAAGAGTAATGCTGACCGGTGTAGGTTCTACTTATATCGGAGATAATATCTTCGGCGTACCGACGGTGCACGTCGACGAATTTACTGCCATAGGCAAGGGCGGATTATATCTTTCCGGGCTTGAAGAGGCGGTGATCGTGAGCATGGGCACGGGTACGGCGCTGGTCTATGCAAAGAAGGACCAAACCCCCGAATACCTCGGCGGTACGGGCGTCGGCGGAGGTACTCTTATCGGACTTTCGAAAAAGGCGCTTCATATTGAAAATGTTGAACAGATCGAGACCCTTGCCGCAGACGGCAACCTTGATAACATCGATCTGACGATACGCGATATCACAAAAAAGAACATCATCCCCACGCTTTCCGCCGAGGCTACCGCCGCGAACTTCGGCAAGGTCAGCGATATCGCCACTCAGGGCGACATTGCGCTCGGCATAATCAACCTTGTGCTCGAAACGATAGGCATGATGGGCGTTTTTACCGCAAGAAGCAAGCATATCAGCGATATCGTACTTATCGGCAACCTTTCAAACCTCTCGCAGTGCGAAAATAAATTCAGGGCAATGAACGAAATGTTCGGCGTTAAATTCGTCATACCCGAAATGTCACAGTACGGTACGGTCATCGGCACGGCGCTCATGCATTTTGACAGTTAAACCGACCCGATTTACTACAAGATCTCAACACGAAAGCGAGCTTTATAATATGAAAAAAACAGTTGTATTTATCCTTCTTGCCGCATTGCTTTGCGGTCTTTGCGCCTGCGCCGGCAAAACGGTCGACGACGAGGCGAGCCCCAAAAACATACTGAACGCGGCGCTTACTTCGCTCGGCATGAACGACAGAGGGCTTGTCTATCTTTCAGAGACCGATAACGATTTCGAAATGCTTGACGACGGACTGCTTTCGGGCAAATACGGCGAGCTTCTTGATTCGCCCACCGTCGATATGATGGACAAATACGCCGTGTTTTACGCCTATGACAGCTATGGCACGGAGATAGGCGTTTTCCGCATGAAGACCGACGAAGACGCGAAGGCCATGAAGACCTTCATCGAAAACCGCCAGAAACGTCTTCTTGAGAACGCTGTGAATTATCCCGACCTTGATACAAAAACTGTCTCATCGCTTGTAGTTGAGGTAAACGGCGTTTGGGTATATTATATTATGAGCGACGGCAACGACATAGCGATTCCCGAAATGGAAAAAATCTTGTATAAATAAGGGCAGACAATGGATAACCGATACAGCAAGAAAATATTTGCCATACTTCTCGAAGCTGCCAAGGGCGACCGCTCCTGGCGGCAGTTCGCGTTTGACTGCGACATAAGCTATGTTCAGATGCGCAAGCTAGCGCAGGCAACTCAGGAAAATCCGCCCCGCCCGAAACTTATAAAAAAAATTGCCGATCATAGCTTTGGCGATATCGACCTTGAAGATTTTATGTTTGCCGCCGGAATGACAAGAAGCGAGGGCAGCTTCATAGTGAAAGAGCCCTCGTCCCGTCAGAGCGGAATGTTTTCGTCCTATCGTGCGCTTCCCGCAAAGGACAGAAAAACCGTTGATGAATTTGTTGAGTTCCTGCTTGCAAAGAATAAGGAGCTGTAGATCAGGCGCGAAGCGTTGTCACCCCGTCATAAAAGCGATTAAAAAAACAGCATTATCGCGATAAATATCACGATCACGTCGTTGTCCTCGTCGCTGTCAAGCAGCAGCAGTATTCCGACGGCGATAAGAAGCAGGTCGTCGATCTCCAGCCCGCGGAATATGTCCATCGCTTTGGATAAAATGCCGTCGTTTTTTTGCCTTGCGGAAACCGGAACGGCTGCCTGCTCTTCCTGAACGACCGGCGCGTGCTCTTCACGCGGAAGAAACTGCGATTCATACTCCTCGGCGAAATTTTTCTTTGCGCCTTGCTCAAAGCTGTTGCTGTACATCGTCATAACCGCTGCCCCTTTCTGAAGCCGGCAAACAGCGTTGCCACTGTCATGGCGCGTTCCATGGAATCGATCTTTCCGCGTTTATCCTCGCGTACCATCGCCCTGAGCGCCGACATGAGCTGTGCGTGTCTGTTCGTTTGTGCCGCCGGTTTTTGCGAAATGACCGGCGTCGCCTCTTTTTCGGGGGGCGGGGGCGTCGGCGCAGAAGCGCCCAGTGTTTGTGCAACCGCCGCGATCTTTGAGGCGGCGTCTGGGTCGGAAAGCAGAGTCCTGATCTTTTCGGTGAGGTCGCTATCCATATCAGCGCCTTCCTCTGAGCGAATTCAAAACATCCTCGCTTCTTTCCCGTCCTGCCTTGTCAAGCAGCTTGCTTATCTCGTCTGCGCTCATCGACGAAAGCATCTGCCGCAGCCCTGCGGGGTTTGACGTGAATCTTTCCGCTTTTTTTCGATCTGCACCGACAGCGTCGCATATCTGCATTACAACGTCTCTCAGGCGCGAATCGTCAAGAGAGAGCAGATTTCTGATTTCATTTTCGGTAAGAGGCATATACGCTCATCCTTTCGAGAATTAAAAAGTTTATTATTATTTATATGCAAAGGTAGGTAAAGCTATGATTAAATGTAAACCCGAACGCAGTCCGCGTCAGGCGATAATTATGGTAGCGGTCTGCGCGGCGGTGTTCCTCGGCGTGTCGCTTGTTTCAAGTACGATCGAAGAATTCAAATGGGCGGCTCAGGCCGTCTCGCTTGCATCGATAACGATCGGGATCTTTCTTGTCTATCGCTATACGATGGTAGAGATGATCTATAGCATCGGCGACGGCAATTTTTCCGTCATCAAAAAGGTCGGCAATAAAGAAACGCCCGTCTGCTCGCTTGATATTTCCACCGCGAAGGCGCTTGTAACCAAGAGCGAATTCAAAAAATCCGAAAAAAACCGCACATATATCGTTACAAAAAAGCTTAATTTCAATCAGAATATGCATCCTGCCGGTTCATACGTGTATGTGACCGAGTTTAACGGCAATGTATATTCTATTGAATTCGAGCCTAACGAACCGTTCGTCAAGGCGTTTTGGAACGAGATCGAAAACACGAAAAAAGATTAGAATGGTGTGACGGGACGGCAATGGATGCGCCTGCGGCGCAAGGCAGGAGCGAATAGTGAATAAGTAATAAGGAAGAGTGAAGAGGTCAGGTGCGCCTGCGGCGCGGAATTTATTGTATAGGATGCGAGGTTTTACTCCGGCTGTCGGAAGGAAATAATATCTCGTCGCGAAGCGACACCTATTAAAGAAAGAGGTCTAACAGGGGAAAACGCGCGAAGCGTGTTGTCCCTTGTTTTTAATA
>CAZVSW010000004.1:0-30771 GCA_964630005.1 uncultured Ruminococcus sp. | reverse complement strand
CAGATAAGATGGAAGCCGTCCTTGACGATCCTTATATTCTTATCACCGATAAAAAGATCTCCAACATCCAGGAAATCCTTCCCCTTCTTGAACAGATCGTTCAGTCCGGCAAGAAGCTCATGATCATTGCAGAGGACGTTGAAGGCGAAGCTCTTTCTACCCTCATTGTCAACAGACTCAGAGGTACGTTTACCTGCGTTGCAGTCAAAGCTCCCGGCTTTGGCGACAGACGCAAGGAGATGCTTCAGGATATCGCCATCCTCACCGGCGGCGTAGTCGTTTCTTCCGACGTCGGCTATGAGCTTAAGGACGCTCAGGTCGCTATGCTCGGCAGAGCAAAGCAGGTCAAGGTCACCAAGGAAAACACCATCATCGTTGACGGTCTTGGCGACAAGGACGCAATCAAAGCAAGAACTCAGCAGATCAGAGCCGCAATCGAAGCTTCTACAAGCGATTTCGACCGCGAAAAGCTTCATGAACGCCTTGCGAAGCTCGCAGGCGGCGTAGCGGTCATCAAAGCCGGCGCGGCCACCGAAACCGAGATGAAGGACAAAAAGCTCCGCATCGAGGACGCTCTCAATGCAACCAAGGCGGCTGTTGAAGAAGGCTATGTTGCAGGCGGCGGTACTGCCCTCATCGGCGCTATTCCCGCTATCGAAAAGCTCCTTTCAAAGAGCAAGGGCGACGAAAAGACCGGCGTTGCGATCGTTCTTCGCGCACTTGAAGAGCCCGTACGTCAGATCGCAGAAAACGCAGGCTTCGAAGGCAGCGTTATCGTTGACAAGGTCAAAAAGTCCAGACACGGCATCGGTTTCGACGCATATAACGAAGTATTTGTCGATATGGTCGCTTCCGGTATCATCGATCCTGTTAAGGTAACACGCAGCGCGCTTGAAAACGCAGCGTCTGTTGCCGCAATGATCCTCACCACCGAGGCGCTCGTTGCAGACAAAAAAGAGGAAAATCCCGCTCCCGCAGCACCTGCCATGGGCGGCGGAATGTATTAATTTCAACCGATCAAATAAACTTGTTCCAAAACGGGACTGCCTTATTGCGGCAGTCCCGTTTTTTGGTTGTGCACATGTTTTTGTACATGTTGCTGATATTTTCAAGAAATCTTTGCTTGTGTATTGACATTCGTGCGTTTTCTGATATAATATAAAAAGAGCAATATGTTATCCGTTTCAATAGCTGAATCAGGGAAAATATTGTTGCTTCTATTTATGGGAGGTGCTATTTATGCGTTTTACTGCTTTTAAAAACATATTTGGGCGGCTTCTCTTCAGCAATATTGCGGCATAGAATATTTTGTTTTGAATGTTTGTTGCCGCTTTTTAAGATTCTTTTGATAGAGCTTGTTATATATATAATTAAAGGAGAATGAGTTTTAATGGAACTTAAAGGTATTGCGCTGATTTTATTTGGAATTTTGCTTTGTTCATCTGTTTGGGGAACGATCGGTCACGGCGAAGTGATGGTACTGGGACTGGTCTGCGGTGTTGTCGGATTGTTGATGACGTTGCTTTCGGGCGTAAAAAAGGTCATAACCGAAAGACTTCTCAGGGCGGCCGAAAAATCCAGAAAAACATCTCAAAGTTCAGAACTGGAAAAGATTTAAAAGATTTAATAATGCGGCGCAACGTGTGTCTGCGCCGCATTTGTATGTTATTAAAAAACTATCTAAAAAAGGAAGCATAAGATCAATGAAATATTTGCTTAAAAACATTTTTCGAAAGGCGTTGGCGGCGACCGTGGCGGTATCGCTCGGAGCGATTCCCGCTTTAGGCGTCTCGGCTGATACTCCGTCCGAAAAAGACGTTAACCTCGTCAAGGGTCTTCCGTACAAGATCACAACTTATGACGATATAACACACTCCTATGCGATGTTTGGCAATTCGAGCGGCTCTGAGACAGACCCGGCGCTCGGCAGGCTGACCGACGGACTTCGTGCTCAGGACAAAAGCTTTTCTAACGAAAGATGGCACAAGTTTTATCGCGGTACGTCGCGTTTTGTTGAGTTTGAGCTTCCCGAAACAAAGGCTGTCACCGGCTTTTCGGTCTCGACGCTTCAGGACAGCGGAGCGGGCGTTACTCTTTCGCCGTGGTTTGACTTGTATGTATCCGAAAACGGAAGTGATTATATGCTTGCCGGACGCTTTGAAACCGGCGACCGCACGGCGCAGACCGGATCTAATTACCATGTGTTGGAATCGAAAAACATGGGCAGGTTCAAGGCAAAGTACGTTCGTATCGCCTTCAGGAGCGCCGTCAACGTTTATATCGATGAGATCGAAGTTTACGGCGGCGACCTGGACGGCACGGAGGCTGAATTTGTCAAAGCGCCCGAACCGGTTTATAAAAATTCGTTCGACGAGGGCATCGAGGGCTGCCGCGATATAGTTCTGCTTTATTGCGGATATCCCAAGGACAGAAACCCCGACGACGTTCAGAACACCGAGGAAGAGATGCTCTATTTCTTCGGTTACATCGGCAAAGACGGCGAGATCAAGGACTCTTTCTTTGATTCGTTTATGTTCTCGCCGCTTGCTAATGTTGCGCCCTCCGGCGGTATCTATAACGAAAGCGGCAAGTCGTTCACCAACAAGGAAGACTGGATCTATTATCTTGACAGCATTTTTGATGATGAATATAACTGCGGAGCGATCGAACGCGCCGTTGAAAAGGTTAAAAAGGCTACCGGAAAGGACGACCTTCAGGTTTCTCTGGTCATCAATCTGCCGTACCCCACGCCCCACCCAACAAAGCCCTTCGGCGACATAAACGGCGACGGAATTGACGAATATTGCCGCAATGAGGACGAACAGTTCGAGATCTATAAATGGTATTTCGGGCTTATCGATGAATATCTGACCAACCGCAACTATAAAAACATTCGTTTCGGCGGCTATTACTGGGAGCAGGAATCAATGCCGGCCGATTACAGGGAAGTTACCTTGGTGCGCCGCGTTATCGATGAGGCGCATTCGCGCGGCAAAAAATTCTTCTGGATACCGTTGCTTTATGCCGAGGGCTATGACAGGGCGTTCGAATATGGCTTTGACAGCGTTACCATGCAGCCCAACTATAACTTCCTGCCGTATGCGACCGAGGAATGCTTTGCCGAAATCGTTCCCGAGATATACAAGCACGGTCTCGGCATCGAGATCGAGATCCATTGGAACGCGATGATCGACGACGAATACCTCGGACGTTATTACAGCTATCTTAACGCCGGCTATAAGCTCGGCTATATAAACGGAGTGGCGCATACCTACTATCAAAACGGCGCGCCCGGCATTATATATCACTTTGCAAAAAGCGCCGACGCCAAGTGCAGGCAGGCGTACGACGATACATACGCCTTTGTAAAAGGTACTTACGAGCCGCACGAGATTGAACTGAAAAGCCCTGTCGCAACTGTAAAAACGGGTAAAAAGGTTCGCAGAGCGGTGACGATCGCCAACGGCTACTCAATGTACACGCTCGGCACGCCGAAGCTTTGCGTTGCCGTTGAGCCGTCTCACGGCAGAGTCGAGCTCGACAAAAATTCTTCATATGTCTATTATGCCGATGACGGCTATGTCGGCGAAGACAGCTTTGTTCTTGTAATTAAGGGCGCATACGCCGAGTCGAAGCCGCTTACGGTCAATATTACCGTTAATGGCGGCGATGGTTCGGATGACGACCAAGACAATGAGAGCCAAAGCGCAGACGAATCCTTCGAAGCTTCTGTAGAAACAAGCGAGCCCGAGCAGAAAAACGGCGGCGCAGGTAAGATGATCGCCATCGCCGGCGGAGTTGCCGCGGTGCTTGCTGTCGCGGCCGCCGTTGGTATAAAAAAGTTTAAAAAGAAGAAATGATCATTCCGACTGAAGACAAGTCGTCTGCAAGAGAATAACTATATTAAAAGTCTGAGGCATAAAGTCAATGAAATACCTGTTTAAAAATATTTTTAAAAAGGCTTTGGCGGCGACCGTAGCGGTATCGCTCGGAGCGATTCCCGCCGTAAGCGTTTCGGCTGATACCCAGTCCGAAAAAGACGTTAACCTCGTCAAGGGTCTTCCGTATAAGATCACGTCCTTATCCGATATAACGCATTCTTACGGTATGTACGGCGCGGCGCACGGCTCTGAGACCGACCCGGCGCTTGGCAAGCTTACCGACGGACTGCGCGCCTATAACACAAGCTTTGATAACGAAAGATGGCACAAGTTTTATCGCGGTACGTCCCGTATCGTTGAATTTGAGCTTCCCGAAACAAAGGCCGTCACCGGATTTTCCGTCTCTGCGCTTCAGGATAACAACGCAGGTCTTGCGCTTTCGCCGTGGTTTGATATGTACGTTTCCGAAAACGGGACGGACTATATGCTTGCCGGACGCTTTGAAACCGGCGAGCGTACTGCCAAAACCGGCACTAATTACCACAAGATCGACTCAAAAAACATGGGCAGATTCAAGGCAAAGTACGTCCGCATCGCATTCAAGAGCGCCGTCAACGTGTTTATCGATGAGATCGAGGTCTACGGCGGCGATCTGGACGGCACGGAGGCTGAATTTGTCAAAGCGCCCGACCCGGTTTATAAGAATTCGTTTGATCCGGGAATCGAGGGCTGCCGCGATATAGTGCTTTTCTATTGCGGATACCCCAAAGACCGCGACCCTGCCGACGTTCAGAACACCGAAGAGGAGATGCTCTATTATTTCGGCTATATCGACAAGGACGGCGAGATCAAGGATACTTTCTTTGATTCGTTCATGTTCTCCGCTCTGAAGGGCGCTGCGCCCTCCGGCGGCAATTTCAATCAGAGCGAAAAATCCTTCACCAACAAATCCGACTGGCTGTATTACCTTGACAGCATTTTTGATGAAGAATATAACTGCGGGGCGATCGAACGTACTGTTGAAAAGGTGAAGCAGGCGACCGGTAAGGACGACTTTAAGGTGTCGCTCATTATCAATTTGCCCTATGCCACCCAGCATAAGACAAAGCCCTTTGGCGACATAAACGGCGACGGAATTGACGAATACTGCCGCAATGAGGACGAGCAGGTCGAGATCTATAAATGGTATTTTGACCGTATCGAGGAATATCTCGCAAAGCGCGATTACAAAAATATCCGTTTCGGCGGCTATTATTGGGAGCAGGAATCCATGCCGCTCGACGGCGTTGATATTCCCATGATGCGCCGCGTGATCGACGAAGCGCATGCGCGCGATATCAATTTCTTTTGGATACCCCTGCTTTACGCGGAGGGCTATGACGAGGCGTTTGACAACGGCTTTGACTGCGTCATGATGCAGCCGAACTATAACTTCCTGCCCGACGCTGTTGAAGAATGCTTCAGCGAAATAGTGCCCGAGATATACAGACACGGTCTTGGCATTGAGATCGAGATACACTGGGACGCGGATAAGAACGACGAATATCTCGGACGTTATTACAGCTATCTTAACGCCGGCTATGAGCTGGGCTATATGAAGGGCGTGGCTCATTCATATTATCAGAACGCCTGCCCCGGAACATATTACGAATTTGCTAAGAGCACGGTTTCCAAGCTCAGACAGGCATACGACGATACATACGCTTTTGTAAAAGGCACTTATATGCCGCGCGAGCCGGAGATAAAAAGCGCGGATGCGACGGTAAAATCGGGCAAGAAGGTGCGCAGGTCGGTAACCATAGCCGACGGCGTTTCCTCGGCGGTGCTTGGTACGCCTCAGCTTTGCGTGCTTGAACAGCCGTCTCACGGCAGGGTGGAGGTAGAAGGACGTACCACAACATATGTCTATTATGCGGATGAAGGATATGTGGGCGATGATAGCTTTACGGTTGCGATCAAGGGCGCATATGCTTCGTCAAAGCCGCTTACGATCAATGTGACCGTAACGGGCGGCGATGCTTCCGACGACGAAAGCGGTTTCGAAAGCAAAGCAGAAGAATCTTTCGAAGTTTCTGTAGAAACGAGTGAGCCTGAGCAGAAGAGCAGTAGCACCGGGAAAACGATCGCTATTGTCGGCGGCGTTGCCGCGGTAATTGCTGCCTTGGGCGGAGTTGCCTTGAAGCTTATTAAAAGGAAAAATAAAAAATAATACTGAAAAATTTTTGCACCGGAGAATTTTCAAATTCTCCGGTGCATTTTTAAAAGTATTCGTGGTCTTTTTCCGGCGGATCATAATCGCACATCTTTCGGAATGTCTCAAGCATTTCGTCGGTCATTTCGGCTTGCAGAACCGGCTCGATTATTGATTCTTCGCCCGATGTTTCATATTGCGGATATATATCTGCTACAAGCCCTACTTCGTCACCGTATACTTTTTCGAGTAAAGCATATGCTTCAGCCGCTTTGAAAAGACCGGATTCATAGCCTTCCTCAAAAGTGATGAATTTGTTGTCGGCATAAAGATAGCTGCCTATCTCGGATTTCCCGCACCAATAGCCGAGAAACATATATTCATCAGCCGGATAGCAACTTCCCAATGCGGTTGAAACACCGCTTTTGTGGAGCCTTGAAATCATGAGATACAGATAATCGTTTAGTATGCCGATTGGTTTGCAAGAGTAATTATATTCGTCGTCGCGTCCGTATTCTTTGAACCAGATCTCCCACATTTCGTCGGTCATTTCGGCTTGCAGAACCGGCTCGATTATTGATTCTTCGCCCGATGTATCGTCAGATGATTCTTCGCCGATATCCGAAAAATCGGAAACAACGTCGCTCGCATCCGACGGTTTATCGACAGACGGTTCTTCTTCCGCCGACGAAATCCCGCTTGAAGCTTCATCAAGCTCCGAAATATCGGAAACAGTGTCGGAAGGTGCATTTGTACACGATGAGAGGATCGCAAGCGATGTCATTATTACGATTGCAAGAATCGCGGAAACGGTCTTCTTCTTTAACATGATAAAAATTCCTTTCCTTTATGATAAATAAAAAACCGCATAAACCCCTTGCAGAGGATCACGCGCTCAAATGGACACAGAAAGCTGTAAAATTTTGATTACCGAAAGTTGTCAGCACGCTTCGTGTTTAAGACGCGAAATCCTTGCAGAAGAATAAATGCGAGCTATGTGATTCATGGCGATCACGTCCTTCCGATAATATATCAAAAATCTATTCATATTATATTACATAAAAGCCGGCTTGTCAAGATATTTTTTTCATTTTAAAAAATCTGTAGAAAAAATTCCGAAGATATGTTAAAATAGGCGTATCAAAATAAACACAGGTGAAAAAATATGTTTATGCCCATTACCAAAGCCGAGGCGCTCAGCCGCGGCATAGAACGACCGGATTTTATCATCGTTACCGGGGATGCATATGTCGATCATCCGTCGTTCGGCACTGCAATAATCGGAAGAGTGCTTGAAGACGCCGGCTTTTCGGTTTGCGTGATACCTCAGCCCGATTGGCGCGATACGACCGATTTCAAGCGCTTCGGCAAGCCGCGCTTGGGCTTTATGGTAAACAGCGGCAACATCGATTCGATGGTGGCGCATTATACCGTTGCGCTGAAAAGGCGCAGTACCGACGCATACTCTCCCGGCGGAAAGGGCGGCAAGCGCCCCGACCGCGCGGTCATTGTATATTGCAACCGCATTCGCGAGGCGTACGGAGACGTGCCCATAATCATCGGCGGCATCGAGGCTTCTACCCGCCGTTTCGCGCATTACGATTACTGGACCGACAGCGTACGCCGCTCGATCCTTGTTGACAGCCGCGCCGATCTGCTGTCTTACGGCATGGGGGAAAACATCACCCGGCGCATCGCCTATCTTCTCGACAAGGGCGTGCCGATACGGAAGATACACGACGTACGCGGTTGCTGTTATCTTACAAACAGCCTTGACGATATTCATTTTGATTACGAAATGACAGCCGACTACGACATGCTTAAAACGGACAAAAAATCGTTTGCGGACGCGTTTCTGACGCAATACAGAAATCAGGACGCCATAAGCGGAAAGGCTGTGGTAGAACCGTACGGCGACAGGTATATGGTTCAGAACCCGCCCATGCCGCCGCTTACCGAAGAAGAGCTCGACCGTGTGTATGCCTATCCGTACGAGAGGGCGTGGCATCCGAATTATGATAAGGACGGCGGAGTTCCGGGCATCGAAGAGGTGAAATTTTCGGTCACTCATTGCCGCGGTTGCTTCGGCGCTTGCAATTTCTGCTCGATCGCATTCCATCAGGGAAGAGTTGTGACCGCCAGAAGCGAAGAATCGGTCATCGACGAGATCGAAAAGCTTGCCAAACTGCCCGATTTCAAGGGGTATATTCACGATATAGGCGGTCCGACAGCCAATTTCAGACATGCCGCTTGCGAAAAGCAAAAAAAGCTCGGCGCGTGCACCGATCGCAAATGCCTCTACCCCAAGCCCTGCCCCAACCTTAACACGGATCATTCGTCGTATGTGCATCTGCTTGAACGGGCGTCGACGATTCCGGGCGTGAAAAAGGTGTTCATACGCTCGGGTATACGATTCGATTACATGCTTGCCGATAAGAACAAAGCGTTTTTCAAACGGTTGGTCTCGGAGCATACGAGCGGTCAGCTGAAGGTCGCGCCCGAGCATTGCTCGGATAATGTACTGCGTTATATGGGCAAGCCGCCGGTCTCGGTCTATAAAAAATTCAGCGATGAATTTTACAGGCTGTCTGCCGCCTGCGGCAAGGAGCAGTATCTTGTGCCGTATCTGATGAGCTCTCATCCCGGTGCAACGCTTGACGACGCAATAGAGCTGGCATTGTTTTTGAAACGTAACGGTCAGAAACCCGAACAGGTTCAGGATTTTTATCCTACTCCCGGAACTGCTTCGACGTGCATGTATCATACGGGCATAGATCCGTTTGACAAAAAAGCCGTGTTCGTCGAGCGTTCGTACGCCGGCAAAAAGCTTCAGCGCGCCCTTTTGCAGTATTATAAAAAAGAAAATCAGCCGCTCATAAGAGATGCATTGGTGAAATGCGGAAGGAGCGATCTTATAGGAAACGGAGACGGCTGCCTTGTCCCCCCCGGCCCTTCTGCCGGTCGGAATAATGCAGGCTCTGTAAAAAAACAAGGCTATCCCGCGGCAAAAGCGGACGCAAAACGTCATGTCGATCATATCGGACGCGCGAACGGCAAAAAACGTGCGGACAACAAAAAGAAAAGAAAATAATTCAGAAAATTTCTGTACGGAATGAATGTTTCTTCCAGTCATTTACCTACATATTTTTATCACTTCAGCGTAAATTAAAGCATGGGAGCGCAGAAAGGCGAGCTTTGAAACACGCGCCGAAAAGCAACGCTGTCAGGCGGTACGTGCTTGAACCTTGCCCTGCACATCGCGCGCCCAAGATAAAAAGGTAGGTATTCTATGAACGTAAATAAAAAAATAACGGCGTTTGCGTTGCTTTTGGCAGTGCTCGTCGCCATGTGCGCGGTGTTTCCGTACGGAGCGCTCGGAGCGCAGGCGGCGCCGGCAGGAGCAAGACCGACGCTGATTCCGGGGGGAATGCCGTTCGGTGTCAAGTTTTTTACCGAGGGCGTTTTGGTGGTAGGTGTGACGGATATCGACACGCCGACCGGAATCGCTTCTCCTGCAAAGGAAGCAGGAATAAGAACCGGCGATGTTGTGCTGAAAGCCGCCGGGGAAGAGGTTGACAGCGTGGAAAAGCTTGGCGAGCTTATCCAAAAAAGCGGCGGTAAGCCGGTGACGCTTGAACTGATGCGCAGTAACGGCAAGGTAACTTCGGTGGTGACGCCGGCAAAGACAACAGACGGCGATTATCGTACCGGATTGTGGGTCAAGGACTCGACCGCCGGAATAGGTACGGTGACGTATATCGATGAGTCGAACGATACCTTCGGAGGGCTTGGTCACGGTATCTGCGACGGCGAGACGGGCGAGCTGTTGTTGCTGAAGCGCGGAGTTGTTGTCGATGTAAATCTTAACGGGGTCGTGAGGGGAAGACCGAACGAACCGGGCGAGCTTAAGGGCACGTTTTCCTCCGTAAAGCGCGGGTCGCTTTCGTCAAATACGGAGTGCGGCGTTTTCGGAAGCATCAATACCTCCGGTATGGAGCTTGCAGCTCCTGTGGAGATCGGCTATAAAAGCGAGGTAAGACCGGGGCGTGTGTGCATCATTACGTCGGTGGGCAGCGAAGGTCCGCGGTGTTATGAAGCGGAGATAGAGCGCATTACCGACGCCGACGGGAAAACAAAGAACTTCGTGTTGCATATCACCGATCCGGCGCTTCTGAGCTTGACCGGCGGAATTGTCCAGGGTATGTCTGGAAGCCCGATCATTCAAAACGGCAGAATCATCGGCGCGGTAACGCATGTCATGATAAACGACCCTACAAGGGGATACGGTATATTCATCGAAAATATGCTTGAAGAAGCAAAGCTTTCAAACGGTCGGAGCAATCCGACCGTTTTTTGACTTCAAAAATGTGCCGCCACAGGTCAAAGCTTGCGGCAGCACATTTTTTAAAAGAGAAATCAATCTAATTCGACTTTTTCCATTTTGATCAGGTCGAGCATCTCATCAGCATCGTGGGTAGCTGCGAGCTCTGCGTTTCTGTATTGGTAAGAGATTGTAACAATCACATCATCATACAAAATAGATGCTATATTCTCTCCTGTAATTTTGTCTTGTACATATTTTATTGCGTCGTATTCGCCGCCGCAAAAATCAATTGAAGAAAGCTCCACATTTTTACATCCGAACTCAGATATTTCATCTTTTGAATACTGTGCCAACGGTTTCTCAACACCATCATAATACATTCTGTATCCGTCAATTCCGTGCTTTGTTATGAGATTTACCATACTTTGACTAGGATACGTCACTTGAAGTTGGACTGTTGCGTCATAATCGTTTTTGCAATAATACATTATCACAACGCATTTATCATAGTTAAAAAACATCTCGATTTTAGTGCTGTTATCGGAGGCAGGGTCTTCGTTCTCTGCATAAAACCCGTCATATGAAGGGTTGAAAATATATCCCGCGGAGATTATTTTCCCAAGCTCGGAATACCAGTCAATATCTGCCGCGTTAACATCCTGAGCTTCTGTACTATGTAGTCTTTCATCCAACGCAATTAGCTTATTGGCAAGTTCATTTGCGTTATGCGCACGAATAATGCGATACGGAAAGCTTTCGGGGTCGTAAGAGAGCTGTGGAACGGAAACGTCCCCATCCTCAGATGTCGGCTCGGACACATCTTGGCTTTCGTCCGGTTCGGCTTGAGAGTCATCGGCACTCTGAATCTCAGATACAGAGGAAGCGCCGACACTGATTTCGGGCACAGAAGGGGTATCGATTGGAGTTTCCGCTATGCATGACGCGAACGTAAAACAAAGCAGAAGCGATATTAATATACAAATACGTTTTTTCATCGTTGTTACCTCGTTATTAATTGTAATATTGTTGTATTGCGTTTCTCATATCCGCTTTGCACGCATCGCAGAAGACGGCATCATACGATTCCCACTGATTCAGAGCTGTTTTATGATAGTATTGACTTGTACCTTCGCCTCCAATGTTATCCATTATACAGCTTTCTGGGCGACGTGGTGTTCCCGGTGCTGCGTGATCTATATTGCTACAATATGCTCCATTTTTGCAAACTATCTTCCCGTTTTTAGTTTCAAATGAACAATAGTGATCCACGGCATTAAATTGATGCGCCATTTCATGAGCAAATACCATTTCCTGACGAGATACATATATACTTGCGTCATATGTCTTCATTATGCATATGTGTCCGTGAAGCTCCCCGTTGTTAGGGGTATATGAGCATGAGAGACCGCTGATACTTCCGTCGTCCAAAAATGTCATGTTCCCCACAAATAAAGCTTGCTTTTTTGTGTAGTCGCTTAGCGGATTATCTGATGCAAAATGTTGTCCGACATTTTTCCAATAAGTATGTTTCTGTTTCTCTTCGTTAAAGTGAGTACACTTGACGTTTATATTGTCATTCTTTACTTCTTTGTATTTATCGATTTTACAGGTATCACATAAAGACAGCATATGAGCGCCGGTATGTATATCCATATATGTTCCGAAGAGTTGGAAAAACAATTCACTACTTTGCCGTGATATGCTTGATACCAAATTTCTGCTGGTTGCATCGCTCCCTCCGCCGTATTTAATCTTAAACCCGGAATCATAAAATGGTTCGACGTCGATGTGTGCCGAATATTTAATTATTTCCCATGTTTGATACCGAGGATAAGTAATTACAGCGTCGGTTGATTGCAAGCCAACTTCAATACGATTTATCGCCGGAATAACTGTTGCAGTTAATACAACCGACGTGTCATTAACCGGAACGATAGTATAATCGCCGCTTTCGTTTTTTATAATATACCATTTCTGTAGGTTTGGTGCGGGATAAACACTGCTTCCGCTTGCGTTCAAATATCCATATCGCTGACTATTGGTAAATGCAATCGTATACTTGCCATCTTGACCGCCAGTTATTGTAAATTCGGTATTCCGATCAGTGGGTACTGGATCACAAAGCGCCTCGCCGGTGGTAAATCCAAAATACCGATCACCGGTTCGAAGTACATATGTTTCTCCGCTCACAATACCTTCGGTTGGACCGGTTGGTAGCGTCAATGCATTTGCACTAATTGGGACATACTGTATAAACATAACCGCGAAAATTATCAGAGTAAAAACGATTGAGATTTGTTTGCGTATTTTGGTTATCATGATTTCTTAACTCCATTCTAATTATAATGTCATTTAATACTAAAATTAAAAAGGGCATCGTCTCCCGAAAAACGCCAAAAAGCCTCAACTGCACGAATTGATCAATCACGGCAAAATAAGGCATATTTGCTGCGCAATTACCCAAAAATGTTGGTGCGTTTTACGCTAAAAGCAAATATTTGACATTAAATCGAAAATGATGCCCGTTAGGAATTAAAGATAATATGAAACCTACCATGAGTGGCGGACGTAAATATGCATCTGTTTGCAGAAAAAGCAACTGTTTCGTTGTTGTGATATCTGTTAATTACAGCCATTTTTTATTCCGCCTTTCTTTAGGATGTTTAAAGTGTAACATATTTTTTACTGTTTGTCAATATCAATTGGCGCATTTATGTAGAGAAAATTTTACGCTGAAATTTTGTTATATATATTTTTACGAACTTGATGTGATTTAATTATATTTTGAGCATTTAAATGGTCAAAACAAGGTATTCAAACTTATTTCACGAGTGCTGTCGATATCACTTGAAATCTCGCGCGGCATGTGTTAAAATACTGTTGTATTTTAATGGTAAGGTGAGATTATGAATAACAAAAAAGCTTTTTATGCCGCGCTCGCTTCGATTCTTATGCTTGTGCCGGTTGCGCTGTCCTTTGCGTTCAAGGCGCGCGCGTCAGGCGCAAAGCCCGCCGTTCTGGCGTTCGGGGACAGTATTACCGCGTCGGGACGTTGGTTTTCGGAAGCCGAAAAGCTTCTTGATACAAAAATAGTCAACAAAGCCGTCGGCGGCTGGAACTCAAGGGAGGGTCGCGCGGAGTTTGACAAAGTGATCGCGAACCGTCCCGACATACTCCTTTTGTCGTTCGGCATGAACGATTCGGCGCTTGATATGGCAAAGCATGTGCCGCTCGATGATTATGTCGACAATATGAGATATATGATAACTACCGCTCGCAAAAATGGCGTCAAGGTCATTTTGGTGATCGAAAACCCGATCGGTCCTGATGCGTACTACACCCGCCACGACAAGACGGTGTTTGAACCGTACGGCGGCATCTGCAATTACTATTACCGCTATGTCGAGGCGGCGCGCGCTCTTGCGGCTGAATATAACCTTGTTTATATGGATATGTTTGACATATTTTCCGCGCAGGACGACTATAACCGCTTTTTGCAGGACGGCGTGCACCCGAACGACAACGGCTATAAGCTTTATGAAAAGGCGCTTGCCGAAGCTCTTGCAAAAAGGGATATGGGCGACGTCAACGGCGACGGCAAGGTCAATTCAAAGGATTATATTATGCTCCGGCTGTCGTTACTCGGCAAAAGCAGGCTCGGCGACGAGGACGCTGAGTATGCCGATATGAACGGCGACGGAAAGATCGACTCTCAGGATTACATAAAACTTCGCCTGAGACTGCTTGGACAGTATTGATCAAAGCCAAAAAATGATGAAAAAAACACCGCAAAACCATGCTGAGCCTTGGTTCTGACGGTGTTTTTTGCATTTATTACAGTTTTTGCATATATTTTCCGCAAAACGTCTTGACATTATTTATCATGTATGATACAATATATTTGTAATATCAATTTCGGTGTTACAAAAAATATTTTATTTCACTTCAAGGAGGAAGCAACCCATGAAAAACCGCAAGCTTTTGTGTCTTCTCGTCTCATTTGTCTTGGTGACAACATTCTTGCTCTTTTCATGCGGAGAAGACGCCGCTGATTCAAGCTCCGATGCGGAATCGGGCAATAGCTTTGATGTATCTTCCATTAGTGAAATAAGCGGACAGGAAAGCCAATCGTTCGAAGAATCATTGAACGGGGAATCGTCTGATGCAGATTATCAGGTTGAGATAACCGATGAAATGGTAAATGCCTTTTTGAAATTGATAGGGTATAACACTATCAATGAATACGCTACCAAAAACGGGCTGACTGAGGACTTGGTGAAGAGCGCATATGTTGCATACGGCAGATTGGGCGAATATATTCTTTGCAACATGCCGAACCTTGCCGCGGATACAGCAACGTGGAGCTGTGCGGCAGGAGAATATTTATTTACTTCTCCTTATATATGGAAACCATCTATGACTGGTCTATACTTATACAAGGATGGGGATATGATACCTTTTGACGAGGCGAACGAACGCGGATTGTTCGACGGCGAAGCCGCCTATGAGCTTATTCTCAATTATTCCGGTCCTGATCACCTGAATAAAATAATTGTTAAGAAGTTCTCCGAGCTGTCCGACGAAGTGGCCGCTTTTTACAGAGAGCACCCGGACGGAATACCGGATAACATAGCAATTAGTGAGCAGGATAGCAATGCGAACACTCAATCTTTGAGTGATATATATGAAGAATCATTGAACGGAGAATCATCCGAACCCGATTATCAGATTAAAATGACCGAAGAAATGGCGAACGCTTTTCTTAAATTCAACGGAAGCGGCGAGCCCGTTTCCGGGATCGCAGACTATGATTACAACGCCGATTATGTTCCCTTCGGCAACCTTAACGGCTATACCTTCTGCTACATATCCCCCTATTTCGCGTCTGTTGATGCAAATGACGAATTTTCGGAATATAAAGCGGGCGACTGCATTTTTTACTGTACCGCTTCGGGGTATAAGTCGGAAGTAAGTCTATATCTGTATAAAGACATGACTTTTATGACCTTTGAGGAAGCGTTTGAAAAGGGGCTGTTTGATGCAGACGACGCATATAACCTTATGCAGCGCGATTTCGACGGAAAAAAAACTATCTGCACTTCGGTCAGAAAGATGTCCGACGATTAGACCCTGACTGCCAAATAACATAGCATAACATCGACCGCCGCCGTGAATTTTCACAGCGGTTCAACGCGAAGACAAACTACGTTTTTCTCCGCGAACCACTTTTCCTCTCCTCGCGCTTATCGCCGCTCCACAAAAGCTACGCTTTTGAACGCTCCCCGCGGCGCGAGGGCTCGCGGAGCTCGCCTTAGGGAGTTTTTTCGAGGCGCATGTCCCCGAAAAAACGGATTTTCATTTTAAACAAGGGACAACACGCTCCGCGCGTTTTCCCCTGTTAGACCTCTTTCTCTAAGAGGTGACTTTGTCTTCAGTCTGCGCCGCCGTGAATTTTCACGGCGGTTTTTATTGCAATATATTGTCGCTTGTGATATACTATGCTGGAGAGGGTGAAACAATGGAAATAAAATCTGAAGATTACATCGAGCCGACCTGCCTGCTCTGCATGGACGACGAACCGAAAAAACATATTCCCATATCACGTGTTATCGAAAAGCTTGACGACCACCTCGGGCGAAACGACTATGAGGCGGCTTGCAGGCATCTTGAATACTGGCTTTCCGAAGCGCAGTTTTACGGCGACAAACGGGGCGTTTTTGCCGTTAAAAACGAGCAAATGGGGCTTTACCGCAAGCTTGGCGACAAAGAAAAGGCCCACGACGCGGCGTATCGTACGCTCGAACTTATTGAACCCCTTGGACTTGACGGAACTGTCACCGCCGCCACGGCGTACCTAAACGCCGCAACGGTCTACAAGGCCTTCGGCGACGCCGAACGCGCCGTTCCCGTCTATGAAAAGGCGAGGAAGATCTATGAAAAAAGCCTTGACGGCGGCGATTCGCGGCTGGGCGGGCTTTATAACAACATGGCGCTGGCGCTTGTCGACCTCGGTCGCTTTGACGAAGCGGACGAGCTCTATCGCCGCGCGCTTGACGTCATGAAGGGCGTAAAATACGGCGAACTCGAAATGGCGGTCACCTATCTCAACATGGCAAACGCACTTGAAGCAAAATTCGGTCTGCAAAACGCCGAAAAATTGATAGATGAATTGATCGAAAAAGCTGCCGCTTGCCTTAATACGCCCGAAATACCGCAAAATGGCTACTACGCCTTTGTGTGTGAAAAGTGTGCGCCGACCTTTGGATATTACGGCTATTTCCTCTATGAAGATGAGTTTTCAAAAAAGGCAAGGGATATTTATGAAAGGTCTTGAAATTTCAAAAAAATTTTTCGAAGAATACGGCAGACCGATGCTTGAAAAAGATTTTCCGTCTCTTATGGGGCTCATTGCGGTGGGGCTTGTCGGTGGCGGCTCGGAATGCTTTGGCTTTGACGACGATATATCGCGGGATCATGATTTCGATCACGGTTTTTGCATCTTCCTGCCAAGCGAGACGGCGGTTGACCGGCGCACGGAGTTTTTGCTTGAACGCGCTTATGCCAAGCTTCCGAAAGAATTCATGGGCGTGACGCGCCAATCGCTGAACCCTGCCGGAGGAAGCCGTCGCGGAGTTATGCGTACGGAAGATTTTTATATCTCCAAGCTTGGCAAAAGAGGTATGCTTGAAACCTATGCCGAATGGTTCGCACTGCCCGAACATTATCTTGCCGAGGCGGTGAACGGCGAGGTATTTTACGACGGTCTGGGCGAATTTACGTCCATACGCAATGCGCTTGGCAGAATGCCGGACGACGTTATGAAGAAAAAGCTTGCGGGGCAGTTGTTTCGCATGTCGCAGGCGGGGCAGTATAACTATTCGCGCTGTCTTGCTCACGGCGAAAGCGCCGCCGCACAGCTTGCGCTCTTTGAATTTGCCGATGCGGCGATCTCGGCGGCTTGCCTGCTTGAAGGCGTTTACAGAACATACTATAAATGGGCTTTTCGTCAGATGGCGTCGTTTAAGCGGCTTTCGGACGTCGCGCCCCTTTTGGAGTTTATCCTTTCAAACGGCAACGACGGCGACATGGCGTTTGCAAAGACGGTTGCTGTCGAAGAATGCGCTTCGCATATAATCAATGTACTGCATGAAGACGGGCTGACGGACGCGGTTTGCGGCGATCTGCAAAAACATGCCTTTTCGGTCAACGACCGTGTGTCTGACCCGGTGGTGCGCAACGCTGACATACTTTGCGCCGTAAAATGACGGGTATGAAGCGTTTTCACCCCGCTTCGGCGATGATATATTTTACTCTTGTGATCGCGCTGGCGATGATCGGACCAAATCCGATCAGCTCGGCGATGTTCTGCGTTTTCGGCGGTGCGCTGTACGCGCTGATTTGCGGACGCAGTGCGTTTTTAAAAAGTCTGCGCTGGAGTCTGCTTCTTATGGCGGTCGTTGCGCTGACAAACCCGCTTTTTGTTCACCGCGGTGCGACCGTGCTGTTTTTCATAAGCGACAGCCCGATAACGCTTGAAGCGCTTTTGTACGGCGGCGTTTCGGCGGCAATGATGGGCGGCGTTTATTATTGGTTTGCATGTCTTGGCGCCGTCATGACCGACGACAGGATAGTCTGCATTTTCGGAAAACGGTTTCCGCACCTTGCGCTTGTGCTTTCAATGACTTTGGGCTTTGTGCCGCGGCTTGGGCGCATGGCCGGGGATATAAACGACGCGCAGATATCGCTTGGTATGTATGACGGCGGCAGTTACAGCTCCCGTATACGCGCGAAGCTTTGCGTGTTTTCCGTACTGGTGAGCCAAAGCCTTGAAGGAAGCATCGATACCGCCGATACGATGCTCGCGCGCGGTTATGCCCTGCCCGGGCGGGGCAGCTTTTCGCGCTATCGTTTCGGCGCGGGCGACGCGGTTTTTTGCGCGATCGCGACGGTGCTGACTGCGGCGGCGGTTACGTCGATGATATGCGGCGGCGGTGAATTTGAATTTTATCCCACACTGACAAATATCTCCTTCGGCGCGGCGGATATCGTGTTTTATGCGTCTGTTTTCGGGTTGCTGTTTATCTCAATTATATTTGAAACGGGTGAAAAGCTTTTATGGCGCTGCTTGAAATAAACAACTTTTCTTTTTCATATAACGGCAGTGATGAAAATGCGCTGAGCGATATCGGACTCTCTGTCGACGAGGGCGATTTTGTGTTGCTTTGCGGCGCAAGCGGTTGCGGAAAGACCACACTGCTCAGGATGCTGAAGCCCGCGCTTTCGCCGATCGGCATTAAGAGCGGCAGTATACTGTTTGACGGCAAAGACATAAAAGATCTTTCGCCGCGCGAAGCGGCGTGCGATATCGGATATGTAATGCAAAACCCCGAAACCCAGACAGTTACCGATACCGTGGCGGGGGAACTTGCTTTCGGTCTGCAAAGTTTAGGTATGGCTTCAGACGCTATCGAGGCAAAGCTTGCCGAGGTGGCGGGATTTTTTGGCATAAGCGGCTGGTACGGGAAAAAGACCTCCGAGCTTTCGGGCGGTGAGAAACAGCTTCTGGCGCTTGCGTCGGTAATGGCTATGAAGCCAAGGTTGTTGTTGCTTGACGAGCCTGCGTCGCAGCTTGACCCTGTCTCGGCGAGGGAGTTTCTGAATTGTCTTATAAAGCTGAACGATGAGCTCGGCATCACGGTCGTCGTTTCGGAGCATCGCCTTGAAGAGGTTTTTGCCGTCGCCGATAAGGTTGTGATGATGGAAAACGGCAGGATCATTCTTTGCGAAAAACCGCGCTGTATCGGCAAAAAGCTTTGGGCAATGCCCGACGGCGACAAAAAGGGGCGCGGGCTTCCGTCGGCGGTTCGCATATATCGCGAGCTCGGCGGCAACTGTACTACACCTGTCACAGTGCGAGAGGGAAAAAACTATATCTCTCACGGATTAGCCGATAAATCTGTCGAAGAAAACATCGTTAATACATGTGATACATTTAACGAAGTGTCTGTATCGCTCAAAAAAATCCGTTTCGGCTATTTTGAAAACCAACCGCCCGTGCTTGACGGAGCAGATATTGAAGCGTATCGCGGCGAGCTGCTTTGTCTGCTTGGCGGGAACGGTTGCGGCAAAACAACGCTTTTGAAGCTGATCTGCGGTCTTTTGAGACCGATCTCGGGCGAATATAAACTGTTTGGAAAAAAAGCGCCGCCAAAAAAGCAAAAGCAGGTCTGTTACCTTCCGCAAAACCCCCTGTCGGTGTTCAGCGGCGAAACGCTTGAGGGCTGTTTTTTAAATCTGGCAAAGGCGCATGAGTTCGATCTGAACGCGGCAAAAGAGCGCATAGCAAAACTGCTTTGTGACTTTGGTCTTGAAAAGCTTGCTTCCCGCCACCCGTACGACCTTTCGGGCGGCGAACAACAGCGCGCGGCTATTGCGCTGGCGCTGTTTACCGAGCCGGAGGTGTTGCTTTTAGACGAGCCTACAAAGGGGCAGGACGCGGTTTCCCGGCTGAAGCTTGCGGAAATTCTTAAAGGACTTACGAAAAGCGGCAAAACTGTTATTGCCTCGACCCATGATCTTGATTTTGCCGCCGAATATGCCGACCGCTGTGCGATGCTTTTCGGCGGACGCATTGTTGCGCATGAAAGCAGTCTGAGCTTTTTTGCCTCGAATGATTATTATACTACCGCCGCGGCGCGTATAACACGCCCGTATTTCAAAACCGCGGTAACGGTTGAAAGGGCGGTCGAGCTGTGCCGGCAAAGCGGCTTTTCTTATGAATAAAAAACGTATTGCGTCACACTTATTGATGACAGCGGGCGTGATCATCGCTTTGGCGCTTGGCGTATGGCTACTCGAAAGCGGCAAATACAGCCTGCTTTCGGTGGTAATCGCGCTGATATCATGTCTGCCGTTTTTCATATCGTTTGAAAGAGGGCAAAAGACCGCCAGGGAAATAACGGTGATCGCCGTTATGACGGCTCTTACCGTTGTCGGCAGGATCGTATTTGCGCCGCTTCCCGGTTTTAAACCGGTGACGGCCCTTACCGTGATCGCCGGCGCGGCCTTCGGCGCGGAGGCGGGTTTCATGACCGGAAGCATGTCCGCGCTCATATCAAACATATATTTCGGTCAAGGTCCGTGGACGCCATTCCAAATGGCGGCGTGGGGCTTCATCGGCTTTTTTGCCGGACTTGTCTTCAGGCGCAAAAATTCGCCGAATATGCTCCTGCTTCTCATCTACGGCGCATTTGCGGGGGTCGCATTTTCGCTGATCATGGACGTGTGGACGACCTTTTCTGCCGAGGGCGGTTTTTCGGTTTCGAGATATCTTTTCTATGTCGCGTCGGCTCTGCCGATAACCGGCATATACGCCTTTTCGAATGTCGTCTTTTTGGCGGTGCTTGCGCGTCCCCTCCTTTCAAAACTTTTGCGAATACACATAAAATACGGAGTTTTTTAAAAATGGAATCAGAGCATACAAAAAAAGCCGAGGAGCTGTTTATCTCGGGTTGCGGCTGTGCGCAGGCGGTGTTGGCGGCGTTTTCGGATGTTACCGGGCTTGACGAAGCTACCTCGCTTAAGATCGCGTCGTCGTTTGGCGGCGGCATGGGCAGGATGAGAGAGGTATGCGGCACGTGCTCGGCCATGTTCATGGTGGCGGGTCTGCTTTACGGCGGATATGATCCGATGGACGTAAAAGCCAAAAGCGCGCATTACGCTCTTGTGCAGGAGCTTGCGTCAAAGTTTAAAGAAGTGCACAAAACAATCAATTGCCGCGAACTGCTTGGCGGACTTGCCGCCGACAGTACCCCGAACGCAACGCCGCGCGACCAAAGATTTTATAAGGTCAGACCGTGCGTGAAATTTGTGAAAACTGCGGCGGAGATATTAGATCAGGTCATAAGCGACCGGGAAAAGGAAGCATAAAATGGAATTCGGAACAGCCTTCAGCAACGTAATGATAACGTTACTTTACATAATACCTGGCTATATTGCCGCCAAAGGAAAGATCGTCAAAGCGGAGCATCTTTCGTCGATGTCGTCGGTGCTGGTGTATATCTGCGCGCCGTGCATGATAGTACACTCTTTTCTGACGACCGACTTCAGCGGCGAAGGGCTTGGAAAAATGGCGCTTTTCTTCGGCGTTACCTTTGTGTTGCAATGCGCTTTTATGCTTGTAATATACGCTTTGTTTAAAAGAAAATACGACGATGCGCGCTATCGCATCCTCACCATTGCGACCGTGATGGGCAACGTTGGCTTTTTCGGTCTGCCGATCATAAAATCGCTCATGCCGGATAATCCCGAGGTGGCGTGCTATTCATCGGTATACATTATTTCGATGAACATACTTGTGTTTACTGTCGGCGTATACTGCCTGACGCAAAACAAAAAATATATGTCGCTCAGGGCGGCGCTTGTCAATCCTTCGGTCATTGCGCTGGTTGTTGCACTTCCGCTTTACTTCTTCGGGGTGGGAAAGTACATACCGGCAACACTTTTAAACGGCATAAATGTTCTTAGTAACATGACAACGCCGCTTTGCATGATAATTCTCGGCATACGGCTTTCCACCGTAAAGCTGAAGGCGCTTTTCTCGCGACCGTTCGTATATATAATCTGTTTTGGCAAGCTGATAGTTTTTCCGTTGTTTTGTTATCTTGCGGTTGCGTTTTTGCCGCTCGATTATTCGTTCAAGGCGTCTATACTCATTCTTTCGTCAGTGCCGTGCGCTTCGGTCATTTTGAATATGGCGGAGATACACCATGCCGAAACCGAGCTTTCGGCAAACTGCGTGCTAATCAGCACCATGATATGCTTTTTGACGATACCGTTTATGACGCTGATTGTTTAGACAGGGGCAAACTGCGTTTTTCCCCTTAAACTACTTTTCCTTCCCGCGCCTATCACACACCCGATTAAGGAGTTTTGCAATGAAAAAAGACCTGATCCTGTTTGTCATACTCTCTATGTTGTTGCTTACCTCGTGCGGCGCATCTTCAAACAACACCGTATCGTCTGTCCCGGAACTGTCCGACGCAGAATCGTCCTTTAACGCGGAAAACGGTAGTATCAGCGATTTTTCGGAGTTCTCTGAGACAGAATCGTTCGAAGAATCAACAGAAGAATCAGTCGAAGAACCGCCTGAGGAGTCGATAGAAGAACCATCTGAGGAATCGTCGGAGGAGGTGCCTGTTGAAGAATCGTCCGAAGAACCCGCTTTGAGCGATGAAGAGCTTATCGAAGCCACTATAAGCCGTCTCGAGGGAGAGTATTATTATATCGCGCAATTCAACGGAATGCTGTTTTGCCATGATGACGACATGTTTTGCGATGTATTATACCCAGACGGTACGAACAGCGGACTTCCGCGCTTCAAAATTTCAGGATACATCTACGGCGCATTCAAGGGGTTTGGCGGAGTAGTCGAGACCGAAGACGGCAGCTTGATGCGCCTTGAGTTTAATGCGTACAAAGAATTCAGAATAACACCGTTTTCAGATGAAAAAAACGAAGAGAATAAGAAAAAATACCTTGAACGTATCATAGAGGTATACAACGAATTCCACGAATGTGTAAGCAAAAGGGATTTCGACGGAATAAAGCAATATGTGAGCGCCGACCTTTACGAAGCGCTTCTGAAGCATCGTGATTCCGATGGTTACGAGTCGTGCGACGATGGATATTGCATCGCCGAGTATTTTTCCGTCGTCACTGAAAGCAAATATCCCGAATATGTTACTTTGCAAAAAATGACGTTTCCGCGCCTCAATATTCAATCGTACGACCCCGTTCGCACGGCTCTTTCCAACGATATGATCGTTGATGACAGCCCCGGCGGACATTCTCAATTGTTCTTCTCTTTTGAATATTACGGAGATGATCCTTATCTATATTGGACGACTTCGCCGGAAGAAGGCAGCGATAACGGTGTATCTTGGTATTTCGACTTTGTATGCGACGGAGACGGTAACTTCTTGCTGGATCGTTTGAAATACTATTTTCATTGAATGAGAGAACAGAAAATAACGAAGACGGATGAGAAAAGGTCTCGCTCCGCGATGGGATTTTTGAATTCTTTTCGGCGGCATATCATCGGGAAGCTTTTTTGCCGGGGCTTTTTTTACGAAAAAAGCGTGAAAGATGTGCTTTAGGACTCTTCTCTCCGTCATTCTGAATCGGTAGGGTTGACAAATATGGAGTAGTATTGTAAAATATCGGACAAGAAGTATATTGTTGGAGGGGCAGGAATGGAAATAGAACGTTTTTATGAGCTGTACGAGCGGTCATGCACCCGTTTTACGGTGGAATACACAAAATTTCTCGACCTTGACGACAAACGCAGGCTTTCCGAAACGGGGCTGCCCGTCTCGCTTTACGGCGGCTATGAAGGCGCGGAGCGCGTTGTGGCGGGGTTCGGGGATGTAAGCGGCTTTCCGATAAAATGCGTAAAGATTTCGCCGAAGGGCGAAAAATGGGCAGACGACCTCACCCACCGCGATTTTCTCGGCGCGCTCATGGGTCTTAAAATAAGCCGCGAAATGCTCGGCGATATAATTGTCAGCGGAAAAACCGGTTATGTGCTTTGTCTTGATTCAATAGCCGACTTTATAAAAAGCGAGCTTCACGATGTGAAGCGTACTGCTGTTTTATGCACTGTTCTGGACATGCTGCCCGAAGTTGCGATTCCAGTACCGGACAAAAAGGAGTTTGTAATATCCTCAAACCGACTCGACGCAATCGTTGCGGCCGTATGGCGGCTTTCACGGTCGGAGGCAAAGGAGCTTTTTGAATCGGAACTTGTTTTCGTAAATTCACGTCCCGAGCGCCGCCCCGAAAGGGAGGCGGCCGAAGGCGACATTATTTCTGTCAGAGGCAAGGGGAGAATACGCTATCTGGGGGTTCTTCGCGAAACCGGCAAGGGCAGACTTCGCGCTTTGGCGGAGGTGTGGTAAATGGTATATTTAAGCAGCTTCGACTTCCCGAGCGACAACGACGAATATGAATATTTCCGCAAGGGAAAGAACGCAAATCTTACTTATAATACAATAAACCCCTATCCGTTCAGGCTGTTTTCGAAAAAGAAGCTTTTCCATATCGATTTTTCGGACATAACGATCTTTTACGGCGGAAACGGCTCGGGCAAGTCGACGGCGCTCAACATGATCGCCGAGCATCTTTCTCTTATGCGGTCATCGCCGTTTAATAAAACGCCGTACAGCGACGACTTTGCGCGTATGTGCAAGTCTTATACGCATAATCTGCCGAAAACCAGCCGTATCATAACGAGCGACGACGTGTTCGACGGTATGCTCGGAATGCGCGAGCTCAATCAGAGCATCGATACACGCCGAAACGACATATACGACGAATGGTACGCGCTCAAATCCTCCCGCGTAGACGGCGAAAAAGGAATAAAATTTGATTCGATTGCCGATTACGAGGAGCTTCGCCGCCGCAACCGCGTCAAGAGCAAGAGCTGTACCTCGTCGGCGTACATTAACGCAAGACTTGAACATAATGTTGCGTCGCAATCGAACGGTGAAAGTGCGTTCGGATATTTTACAAAGGTCATAGACGAAAATTCGCTTTACCTGCTCGATGAGCCCGAAAACAGTCTTTCGCCTAAGCTTTGCATAGAGCTTGCCCGGTATATCGCCGATTCGGCACGGTTTTATCGCTGTCAGTTCGTCATGGCGACGCATTCGCCGCTTATGCTTTCGATGAAGGGCGCGAGGATATATGACCTCGATTCGACGCCCGTAGCCGTTAAAAAATGGACAGAGCTTGAAAATGTCAGGCTGCTGAGAGATTTTTTCATCGAACACGATGAAGAATTTTCATGAAGGGCTTGAAAAAGCCAAGCTAAAGTGATATTATATAAGCAACAACATAAGAAGTGAGGAATAACCCAATGTCTAATTTCAAATATTGCACTAACGGCAAAAATGACAATATCGTTCTTGTTGTATGCAAGGACTATGAAACTCTCAGCATGAAGGCTGCGCAGATCATCGCCGCTCAGGTCAATCAAAAACCCGATTGCGTGCTCGGTCTTGCTACAGGCTCTTCTCCCGTAGGTCTTTATAAAGAGCTTATAAAGATGTATGAAAACGGTGAGATCGATTTCTCCGCCGTTAAGTCCTATAACCTTGATGAATACTATCCTCTCGCTCCCGATAACGATCAGAGCTACAGATATTTCATGGAGCACAACCTTTTCTACGGCATCAATATCAAAAAAGAAAACACCCATGTTCCGAACGGTCTCGCAGAAGACCCCGCAGCAGAGGGCAAGGCATATGACGAAGCAGTAGCTGCCGCAGGCGGCGTTGACCTTCAGCTTCTCGGCATCGGCGGCAACGGACATATCGGCTTCAATGAGCCTACCGATCGTTTCATCGTTGCAACCCATAAGGTTGACCTGACCAAGGAAACAATCGAAGCTAACTCCCGTTTCTTCGAAAAGATCGAAGACGTTCCCACACAGGCTGTTACCATGGGTATCGGCACTATCTTCAATGCAAAGAGCGTTCTGCTTGTCGCTAACGGCAAGGCAAAGGCTAACGCTATCAAGAACATGCTCGAAGGCGACGTAAATCCCTCCTGCCCCGCTTCTATCCTGAAGCTTCACAGAAAGGTTTATGTTGTTGTTGACGAGGATGCAGCTTCCGAGCTCACCGAGTGGAACTAATAATATTTGTGACGGGGGACAACACTATGTGTTTTCCCCCGTTTGCCCCCTTTCGGGGGCGTCGCTGACGCTCCGCCTATAGGGGCAAACTACGTTTTCCCCTATAAGACCCCTTTCCTCCTCGCGCTTATCGTCGGATATAACACGTTTTCAACGCTGGAATATAAGCTTTGCGACGGTAAGCTCGTGTTCCGTATATGGATAGAGCGAATGTGAAGAAATGTACAGCGATTTGTAGTATAGTATTTATTGATATGAAAAAGACGATTAAGATTACCGTGATTACAATATGCATTATAATCGGTCTGATAGTCGCGGCGATATGTGCTTTGCCGCTCAGGATGCTTTATGCTTCGTGGCACAACGGGCGGCTGCTTAACAACCTGACCGAGGGTTTTGTCGACGCGCTTGAGGACGGCGGCATTGAAGTTATCGAATATGCTTCTATTCACGGCAAGCTGAACGGTAACGGCAACGGCATCTCCTATTTCGGCGCGGCGCTTATCAATGCCGATGACGAGGATTTGCTCGACGCCGTTCTCGAAAAGATAAAAGGCGAGCGATATAAAATCGTAGAATACTCCGCGCAGAAGGGTCAGGCGGTCGTTTCGAGCTATTTGGAGCACGGCTCGATCACCTTTAAGACGCATATCGAAAACGGCAAATACATAATCGTTTTCTTTTTCACCGATCACCCGAAATCCGATATGTGTGATCTCGCAGGTCACTGACAACAAAAACAATTGCCGCACTGAGGCTTGCATGGCAACGCCTCAATGCGGCAGTTATTTTGTTTTTTTAATTTTCAGTGTACTTTTTCGCTGCATCCCAATCCACAAACAGTGCAGCGCCTTTTTTGTCGTTGATCTTTCTTGTGGTGATGACCTTTTCTGATATAAGTTTATCCAGCGCGGTTTTCAGATTGGACGCTTTTTCATGCTTATGCTCATTGCATACAGCGCTTATCAGCTTACTTTCGGTATACATAACATTGCTTTTCCTGAGCTCTTCGAGTAAAAGACTGTAATACCTTCCCATAATGCTTTCTTCGGTGGGAAGTGTAACGCTCCAGCTTGAAGTTTCCTGAAGCTGGTGCGAGAAAGAGCCGTTTATTGCGTAAATGCCTACCTGCTTGCCATAAATGTTTTTAAGAAATGACGTTACGGAGCTGAAGTGTCCGTCGCCTGAAAAGAGAACAAAGCAATCGATATCGTCGCTCAGTAATGCTTTTTGATAGATGTTGTCAAGAATGATAAAATCAGTAAAATCCTTTTGAACGCCGAGCGGGTTTCTCGTATCAATGATCTTGTTGGAATACGGACGGATGCGCTTGATCTCATCGGCAAGCGATTTGTGTGAAAAGTCCGCAAAGAAGATGGCTTCCGTTATGTTGACGCGCTTCGACAGGTCTTCAAACCAGCCTTTGATATCCGGCTTGATACCATAATTTTTATGCAAAGAAACATACCAGCTTTCGTAATCGACAAATGCCACAGCAGTAGGCAGACCGTTATCAAAGCGGCTGAGCTGAGGTCTGACAGACTGTTTCTTTTTGTTAAAGAAAATAAATGCTTCCTCCTTTCTATGAATTTCTTTGTGCCCGAAAAGCCTTTTACTGTTCAGGCAGCATAAGTTTCTGCTATGAGTATATCACTTTTTCTACTTTTTGTCAATAGGAGAGGCGTTTTAATTCGTCCTTCAGGCGGTCGATTATGCGTTTTTCCAGGCGTGAGATGTATGATTGGCTTATGCCGAGCATATCCGCGACTTCCTTCTGAGTCTTTTCGTTTTTGCCGCCGAAGCCAAAGCGCAGTTGAATTATCAGCCTTTCGCGCTCCGGGAGCGAGTCGATCGCTTTTAAGAGTATGCGCTGTTCCTCCGTCTTTTCTATGTCTCTGTAAACGTCGTCTCCGTCTGTGCCCAAAAGGTCGGAAAGCATCAGCTCGTTGCCTTCCCAGTCGGTGTTAAGCGGCTCTTCGAGCGACAGCTCGTTTTTCATGTAACCGCTTCTTCGTATATGCATGAGTATTTCATTTTCAATACAGCGCGACGCGTATGTCGCAAGCTTTATCTGCTTGTCACAGCGAAAGGTATTGATCGCTTTTATAAGCCCGATCGTGCCCACGGATATCAGATCCTCAAGCCCGATATTGGTGTTTTCAAAACGTTTGGCTATATACACCACCAAACGCAAATTGTGCTCTATGAGTGTTTTCTTGGCGTGCTCGTCGTCCGGCAGACGGCTTATCATGTCGCGCTCGTCCTCGGCAGAAAGAGGGGGCGGCAGTGTTGCCGGTCCGTTTATGTAATGCGCGCAGTCGTTTTTTGAAAACAGCTTTAAAATAAATCGGTAAATAATGTTCATATCGTTGTCCTTTTACAGCAAAGCTTCGGTGGGGATAATGCCGTCGCAGTCCCCGTAGGGAGTGCCGTTGCAGTCGACGGCTATTATTGCCGGCAGCGTTTTTTCTGTGTTTTCATACTTGATAATAAGAATTGCAGGGCGGAATGCCGGCAGCATATTGTGTCCCGATACTGTGTTTACCGGAATCAGGCGCGAGGTTTTTCCAAGCGCTTTCAATGTGGATTCGTCGGCGCCGCTGAGCGCGTCATTATCGCCGAAAACGCTTTTTGAAACGATTATGACCGGATTTCCGGAGATTGCGTCGCGGACAAAACAGCCGCTGTCGCAAAGAAGCCTGGCTTCAAATATTTTTTCGCCGTAACTGAAGCGGATATCTGCGGTCCTGCCGAAATGCCGTCTGCGGCAAATGAGCATATAAAACAGCGCGGCGGCCGAGGACACTGCTCCGAAAACGAGCACGAACAGCGGATCGACGTCCATATAAAAACCTCCGCCGGCATAAAAGTCCTTGCCCGTCAAGGCGTATGCGCCGCACATCAGACCGCCGATCAGACCGCAGCTCAGGGTAAAGACTGCGGTATTTTTAAGGAGGTTCTTCCGCCCGAAAGCTGTCAGGCACATGAGTATTGCGGCGGCGATGTGCATTGGCAGTGAGACATACCAAAGCTCGATTTCGAGATAGACGGCAAGGCAGGAATATACGCCTCCCAGCGCGGCGGCCGCCGCCATTCCGGAAAGCTTGAAGAAGGTGCACAATACTTTGCCTGTGATGTACAGACATAAAAAATCTATGGAGAAGTTTATAAAAAATAAAACATCCGCATAGATTGTGATTGTCCCGTCCATATTCCACGCCCCCTGTTTTGGAGCTTTGAAGGAGGAGCAGCGCTCCTGCCGCAAGGCTCGCAGACATTATATACCTGTGACATTGCAAAAAGTTGTCGGAAGCGGACGGTCAAAAAATAATATTTTGAAGGAGATATGTTGTGATGAAAAAGGTATTTATCGGGCTTATTTCGCTGTTGCTTGCAGTCGCCGCGGTCGTAACGACGTTTTCGTCGTTTTTGGGCGACGAAGACGTATTTGCCGAAGGCGGCGGCAGACGCACGATAACCGGACTTGTCGGGGAGCTTTTGGGTGAGTGAGCTTTGTGTGCCGTTTTTGGGCGGACGGCTCAAGGTCAGCCCTTTTGCGCTCATGTCGCTGTCGCTGATGTTTTATATCGAAGGCGCGGAGTCGTTTTTTATAATAATGTCGGCGGCAATACTGCACGAACTCGGGCATCTGGCGGCGGTGTATATTGCGGGCAGCAGGGTGGTCAGGATAGATGTTTATGCGGTGGGCGCGGTGATTTTTTATGACACTGCGGTCGTATCATACAAAAAAGAGGCGGCGATAGCCTTTGCCGGACCTGCCGCCAATATCATTTTCGGACTGCTTTCGGGCCTTGTTTTTTCAAGATTCAGAAGCGTCGGGCTGTTGCTTTTCATATTTGCAAACGCGTTTTTTGCGCTGTTCAATCTTCTGCCGCTTCGCGGTAATGACGGCTGGAACATTCTGCGGTCGCTGATCGCGGAAAATAGAGGCGTTTCCGAAGCTGAGAGCGTGGCGGGCGTCATTGCCGCGACCGCGTCAATGATCGGCGCTGTGGCGGCGTTTTGGCTGTACTTCACTTCGGGCGGAAGCCCGGCTGTTGTCGTATTGCTGTTGTTTTGCGTGATGCCGACGTAGAAAAATGCACTTTTTTGTTGCTTTTTTCTTCTTTATATGGTAAAATAACGACAAAAGTTTTTTGTAATAAAGGCTGGAAATAAACATGAAGCATATATTTGCCTTGATTTTATCGGCGGTCATACTATTTTCCTGCGCCGCCTGCGGCAAAGAGGAGCAGGATTCTTCCGCATCGTCTGATTCTTCGCTGACGGTTTCCGAAATGGTATCGGCAGAAGATAGCTCCGACGAATCTTTAGAAGAATCTGACGATGAATCTGTATTTATATACGACGAAACAACCGCGAAACCCGAAATATACGGCTGTACGCGCATTGAGCACGGCAAATTTGTTCTGCTTGGCACGTGCGAAGAGGGCGCGGTGATCAGAGCTACCTATAAGGGAGAGACCTATGAATCGAAGAGCGATCACGGCTATTTCTCCTTGCGCATCGACAGCCGCGTTACGAGCGCAGTGCTTTCCGTTTCCGCTCAGACAGAGGGAAAGAACCCGAGCGAGGCGTTCGAATATACCGCCCGCCCGAAGAGCGTTTCTTCCGATCAGTGGGATCTCATTGCGGGAAGCAACTATCAGTTTCACCT
>CAZVSW010000003.1:0-30901 GCA_964630005.1 uncultured Ruminococcus sp. | reverse complement strand
AGCGTTCAAAAGCGCAGCTTTTGTGGAGCGGCGATAAGCGCGAGGAGGAAAGGGGTCTTACAGGGGAAAACGTAGTTTGCCCCCGTCGTTCCCCGAAAGGGGGCTAACGGGGGAAAACGGACGCGCTTTTTCTGAAATTGTCTTTTTATCCTGATTTCCCGCGCGTCTGTTGTCCCCCGTCAAAAAAATTAAAGATTTTCCTTTTTCCCCACAGTTATCTGCGGTACGGCGATCAGAAAATCGAGCATCCCGCCGGGAGAAAATGGCATGATCGGCTTCATATACCACGCGCCGAACGACTTTTTTGTGCAAAGCAACACCATAAGCAGCGCAATACCCACCAGCACGCCGATATAATCAAATAACTGTGCGATGAATAAAAACGCGAACCTGAGAAGCACCGTCTGATTCATGAACATCGGCACGACAAAGTTACACACCGCCGAAGCCGCAACGACCAATATAACCGTCGTGCTGGCAATGCCCGCTTCGGTGGCGGCGTCGCCGATTATGATCGACCCGACAATGCCGACCGCATCGCCCACCGTTCGCGGCATCCGCAGACCCACTTCGCGCAGTACCTCAAACATTATGAGCATCAGCGTCAGCTCGGTAAACAGCGAAAACGGTATCTCCGACCGAAGATCAGTTATGATCGAATATACCTTTTCGGGCAGCGCGGACGGGTGCTTGTCGACAACTATTATGCACAGCGCCGGCAGATATATGGCGACCAGATAGGCGAAAAACCGCAAAAATCGTACAAATGTGGCGTAATACGGCGTTCTGACATAGTCTTCGGACGATTGGAACGCCTCGATGAACACATATGGCAGCGTCAGCACAAACGGCGAACCGTCGCATATTATCAGACACCGCCCCGCGACCAGCAGTGAGGCGGCTTTTTCCACCTTCTCGGTGCTGCCGGTCGACGGAAAGATGCCCCACCGCCGCTCACGCGTGATGAGTTCGATCGCTCCGCTGTCGGTTATCACGGCGGGATCAATGCTTTTCAGCTTTTGCCTGGCTTTTTCAACCGCCTTTGCGTCGGCACGCCCTTCGACGTACATCAGCGAGACCCTCGTTTCCGTTTCGCTTCCTATGGTAAAATCAATATATTTAAGCTTGGGAGTGCGTATGATCTTTCGGAGCATGGCGATATTTTTTTCAATATCTTCCACAAACGCGCTCTTGCTGCCTTTGATCGTGACGTCGGTAGACGGTTCGGAAACGCCTCTGCCGAAATAACTGTCGGCGGAGATCACCGCTATATATAGCTTGTCCGTCATGACCGCCGCCGCCGCACAGCCCGAAAAAAGCGCTCCGGCGATCTCGTCGACGCTTCCGGCGTCCGATATCTTCGATGACCTCAGCAGACCGTTCCAATTGCCGTCAAAGCTTTGCCAATCCTTTTTTTCAAGCATCGGACGTATCACGCTTTCCGAAACGTACTCCTTGTCCGCCAGCTCGCGTATCGTCAGTATAACGCCGCTTCCGCCGCTCAGAGTCAGGTCGCGGCAGATATAATCGGGACACCCGGCGAATATATTTTCCATTGACTGTTTAAAATCCGTAATATTATCAAACATTATTATCACCGCTTCGATTATCCCCGTCCGTGGGCTTGGCTATTCGCCCGAAAAAAATTTAAAATTGCCCGAAAACCGCTGTCGCTAAAGGGCGATGGGGCACGATTCATAAAAAAATCAAAGATATTTTGTCTGATATTGAATTTTTTCTATTGACATAATGCATTTTTCGGGGTATAATCTAAGATATAAAGAATTTGAGTGAGAGGTTTGCCGTGAAAATAAAAATATTTGCACTTGTTTTGTCGCTTGTAATCGTTTCTTTGTCTGTTATCGCCTGTGTGGAGATCCCCCTCGGTCCGTCCGATAATGTCAGCGGAAATTCCGGGGTAGGGGAGCTCAGCAATATAACCGGCGTGTCCGAACCGGCAGACTCCTCCGAAGAACCCTCTCTTCCTCCTATAATCAGCGTGAGCGATACCGAAGAATCGTCCGAGGCCGAGCCTTCCTCAGAAGAGCCCTCTGAGCCGGTTTCGAGCGGAATGCCTGCGTATGTCGTTCCGGAGGATTACCCTTATCAGAATATCGCCGATCTTGACAGCTATAAGATCGGCAAGGACGACCTTGACGAATATTTCAAAGATTCGGTATTTATCGGCAATTCGATAATGGTTCATTTCAATAACTACGTGACCGCAAAAAGAGCGTCGGACGCTTCCTTCCTCGGAAAATGCAAATTCCTCTGCCGCTCGGCATATTCGCCCAAGCTTGAGTTTGATAAAAATTTGCAGACCGATTATATGCTCAGATATCAGGGCGACCCCATGCACATCTGGGAAGCGGTTCAGAAGTCAGAGGCAAAATGCGCTTATATAAGCCTTATGGCGCTAAACGAGCTGGGTCTTCACCCGACCTCGACCTGCGCCGAGAACGCCTTTGAAAACACTGTCAGGATAATTGACAAGATCAGGGAAGCCTCTCCCGATATCAGGATCGTCATACTTTCAAACACCTATATGGTGAGCACCTTCAACTATAAAAACCTCAACAACACCAATATATACAAGCTCAACTCGCTTATGCTCGACTATTGCAACGAAAACGGCATCGCCTTCCTCGACGTTACGACGCCGCTTACCGTCGACGGCTATCTTAAGCTTGAATACTGCCTTGACCCCGACCCTGCGAACGGTAACGGCTGTCATTTGCAGCAAAAGTGCTATAACGCGTGGATAGCAGTGCTCCGCAATTACGCCTACGCGATGCAAAACGGCGGCTACAAGAACCCCGATGAAATGCCTCAGCCATAAAACCCAAAATAATTAAGGAGACTTAACACCATGAAAAATTTTAAACGCATTGTTTCTGTAATTCTTCTCACCTCGCTTTTCCTCACTCTTGCCGCCTGCGGCGGTGAAAAAAAGCTGAACGGCACGCTTGACGAGCTCAAAGCCGCTCTTTCCGCAGTAAATGCCGAGGGCGACCTCATGCCCTATGACGAGGATCGCCTCGCCGACGACATCGTCATCAAATCGGGCGATTATACCGAAGGCTTCTATCTCATACCCATAAACAGCGCCGGAGTCGAGACGATCGCGTTCTTCGTATGCGCCGACAGCGCCGCCGCCGATAACATCAAGCTCAGACTTGAAACGCGCGTCGCCGATATAAGAAACCAGCAGAAGGACTATAACGCCGATAACTATAAAGTCGCGCTTGACGCAGTCGTCGTCAAGGAGGGCGTGTATGTATATCTCATCATGTCCCCCGCCAAGGATGCGCTTATCAAGGCTATAAACGAAAAGCTTAAGTAATCTACTCTAAATCAAAACCAAGGAAGTTCGAATCATGAACCAATCTTCAAAGGGAAAGACGATATTTTCCGTACTTCTTTTGATTCCGATAGTATTCATCATATATTTTGCCATAGCGTATTTTTCAAACAGCATCGATCCGTCTGATATATCGCTGGTCAGCGTGTCCACCCCGGACGGAGAAAAGCTGGAGTTCAAAAACGAGGCGGATATAAGCTTTTATGCAAACGCCGTTATGGATGCGTCGGAGATAGTTTCGCCGCTCCGTCCGCTGAATGAAAATGAGGCGGTCAGGATCGTTTGCGACCGCGGCGATAAGCTGCTCGAATATACGCTTTATCCAGAGCTCAGCCTTACCGGCTGTATGCTTGATAAAAACGACGGCAAGCTCTATGTGCTTGACAACAATACCGCGCGCACACTGCTTTCGCGCGATGAATACGCCTATCTTTACGAAGCGCGCTTCACACAGCCGCTGATGCTCGCAAGCGGGGGCAGCGTCACAACGGTAATGCCGTCCGTTTATGAATGGAAGTACCGCCTTGTGTCGGGCGATTACGCCGATTATACCGACAGCGACGTTTATGACGGCGTAACGGTCTATAGCCTGTATTCCGACCGCGAAAACAGCCTCAGCTTCAATATCCCTCCGCAGATCGTTTCTGTGGAGCTTACCGATGAAAACGGCGAGATAATCCCCGAAAACGACGTTTCAAAGCTCATCTTCGCCAAGGATACTCTTATCAACGTCAAAGTAACAGCCGAATGGAACCATAGCTCGGACAGTATGTTTTACGGCAAGGCAACATATTCCTTCCGCGCGCTTTATGATATACCCTCGACAGTCAGCTTCAGCGCAAACGCGGTCGAGGCGGGCGGAACGCTCCTTGTCAATGTGAGACATCTGAACGATACCGAAAAGCTTTCGGTCGAATCGCAACTTGACGTCTCTTCGCTTGCGTTTTCCGAAAACAGCGGTTATAAGACCGCGTTCCTCGCCGTTGATGTGGATGCACAGCCCGGCGAATACGACGTTGTGTTCACCATAGGCGATAACGTGATCACCGAAAAGCTCACGGTGCTTTCCAGAAACCGCGATTTCCACCGTATGTCAATAAGCAGCGATACATTTGGACGGCTGCTTGGCGAACCGGCTGAAAATGAGCTTGAGGCATTGATCCGTAACCTTAATGCGGAGGTGTCGCCCGCTTCGTACGGCGACCCGTCAGAGCCCATGCGCGCCCCGACCGATACCGGAACGCTTGAAATAGGCTTCGGCACTCAGGTGCTGATGAACCTCGACGGCGGCACGGATAGCCATGCGTGTTCGTCAATAGGCAAGGTCTATAAATGCGTCGACGGCGCAAAGGTCTGCGCCGCAAAGGCGGGCAAGGTGGTATATAGCGGCATGACGCTCATGCTCGGCAATGTCGTCGTCATCGATCACGGCTGCGGTCTTCAGACGTGGTATTACGGGCTGAAATCGACCGAACGTACAGTCGGTACGGAGCTTAAGGCGGGCGACGTAGTCGGTTTTGCCGGCTCGAACGATTATGTTTCCGGTCCGCGCGTGTGCTTTGCCGCGTCTGTCTGCGGAATGTTCGCCGACGTAAAATAACAAGTAACTGATTTCAGGTAAAACGGCTTTTACTGCTTGCCATAATTTCCTGTTGCATTTTTCAAAAAATCATGCTATAATCATATCAGATATCAAAGGAGAGCTGACGACGGCAGCAAAAAAACGCCGCCAAAGACATGTTTGTCTTGAATTATTTCAAAATTAATAGCAAACGTTTGTCCGAGAAATAATCTGTTGGTCGGTTAAATAAATTCAGCGCATAAGCTGCCGTAATTTCTTACGCAGTACTTATGCGCTTTTTTTGACCCCGTAAAAATTTCGCATGGGAATATGCAAATAATGAAAATATGGAGGGACTGTCATGAAAAACATAAAATCAGATCGCATTCAGATCTTACTCATCATTTTGATTGCTTTCGCCGTGATCTTAACTTTCGCTGCGTGCGGCGAGGGTGGGGAAGCATCGAAAGAGCCTGAAGCATCAGCTGTTTCGCAGGTGTCGGAAGCGGTGAATGAATCGGACGCACAGTCCGAACCGTCGCTTGTCGACGATTCGTCTGTAGCCGCAGAAGAATCGAGCGAAACGCCGATCGAGGAATCGAGCGAAGAGGTTTCCGAGGTAAAAGAGCCCGATTATACCGTAGAATCGCACATGAGATGGAATATATATATGACTTCAAAAGTCAAAAAGGGAGAAAGCGGTGAAGAGGACGAAATACGATATGGTATTATTTACCAAAACAAGGAAGAAAGCTATACGATTCTGCCTCCCGAATATACCCGTATCTATTTCACTGAAAACTTCGGTGACTACGATAATGAGTCCGGTATTGTCGCGATAAAGGACTACTACGGCGGCGAAGCTGTGATCTTTAACAAAAAATTAGAATGCGTCGGCAATTATTATACCATACCGCGCGAGCTGGAATATGACGGCTTTTGGGTGAACATTTGGTATCAATGGTCAGACCATGGCGTTTTCATGAAAGACAACGGAAAATATATTATCCTCGACAGAGGCGGAAAACCGATCTTTGACGATATTACGGAGCTTGTCATGCCCAATGCGGTGACCGGCAGATATCTGTACTTTGAAACCGCCGACGGAAAATGTTATATCGCCGAGGTGAACAACGACGAACTCTTCTACTACGGCGCTTCGAGCTCTTATTACTCTCACGATCTGCGGTTTTGTGAGGTGGAAAATCTGGCGGAATATAACAAGGTCAACTATCCGCTGGTTCAGGAGGCTGCGGAACGTTTTGTTAACGCTCTTGCGGAAAAGGACGACGAGACACTTAAGGAATGCATGACCGAAAAGCTCTACCGCGCTTTCAGGATCGGAAACGAGACCGCTTTTAAGATGCTATACGGCGCGCCGCGAGGTACTGTGGGTATGAGCTCTGAGGGACCTGATATCGATAAATGCATCGGCTTCAAGTTTATAATGAACTGGGTAAACCCGCTCCCCGGCTCGGCGTCGCTGATGAATTACCCGGCGTCTATGCCGCTGTTTCAGATATGGGCGACAAAAGGCGAGGACGGCGTCTGGCGTATTTCCGATCTGAGATACGAGTTTGAAGTATAGTTTTAACGGGGAGACAAGCGTCTTTAGATTTTTTACAAAGCTGCTTTTTTCTGATGAGTAAAATCCCACGAAGCGAGCACCGTCATGTTACCGCACAAAGACGGCTTGCCTCAGGCAAAGAAACATAATAAAAAACAGGCGAAGCTTATCGAAAAATGAGCTTCGCCTATTCCTTTTTGTATTCAATTATATCGCATACGTCGCAATCGAGTATAAAGCAAAGCTCGTCTAAAGTTTTTGTGGTGATAGGCAGACCGTGCTTCATTCGGTGTATTGTGTTTGCCGATATTCCCTGCTTGAATATCAGATTGTATTCAGTGATGTTCTTTTTTATCAGGGTCTCGAAAAAAGGGCGGTAACTTATCAAAACTGCGCTCCCAATAAAAATGTAGGATATTTTTTTCATTATATCAGATTATACCCCTTGACAATGCTCAATATATTGAGTATAATACTTGTAGTATCAATTTATTGAGTATAGCGAAGCGCTGAATAATTAACGGATACGCGTTGTCGAATTTTCAGTAATCCGTCAGAAACACTATGAAACCGTGAAAGGAATTTAACTTATGCATAACAAAGCAAAAGTATCAAGAGTTACAGCTGTTATATTATTAGCCGCAACTTTTCTCGTAAGCTGCGGCGGAGAAATACCCGAGGAATCGACATTTCCGGCGTTTAACCAAAGCGATTTAAGCGGCATGGAAGGTATAAAATCGGATATCGACAAATCCGAGGTGTTTGGGCTTTACGAGGATAGCGGCGAGGAATCTCAAGCGCCGGCAAAGACATCTACGCCGGATGATTTTATTGCGCTGATCAAAGAGGGACGCTACAATGATGCAATCAAGATGTATTCCGATGAATTTTACGGCAATGCGCTGGCAGAGTTAAAATGCGCCGAGCTCTTTGAGAAATTTGTTAAAGAGATATCTAAAAATACATTTGCCGGCAGCTGTGACACGTCTACTGCTACGGCACTTATGAAAACAGCGCTTAATGTTGCGGATAACATATCCGAACTGTATTATTCCGAGCTTTCAAACGATGTGGAGATTTTCGAAAACGCAGTGGCGTCAAAAACAGCATTCCTCAGCGGAACTGAGCTTTTTGATGTGGGAGAATGGGGCGGAGCAATTGAACAACTCAGTAAGGTTGATGAGCGGGACTCAAACAGCAATGCTGCAAAAACAAAAATCAATGAGGCAATCGACGCCGCAGTCAACGAAGCTTTTGGCGAAGCCGAAGAATATTTAAATTCGGACGATTATATTTCAGCCATAGCGCGGCTCAACGAATGTAAGAATATTGTCGGTGAAAACAGTCGAATCGATTCTAAGATAATGGTATATACCCAGAAGTATATAAGTAATACGGTAAAAGCGGCAGATAAAGCTTTTGGAAGCTCACTTAATTATGAAGCGGCTATCAGTGCTATCCGCGAAGCAATTCAGTATTATCCCGACGATAAGACGCTGAATGATAAGCTGGATTATTATAATAAATTTGTTCCGGTAGAGCTCTTTACACTGAAACCTTATCAAAGTGAATATGGTTTTGCAAGCTATAAAAGCCGGGAAGATACTTTTGGCGTCAGGCATGAAAACGTGATTATGTCTGTGTACCACTCACCTAGCGCCGTTTATGACATAGGCGGTGATTACAACGTTTTTACATGTTCAATTGTTGGCGATTGTAATAGTAGTAAAGATTATAAATGCTCGTTAGAGATATACGGAGATGGGAAACTGATCTACAGAAATACAGATATTTCCAGTGTGTCCCGCAGCTTTGATATATCAATTGATATTACAGGGATGAAGGATCTTGAGTTTAGAATCGACGGAGCATTTATGCTATATAATGGATATGTTAAACGTACAAAGAAATAGTTTGATTATCTTATGAAGCTGAAAAAAGTACGTCGTATTCATTAGGCGGATAAAAACATATACGCTTCATAATTAAATGATTCTGTTACGCTTTGATATGCTACAAAAGCAGAAGGAAACGCGAATATTATTTGACGTTTCCTTCTGCTTTTTTGTTATGATCAGATAACAGTCGCTTTTTGAAAAAAGCTCCGCAAAAACTTTTCCGATGGTGAGGCAGGGGGGAAGAGCTTCAACTTATAAACTCTTTTGTTTAACTCCTTTTATTAGCAGACAAATCGTCATGGCTACAATAAAAACATAGATCACCGCGCTTGAAACGGCAGACAGCACAAGCATATCGTTAGCCGCCGCTTCGTTTTGATTCACCATTATCAATGTATTCTGCAATGTGAGCACAGAAACCAATGCGTCTGTCAGGTTGATCGTCCGCAGTTCCGTGACAAGGATATTGCGGTGATTGCTCCGCCTTTGTTTTCGGATATGGAAAGACGCCATTGTAAGTTTATAGGTCGTGTACGCGGCCATTGCAATAGCCGGAATAAGTCCGATGCTTACCGGCTTTTTAAGCGTAACCATTAATGATATCGGGAGGATCAGCGACAGGTTTAATACCATAAACGTCACGGAGCTGATGATAAATATCCTCCGTCTGCGCCGTTCCTTCTCGTGCCCGCTTTTTGTTGCGGCGTTCTTTTCCGAAATCAAGATCATTCCACGGATTGCAACGAGCAGCAAATAAAACACGCAAATACTGCCGTGCCATATTGACGAAAGCTTAATACCTAAAACTCCGTTATAAAACGCGAATAACACGGTAACGCCGAAAGAAATCAGTGAGCTTGTCATTGTCTTAAAAGCATAGTCGTTCTTCCGCTTTTCAAGAATTGACTTCGCTTTTTTCAGTGCCGTATCATTTTTCATACAGCCTGTCCTCCTTCTTTTTGCCGGTTTGATCCTTCGGCAGCTGAACAACACCGACGCCGTTTTGTGCCGATTTTATAAATCCAATCCCACACAGTTTTATTATACTTTGTTTTAATCGGTATGTACAGAGATATTTTGTAAATATGCGATTGACCGCATTAAGTCTCAGCTCGTTGCCGCTTAAAGAAAGTGGGGTTTACGGGGGAAAACGTGTTTCCCCCGTCACAAAACAAAATCGTCAGCTCATCGCCGTGAGCGGCAATCTGAGAATATTTTCGCACTTACCCTCGCAGGAGAGGAGGTATTTGAGCGGTATGGGGTTGGGCTTTGAAAACAGAAAATCGATGAGCGGCATCATGGCCGCCATTTTCTTTGCCGCGAGCGCGTTTTTGCCGCTTCTGAAGTACGACCATATCTCCTTCATCCTCCGCGGCGCGACGTTCGACGCCACCGAGATTATCCCCTCCGCGCCGACCGCCAGCATGGGCAAAAACAGCTCGTCGCTGCCCGAATACAGGCATGTGCCCTCGGGGCAGAGCGAGATAGTCTTTGCCGCCGCAGAAACGTTTCCGCCCGCTTCCTTTATGCCTCCGAACAGCGGCAGCGACGACAGGCGCAGGTATGTATCGGGCTCTATGTTGACGCCGGTACGTGAGGGTACGTTATATACTATCAGCGGCTTGTCGGACGACTCGCTTATGGCTTTGTAATGCTCGAAGATTCCGTCCTGCGTACATTTATTGTAATACGGCGTGACGGCGAGCAGTGCGTCCGCGCCTGCGCGGCAGGCATGGGCGGCAAGCTCACAGGCGTATGCGGTGTTGTTGCTGCCGCAGCCCGCAATGACGGGCACGCGCCTTCGGACCTGCCTTACGACAAACTCCACAACGCTTTTCCGCTCCTCGTCGGTCATGGTGGACGGCTCGCCCGTCGTACCGCATACTACGAGCGCGTCTATCCCGCCCGAAAGCTGTTCCTCTATCAGACTGCAAAATGACGCATAATCTATACCGTCGTCGGTGAACGGCGTCACCAACGCGGTTGCAACTCCCTTGAATACGGGAGATACCATACATTTCATTCCTTTCGTTCTTTTCTTGATTTCTCTATTGAAAAGTTCGTGACAGTGATATATAATAGTTATAATATCGCTTCCATAACAGTATATTCACGAGGTCTTTGCCATGTCAAATTCTCCCGATTTAATGTTGCGCTCATCATATTACTACGAACTGCCGAAGGAGCTTATCGCCCAAACTCCCGCTGAAAAGCGCGACGGCTCGCGTCTTTTGGTGCTTGATAAAAACAACGGCGATGTCGCGCACCGCCGTTTTTCCGATATATGCGATTATCTCAGACCGGGCGACTGTCTCGTGCTGAACGACACTAAGGTCATCCCGTCCCGCCTTTACGCAAAAAATCCCGATCACGCCGGAGAGGTCGAGCTGTTTCTTTTGTCGCGCTCGGCAGACGGCGGCGACCGTTGGGAATGCCTTGTAAAGCCCGGAAAGAAGGCTGTCGTGGGCGACAGACTGATCGTTTCCGACGAGCTGTCGGCAACCGTTGTCGGCATCGGCAACGAGGGCGTGCGTCTGGTCGATTTTGAGTATGACGGCAATTTCATGGAGATACTCGACCGCGTGGGCATGATGCCGCTGCCGCCGTATATCACCCAAAAGCTTGAGGACAAGAGTCGCTATCAGACCGTTTATGCAAAATACGAAGGCTCTGCCGCCGCACCCACCGCGGGACTCCATTTCACCCCCGAGCTTTTGAAAAAGCTTGAAGAAAACGGCGTGAAAACCGCGCGTGTCTGCCTGCATGTGGGGCTGGGAACGTTCCGCCCCGTCAAGGAGGACGACCTACGCGACCACAAGATGCATGTCGAGCATATCCGCGTGACTGCCGAGGCGGCAGACGCGATCAACGCGGCCAAGGCGGCCGGCGGACGTATTATTTCGGTCGGCACGACGTCATGCCGAACCCTCGAAAGCTGTGCCGACGAAAACGGTGTTCTGCATTCGTTTGAGGGCGATACCGGGATATTTATCTATCCGGGATATAAGTTTAAGATCATCGACGGGCTGATAACCAACTTTCACCTCCCTGAATCGACGCTTCTCATGCTCGTTTCCGCTTTTGCCGGCTATGATAACGTCATGAACGCCTATAAACAGGCTGTCGAACAGCGCTATAGATTTTTTTCATTTGGCGATGCGATGTTTATTGTATAAAAGATTTCCGCTTGGTAATTTCTTATATCCCGCAAACACCGGCAACGCAGAAAAGTAGGGGATCTATGCTTCAGATTATCGACACCTATCGTGAGATACAAAAGTTTTTTGAAACGAAAGACTTTGATATCGATGAGTATAAAAAATATGTTTCAGATGTTTCTCCAAACCTATGGAATTTGATATGGGAAGATACGAAAGATTATGATTTTGAAAAAGATATTTTTCCGGTCATACAGTATCTTTTAAGCCATAAAGAGCTTGCGGATAAGGCACACGATTCTTTTGTCAAGGTAACGGGCTTGTTGGCTGAAAACAGTTTGCTGAGCGATATTGATATTACGGTTATTTTCTATATAGGCTTATGCAGCGGAGCGGGATGGGTCGCAAAACTTGATGAAAAGCCTGTCATTCTTCTCGGAATCGAGAAAATCGTCGAGTTAAATTGGGCTGATGAGATCAGCATGATCGGTCTGATATATCATGAGTTGGGACATGCGTGGCATTTTCAAAACAGAATTACGGAAAAATTTTTTCATACACCGAAAGAAAAAGCTCTGTGGCAGCTTTATTCGGAGGGTATGGCGATGTATTTTGAACAGATGCTGATGAACGATTCCCGCTTTTATCATCAGGACAAAAACGGTTGGCTCAGTTGGTGCTTCGAAAACAAACAAAGAATTGCACGGGAGTATCTGAGAAGGATTGAAAACAACGAATCTTGTCAAGACTTTTTCGGCGATTGGTGTGATTTTGAGGGGCATTCCGATGTAGGATATTTTTTGGGTTGTGAAGCGATACATCTGATAAGCAAAGAACATACTGCCGAAGAATTAATAGATCTTGAGCTTCATGTGTTTGAAGATTATTTGAAAAAATTCACTTTTATCTTATAAATAACTGCAAAGAGGCGATTTTATGTTTGATACTGCGATAATAGGTACAGGTCCGGCGGGGCTTTCCGCCGCCCTGAACCTGAAACTGCATAACAAGAATTTTATTTGGTTCGGCTCGCCGGAGCTGAGCGATAAGGTGGAAAAATCGGAAAAGATCGCAAATTACCCCGGACTTGACATGGTCAGCGGCGAGGAGCTGAACCGTCGTTTCCGGGCGCAGATCAGCGCCATGGAGCTGACTGTTACGGATAAGATGGTCACCAATATTATGGCGGCAAAAGACCGCTATATGCTGCTTGCAGATAATGAGGTGTTTGAGGCGAAAACGGTACTGTTTGCGATCGGCGCAGTGCCGGCGAAGGGCATTTCTGGCGAAGAGGAGCTGCTTGGCCGCGGCGTGAGCTACTGCGCCACGTGCGACGGCTTTTTGTACTCGGGCAAGACCATCGCTGTTTTCTGCGGGGCGAAGCGGTACGAGCATGAAGTCGCATACCTGGCGGGTATTGCCGGGAAGGTGTATCTCTATGCCCCCTATCCCGACTGCGAAATCGCGCTTCCGAATGTAGAGCGCTTGCCCTCGCCCATGCGTAAAGTGTGCGGCGAACAGCGTGTCAGCGGCATCGAGCTGACGGACGGAACGACGGTTGATGTGCAGGGCGTGTTCTTTTTGAAAAACGCCGTCGCCCCTGCTACGCTTCTGAGCGGACTCGAGATGGACGGTTCGCACATCAAGGTCGATCACCATTGCGGGACCAATAAGCCCGGCTGTTACGCCGCCGGTGACTGTACAGGCCACCCATATCAGCTGACAAAAGCCGTCGGAGAGGGCAACATAGCTGCCCACGCTATCTTGGAATACCTCTCCGGGTTATAAGATATAAGATCAAAAATGGCTGCCGCGCGGCGATATATTCACCGGCGGCAGCCTGATTTTGTTGGAGTTCAAGCACAACATGCGCATAACGCATTGACAATCTGCGCATGATATGCTATACTATAACCGAGAGGAGTTGATACAATGGCAAAAGTGTCTACAAATATCAGCATCGATGCCGAAACCAAAGCGAAAGCGCAGGTCATGCTGGCTGATTTGGGGATGGATCTTTCTACGGCGGTAAATATTTTCCTGAAGCAGATGCTCCGTGAAGGGGGAATACCGTTTTCCATTACAAGAGATGTCCCGAACAAAGTAACTCGTGATGCAATGAAAGAATTGCAGGATGTGTGCCGTTTTCCCGAAAAGTATAAAAGGTATTCCGATGTTGAGAGCATGATGGAGGACGTTTTAGGTGAAGTATGAAATCGTCCCGTCGAATCAATTCAAGAAGGATTTGAAGCTGGCTCAAAAACGCGGATATGATCTTGAAAAAATCAAAAAGGTAATTGCCGCTCTTGCCGCTGGCGAAACGCTTGAAGCGAGATATCGTGACCATGTATTGACGGGTGATTACAGCGATTTCCGAGAATGTCATATTCAGCCGGATTGGTTGCTGGTTTATCGAATTGATGGCGATCAGCTGCTCCTGCTTTTGGCGCGGACGGGAACGCATAGTGATCTGTTTTAGGTTTGCTGCGTAACGTTACCTGAAAACTTCTCCCCGGTCAAAGCCTCGAAGCTGCATTTTACAGCATCCTCGGAGATGTTGCAGCGAAGGAGATAGATGGGTACTAAGCTGACAAGAGAGTCAATAAAGCCAAGGGTTTTGAGAGCGGCATCGGCGCTTGAGGGCATATATATCTGACGCATAAGCAATGGCAGGCATTTTTCGGGGGTAAGGCGTGATATGCTGTTTTCCTCGGCGCGTGAAATGAAGCAGAGCGCGCGAAGCGGAGCACAGCGGTTGTTGTGCCATCGCTCCTTGCCCGCCCAGGGCGAGCCGTGCGCGTATATTACGCCGTTGGTCGCGTCGAGCGATAGGAACGGCTTGTCGCCGTTGATGATGCCGACGGAGCTTCCGAGATAGCGCCGCCATAGCGAAATGTGGGTCGATTTGCCCGTACCGCTCGGGGCGCAGAACATGTAAGCGCCGCCATTGTAGGTGATTGTCGCGCCGTGCATGACAAAGCGGTCAAAAAAGGGCATTTCCTCCGCGATTTTGCGCTGTACGGCAGAAATTTCGTGTAAAAGAGGCGTGAAGTCGCCGTTGTTGATGCGCGCCGCCTCGTTTGCGACGTCCTGCTCGGTTACGGTTATAGATATATCGCATTCGCCGGGCGCTTCGTCTATGTAGTTGTTGCAAAAATCGCGAAGCCCGGGAGAGGGACAGCAAATCCCGACCGAGAGCCCGGCGAACTTGGTTTTGAAGGAAATAGTTTTCATATTATAATAAGAAATAGTGTTCATGACAGCGTTGCCTGAAAATATTACGGCAAAAACGTCCGGCAAATCGAAAAAACGCTTTGATACTGCTATTTTATACGCATCGACCGAAAAAGTCAAGAAAAAAAGCTGAACGCGCAAAAAACAGCTGTGAAACATACCGCAGAGAAAGCTGCCGCCGGAACGTAGTCTGTCGTCGCTTTTTGCACGTCAGAATCGCGCATAATCCTGTGCCGGAAACGGAATCAGCAAAATATTCACCGGAAAATAAGCGGAATATGTCGGTTTTGTGCAACGTGATGAAAATAAAAAAATGTGAAAAAACCACTTGAAATTCTCTGAAAACGATGCTATAATGCTACAGTGCTATGGGTATAGGTGTACCTGTAGTTGAACCAAAAATTAAAAAGTTTATTTTTTGAAAGGAGAAATGTATTTTGAAAAGAAAAACTTTTCTAAGGTTAAAGAAAATGACCGCATTGCTTTGCGCTGTAGTAATGTGCGTTATGACTCTTCAACCTATAGCTTTCGCGTACAGTAGCACTGTTATTAATGCAGTGATGATTCCTGAAAACGAAAGTGTGGTATTTTATACTGATGAAGGAATAGAAATTAGAATTAGTGACACAGATGAGTACATGGGCTCAAACTATGATGCTGTGTATCGTGAAGGTAAAATTTACTTTAGCGGAGTCGACGATAACGATAACCCGGTTTCAATGAGCAAAAAAACCTTTGTGTTCTATGCGAAAACAGCTGACTATGAAATAGTTAGTGTTGGTAGTGGCGTGACAGCAACTGTCGAGGGAAATGATGGCAACGGTTCTGTAGAAAAAGACCTGGCTCAGTGGAAGGTTACTATACAAATGGGACGTATTGCCGTCAACAAAGAGTTCAAAGTTTCCACCACGAAGGCGCCGACAACCGTAATTTTCCCTAACAGCAATGATTATCTTGTTCTTGCTAAAATAGACGGCGAATATCAACAGGTTACCGGAACATCTGCTGTTGACGTTGAAGATGACGGCAGCGTACTCTTTAAGATTGTTTCCCATGAGAACGCAGATTTGTCGGCTCAATATCGTGCCACAACTCTAACGAGCGGCTGCACGATTGATGATACCGAAACAGCAGAGGATGGCATTAAAGTTTTCAAGATCACTAACGCTCAAAATAACATGAGGGTTAATATCTCTCCTCGGAAGTTCACTGTCACCGGACCTGATCCCAATAATGGTTTCAGATATGTTCCGACTTCGTCTTCTACAAACATTTCTTATGATGGCTCGTTCACTTTTACAGTGACACCTACGGGCGGATATGAAACACCCACTGTAGAAATCGCTGGCAAGGATGGCGCGGCACTTGATTCTGCGACCACCTGCACAGAAACAACGAACGGCAACTATGTAATCAGCAATATCCGTAGCGATATCGTGATTACAGTAAAAGCAGGTACACCGAATACTTATAAAGTACATCTTCCTAACGGCACCGGATATGTTGCTGAACTTGTCGGAGCTGAAACTGAATTTGAATACGGCGATACAGCAAAATTTACTGTTAAGGCAAATCTTGGATATCGAGTTCTGTCTGTTAAAGTAAATAACAGAACAGTGACTGCCGTTGACGGCGCCTATATGGTTTCCAATATAACTGACGACGTTGAAGTTGATATCTCGGTAGAAAAAGCTCCGATCGACATCGTCTATGATGCGTCTTCTGCAACTGAGAACAGCTATAGACTTGTTAACGCTGCATCATCTGCCTTACTTGATGCTACTTATACCTTCCAGGTAATTCCTGAAGCAGGCTATCAAGCTCCCGCGGTGAGTTGCAAAGGTAGAACAATTGAGCCTAACGGAAACCAATATTCTATCACGATCGACGCAACTGTGCTTGGCGATGATGGTAAAATCAAGATTACTATCGGCGAAAGCCAAAAAACCACCTACAAGGTAACCCTTCCTTCCGGAACGGGCTATAAAGTAGAGCTTACAGATGGAAACACGCTTAAGCACGGAACTAATGTGACATTTACTGTTGCCGCAGTTTCCGGATATCAGATTACAGCGGTTAAAGCCGGCAACCAAGAGTTGACAGCTAATGCGGACGGTATTTATACCATCGCAAATCTCACTGCTGACGTTTCCGTCACAGTTGAAGTAAAGTTAGCCCCTGTTACCATTACCTATCTCGGCGAATTGGACACGGATGCGTATACAATAACCAATGGCGCTGATACTGCTGAGATTGGCTCAACCTATACTTTCCAGGTAGTTACCAAAAAGGGCTATAACGCTCCTGCTGTTTATGTAAATAACACTCAGATTACACCCAACGGTAACATGTATTCATTTACAGTTACCGGAAAAGCTGAGATTACAGTTGAAGATGCCGGAAAGATCAGCTACAGCGTGAGCCTTCCTTCCGGAACGGGCTATAAAGCAAGCTTTGGTGACGACGGTTCGGCTCTTGCAACCATTCCTTATGGCGAGACGGCAACCTTTACCATTACTCTTGATCCTGCATATGATATGACATCAGTTAGGATTACAGCAAACGGCAAAGTTGCAGAGCTTGTAGCTACTGGCGATGATGGTAATAAATACACCTACAGTTTCAAAGTTGAAGACAATACTGATGTCAGTGTTGTTGTAACAATGAAAACTTATAATGTTACTTTTGATGAAACAGGTAACGAAGCTTACGCTCTTCAGTATAGTTCAACTACCGTTTCTCATGGCGCAAGCTACACATTCACTGTAGCTGCTGTTGAAGGATATTCCGCTCCTGTTGTTACTGTTAAAGGCGAGCCAATCAACGCAGTGAACGGTCTCTATAGCGTCAATAACGTTGGCGAAGATCTTAAAATCAAAATCGTCGGTGGCGAGATTCTCAAATTCGATGTTCAGCTCATTGAAAATGTTGGCGTAGAATTCACCTCAGCTGACATTACTGTTGATTATGGTACAGAATATACCATTGAGCTTAAAGTTAACAAATACTATGATGAAGCTAATCTCAAAGTATATGTTAATAACATTCAGATCAACATGGTCAAGGGCGAAGATGACGTTTACACTGCCACTATCAGCGGCATCAAAGACGATAAGACCGTGACCGTTGATATTCCTAAAAAGACCTTTACTGTTACCCTGACAAATAGCACTGAATACACCATTACTGCTGTCAGTAACACAACTGTAACTGCTAAAGATACCTTCTCCTTCATGGTCAATGTTGCAGACGCATATGCAAGCTATACCGTAAAGGCAAACGGCAAAACAGTTGAAGCTGTCAATGGTAGCTATTCCATTACAGTGACAGAAGATACGACCATTACAGTTGACGACCTTGTTCTTAAGACCTTCGGAGTTGAATTTGCTGCTACTAACGTGGCAGTTGAAAGCTCGGAAACAGTTGAGTATGGTAAAGCCTTTGCATTCAAACTCACTCCTGGTGAAGGCTACAGAGTAGTGTCTGTTATGGCTGACAACACGGTTTGTGAACCTATTGATGACAATGGCAACTACGTTATATACAACGTAACCAGCGATCTTCACATAAATGTCACGACCGCAAAAAATAGCCTCACAATCAACTACATAAGCGAACAGGAAAACCACAAAGTTAAAGTATCACAGGATCTGTTCACATATGAAAATGTGAAAGATGCGTTATCAGATTCCTATCGTGTTGATGACTGTGGAATTCACGAATTTGCCGGTTGGCTCTATAATGGAGAACTCGTTACGGAGGATATACTCAGGGCTATAGTCCTTGCTGGCGATGCTGAGATTACTCTCACTGCTCAGTTTATTACTGATATGTTAAGAATTGATAGCATTTTGACAATGGTTGCAGGTAATAGAACCTATATTACTAATGGCGAAAATGTTACAATTCCGATCAGAGCAATCATAAATGTGGAAGATGAGTATTTGAACGATCCTTGTCTCGCTCTCAAAGATGTCGAGATCACTTTTGGTGCGATGATATGCAATACAGAAGAAAATCCTGACACACAAACAGTTAGAGATGCCATTCGTGATGGTCAGACTACAGTTTACAATGATAATGGCGGAATGGTAATTGTTTACACTTATGACAACACTATTAATATGGCTGACGCTAAGCAACACAATATTTACATGAACATCAAAACCAATGCAACTGTTGCTGCTGTTATTAAAAATGTTGCGAACTTCGTCAAATATCAAGTCGCAGGTCATACTGTAGTTGTGATAGAATAAAAAGGAGAATATATTATGGAAACACTTAAAAAATATGTGACTCCCCAAATGGAATTTATCGCAATTGATGATACCGATGTCATCATAACTAGTTCTGGTGGTGAAATTGTTCTACCCGAAAACCCTTTCAATCCTGCCACAAAAACAAATAATTCGGAGTTCTAATCCCATCATCAATTAGTTACAACTAATACGAATACAAGGAGGCGCGTTTGGCTATGTCTTTCACGCCTCCTTTTCGTAATTTATCACCGTTTTAAACTTAACTTTTATAGCAATCTGTAAAAAAGCAAGGAGGACAATTATGAAGCTCAAAAACGGATTTGTGCTCCGCGAGGTCGCGGGTCAGACCATGGTTGTCGCGACCGGCGAAGCAAGCAAGGATTTTCACGGCATGATACGCCTCAACGAAACGGGCAAGCTCGTCTGGCAGGGCGTTGCCGAAGGCAAGACCGCCGACGAGATCGCCGAGGGCATGACAAAAATATTTGCCGTCGACCGCGGGCAAGCCCTTGCCGACGTCAGGGCGCTCATCTCAAAAATGCAGGCGGCGGGCATTTTGCTCTCATGAGCGAGCAACCCCACATCGAGGACATTTTGGCGGCTGAGGGCATATATGTCAGCACCACATCGGGCGTCAGCATGTACCCCATGATCCGCAACCGCCGCGACACGATAATCGTCACCCCCTGCACGGGACGCCTGAAAAAACACGATATCCCGCTCTATAAGCGCGGTAACGCGTACGTTTTGCACCGCATCATCAAAGTGCTCCCCGATTCATACGTGATACGCGGCGATAATTGCCGCGCCTCCGAGCACGGCGTCACCGATGCCGACATCCTCGGCGTCCTCACGGGCTTCTACCGCGGCGGCAAAGAAGTCGATCTCGGCGGTAAGGCGTACAAAACATACGTATACCTCTGCCGCGCTTCATATCCCCTCAGATGGGCATATTATTTTGCAAAAGGCGTCGCCGCTTCAATTTTTAAACGGCTTACCGGAAGATAACCCCCTGACGCCGCCTATCATTTTGGTTTGAATATATGCGTATAGTTAAAATTATTTCAATCATACTCGCCGTCGTGCTCGCGGCAGGTCTCGCGGTTGCGCTGACCATCGAAAGCCGCCGCGATCAGGAAAGATTGCAGCGCGCCGACGAGCTTGAGACCTCGCTCAGACCGCTCAGGGTCGAGCTGAATCGTTTACAAAACGAGCTTGATCTACTTGAACAAAAATACAACAAAAGCATTCACGGCACAGGGACAGTTACCCTCCTTTACAACGGCGCGGACGCCGCGATCTACGACGCGGTCTGCCCCGGCATGGAGGAATGCGGCTATTCGGGAACTATCGCCCTCTCTCCTGATTCCTTTCCCGGTGACGAAGGCTGTCTGCCCCTCGCCCGTTTCCGCGACCTGATTTCCGACGGCTGGAACTGGTGCGTCAGCTTCCCCGTCGACTCCGCTTCCCCCGAAGAGGACGTCGCCGCCCTCTTGGAACGCGCTGATTCGCAGGGCATCGGGCACAGCAATGTTATCATTTTCCCCGAGGGCAGCTATTCTGCCGAGCGCGACAGCTGGGCGTCTTCCCTCGGATTCGACATCATCATCCATCACGGCGAACAGGACAGGCTGATTCTGGTCGGCGAATCGGGCGACGGCGTATGGCATCCCGGTGCGGTGGATTGGCGCTCCACCCTGCGCAGGGTCTACCTTGCATCCGCTACGGATGAAAGCAGCCATTTTGTGTTCGAGATCAACTTCAGAGACGAGCTTTTCGATGCCGACGACGCTTATCACGTCACGCTTCTGAGGGCGATGAAGGAATATACCGACAAAGGTCACATTCAGATCATGAACCCGCAAAAGGCACGGAGCTACCGCTCTGATGTCGAAGCCGCCTTTGACAGCGAAACCGCCGCTTACGCCGAAAAACGCGAGGCTATTGACCGGCAGATAATGCTTATAGAAGAAAAAATTGACAAGCTATATTCCGACTTCAGCGCGGAACAGAACGGGAACTATTGCTCCGCCGACGGCGCAGTGGCTTGTTCACCTGACATTATTACAGCAAAAGACAACGGGACAGCCGCGTTAGGACTGCCCCGTATTTCTGTTATAAAGTTCTGATACCCGGAGCTGAAAATTTTTGAGGCGGTTCGCCGTCGGGGAATTTAACAGCCGATTTGCGGCTTTTTTACGCTCGGTCGATTGACAAAACTATTGAATTATGTTATACTAAAACAGAGTATAGAACAGACTAACGATCCCCTTGAATTTGCTCCGTCCTCGTAAGGAAAGGGGGTGTTAGGGGGGAAACCATCAGGGTTTCCGCCACTAAATATAATCAAAACAACGAAATGTGGCTGTGCCCGCATTTCGCGGTCAGATTGCGCGAGATCTGATCATGACTGTATTCAGCACAATGCAAGCAATCTGAGTATGGCATCTTGCCTTTAATGCGACGTTATTTTCTTGAAAGGGTGATTTCAGAATGAAAATGATTTTCAAACAGAGATTTTTTTCATGGTTTGACAGCTACGACATCTATTCGGAAAACGGAAACGTTCTTTATACAATTAAGGGACAGCTTGCCTGGGGGCATCGCTTCAAAATATTCGACAACCGCGGCGTTGACGTCGGCGAAGTGAGGGAACGGGTTTTTACGTGGCTTCCGAAGTTTGAGATCTATATCGGCGGCAGCTATGTTGGATGCATAAGCAAGGAGTTTTCGTTTTTCAGACCGAGACTTAACATCGATTATAACGGCTGGCAGGTAAAAGGCGATTTTTTTGAGTGGGACTACGATATTATATCAAAGGACGGCAGTCATGTGGCGACGATATCAAAGGAGCTTTTTAATTTTACGGATACTTACGTTATCGACGTCGATTATCCCTGTGACTCTCTGAATGCCCTTGTGCTGGCGCTGGCTATTGACGCGGAAAAGTGTTCGAGATAAGGAGAAAACGATGATTGAATCAAAAGGCTGGAAATGGGAAATGGTGGGCGATGAGTCCGACAGCATGTGGAAGATCCCGAGCAAAGAATCATACTATCTTCTGAATCGCTGGAAACAGCAGAAAAAGAGTGCTTTCCTTGACCTCGGCTGCGGTCTTGGCAGACACGCCATGCTTTTTGGCAAAAACGGCTTTGACGTAAGCTGTTTTGACATAAGCGAGGAGGCTGTTTCGCGTACACGCGCATGGGCGGAAAGCGAAGGGCTTTGTTTCCGATACGACATAGGCGATATGCTGTCGCTTCCGTACGGCGACTCATCCGTCGACTGCGTGCTTTGCAGAAACGTCATTTCTCATACCGATACAGAGGGCGTCAAAAGGGCGCTTTCGGAGATCTACAGAGTTTTGAATAACGGCGGCGAGTGCTATGCAACGCTTGCGTCCAAGTCAGATTGGGGTTACCGCAAGGACTGGGCTGCCGTCGACGACAACACCAAGCTCAGACTTGAAGAAGGCCCGGAATACGGCGTGCCTCATTTTTACGCCGATTATGAGCTGATTTTTGAGTTGTTTTCAAAATTTGAGATAGTGAACGTTGAACATATAGAAACCTTTTATGAGACAAGCGTAAAAACGAAATCGTCGTTTCACTATCACGTGCTTTGCCGTAAAAACGGCTGATTCGGATGTCAAAGAAAGCAATAGTTATAATCGGAGCTACCGCTTCGGGAAAAAGCGCGCTTGCGCTTGAGCTTTGCCGCAGGTACGGCGGCGAGATAATATCTGCGGATTCAATGCAGGTGTACCGCCGTATGGACATAGGCACTGCGAAGCCGAGCGCTTCTGAAATGGCGGAGATTCCGCATCACCTTATAAATATCAGGGATTTTTCTGAATCCTATTCCGCCGCCGACTTTATAAACGACGCCAAGGCGGCGCTTGCCGACATTACCTCGCGCGGGAAGCTGCCGTTTGTTGTTGGCGGCACGGGAATGTACAGCGACATGTTGTTCAATTCGGCGGCGTTTTCAGAAACCGGTCCTGATGAGCATATACGTGAAAGCCTTCGCGCAAAAGCGCAGACGGAAGGCAACGAGGCGCTATGGCAGTATCTTCGGACGATAGACCCCAAAGCCGCCGATACGGTACACCCGAACAACGTGAAAAGGGTAGTGAGATATATCGAAGTGTTTCTCACCACCGGGCTTACGCCTACCGAAATGAACGAAAGAAACAACAGCTTCGAGAGGGAATACGAACCGGTGATATATTGCCTCGAACGCGATGTTTCTGAAACCTACCGCCGTATAGACGAACGTGTGGATATAATGGTGAGGCAGGGACTTATTGACGAGGTCGAGTCGCTTTGGCGGGACGGGCTTGAAAGCGCTCCGACCGCTTCTCAGGCGATAGGCTATAAGGAGCTTTTTCCGTATTTCAAAGGTACGGCTTCTCTTGACGAATGTATCGCGCTTATCAAACAGCACAGCCGTAATTACGCAAAGCGCCAAAAAACATATTTTAAACGCATTGACGGGGCGATCCACGGATTGCCGGAGGAATTTCTCGGCTCGTTTAATGCCTGAGTAAAACGCATGAAGAATTTTTCAAAGCAAATACTGGCCGGTCTCGGCGCGATCATCGCCATAGCCTATCTCGGGCTTCAGCTGTCGCTCAACGTGGGCACGCTGATCGACGTGGATTACGCGACATATGTCACCACGTCGGCGCAGATAACCACTGACGCATATTTTTTTCGCGATGAAACGGTGCTGACCTCCCAGTATAAAGGAACAAATACATATTTCTACTCCGACGGTGAAAAAGTACCGCTTGGCGCGAACGTCGTGGCGGTTTATGCTTCGTCGAGCGATGCGAGCCTTCAGGCGCGGATAAATACACTCAACAAAAAGATCAAAACGCTTGAGATGTCGTCTGTCACCAAGACATATTCCACCAGCGATATAACCAGAATGGACGATTCCATCTCCACCTCGGTGCTTGACATAGTCACGGCTATCGACAGCGGTTCAATATACGACGCCGCGCTTGGCGAAACAGAGCTTCTTATAATGCTCAACCGCCGGCGCTCGGTGCTTACGGCTGCCGCCGGCTTTGATATGCAGATCGAACGCTGTAAGACCGAAAAAGCTCAGCTGGAAGCACAGCTTACAGGCGGCTCTTCGATTCAGAAAGCGCCGGAATCAGGCGTGTTTTATTCAACTGTTGACGGATACGAAAGGATCTTTACAAAAAAGCTTGCCGAGACCATGACTATGGAGGACTATTATGCGCTGTCTTCCGCGTCGCCCGACAGTTCGCTTTTGGGTAGCGCGACCGGAAAGCTTGTGGTTTCGTCCAAGTGGTATATCGCGGTGTGTATGGGCAAGCGCGAGGCGGCCAAGCTTACTGAGGATAAAAAGTCCTCTTACCAATACAGCGTCAGCTTTCCGTACTCGGGCGGCAGAACCGTCAGCATGAAGCTGGAACGCAAGGTCAGCCAGACCAATTATGATACCACCGTGCTTATCTTCTCGTCCGGCGAGCCGACAGACGGCTTCAATTTCACTCGCTCGCAACCGGTCAGCATTACGGAAAATACCTACAGCGGTCTGCGCATCCCCGTCAAGGCGCTTCGCATTGTCGACGGCGTCAAGGGCGTTTATGCGCTTGACGGAAACGTTGTAGTCTTTAAAACCGCAGAGCCCCTTTACGAGGAAAACGGTTATTATATCTGCGAGCTGCCCGATAAGAATAAGATCGACGCACGTTTTGCGTCAAAGCTATCTCTGCACGACGTAGTTATCACGACAAGCAAGGGCATTGAGGTCGGAAAGATCGTTTCTTAGGAGTTCTTTATGGATAGTCTTGAACAAAATATAAAAAAGATCCTCGGCGAAGTCGGCGGCAGATCGACCGTGCTTGCGGCGACAAAAACCGTGCCGGCGGCTACGATAAACAGGATATACGATCTTGGCATACACACGATCGGCGAAAACAAGGTGCAGGAGCTTCTTGAAAAGTACGATGAGCTCGACAAGCGGTTCGATATCCATTTCATAGGCAGGCTTCAGCGCAACAAGGTAAAGTATCTGATCGGCAAAGTCAGCCTCATCCATTCGGTCGACAGTATCGGGCTGGCTGAGGAGATAGACCGCCGCTCTGCCGCCACGGGTGTTGTCACAAATTGTCTTATCGAGGTGAACGCCGGCGGAGAAGAGTCCAAGGGCGGCATCAGTCCGGATGATTTTGAGGAATTTATTGGCAAAATAAGCAATTTATCTCACATAAGAGTACGCGGTCTTATGACGATACCGCCAAAATGTGAGGATAGTGAAAAAAAACTTCAGTATTTCCGAAAAATCAGCGGAATTTTTATTGACAACAGAGCAAAAAAAGTGGATAATAGTATTAGCATGGACATATTATCAATGGGCATGACTCACGATTACCGGGAAGCGCTCGAATGCGGTTCGACAATGATCCGCATCGGCGAAGGGATTTTCGGAAAAAGAATATATAATACAAATACGGAGGACTAACAAATGGGACGTATAATTGATTTTATCAAGGGCAGCGACGTCGATGAAGAAAAGGTTGACGGATACGAGGAAGAAGAATTCGACAGCATCGAAAACGATATCGATGAAATGCCGACAACACAGCGTGCAAGCAGTGAGATAAGATCCTCCAGCGCGCTCGAAATGAAGGTCTGCAAGCCTACCAAATACGAAGAATGCACCGAGATCGCAACCCATCTGCTCAACAATAAGACGGTTGTGCTCAATCTTGAAAGCGTCAATAAAGATACGATCATGCGTATCATCGACTTCTTGTTCGGCGTTACCTTCGCTATCGAAGGCAAGCTCAAAAAGGTTGCCGCCTCCACTTATATCATCACTCCCAAAAACGTTGAAGTGGATGAAAATTCGGCAGAGCCCGCTCGTCAGACACAGCAAAAGCCGAGAGAGCTGTTTTAATCACTGCGCGCTGTTTTTAACAGAAACACATTACGGATATGACATTACTTAGGGTTTTCTGCGGCACAGTGCTCCTCCTTGTGATGGCGCTGATGACGCTGATCGTCGTCCGTTCGCTGTATCAAATGATATATGATGAAGAGGGCTTGTTTTACAGCTTTCTCTACGCATCGACCGAGCCGGTGCTTTATCCGGTACGGTCTGCTTTGTCACACGTCGAGCTCTTTGCGTCAATGCCGGTGGATTTTTCCGGCGTTTTCGCGTTGCTTATTTTGATGCTGGTACGGATGCTACTTACACTTGTTTAGAAAGGACACGGAAGATGTTTGCACCTCATGAACTAAAAGGCAAAACCTTCAGCAAAGCCGTCAGAGGCTATAGCCCCAACGAGGTAGACGACCATATTGATTTTCTTATTGAACAATACACAGAGCTTTATCGCGAATATAACGAGCTGGAGCACAAGCTCAAGATCGTCGTTACCAACCTTGATGAAATCCGTGACGAGGAAGAATCTATACGTTCCACTCTCGTCAAGGCTCAGCAGCTCAGCGAAAAGATCGTTCGTGAGGCAAATGAAAAGGCCGACGCTATTACCGATTCGATAAAAACGCGCTGCGAAGCCATCATAAGCGATTTCAGAAAGCAATATTCCACCGAGCGCAAGGAAGTCTGGCAGCTCAGGAATGTTGTGCTCGATTTCAAAAAGAACGTTTATGAGATCTACCGCGACCATATAGAAGAGCTTCAGTCCATTTCTGTTAACGAACTGGAGCAGCTCGTCATCCCCGAGGATACCGAGGTTGTCGGACGCATTCTTTCCGATGTGAAGGAAGCTGTCGAATCGCAGGTAAGAGCCGGCGAGGATATCAAACGCGAACAGGATCTCAATGTATCTGAAGAGGCCGCCGCCGACCTGGTCAAAGAACCCGAAATGGCGGATCATTTCACCGAAGCAGACAGCTCTGACGGTGAGTCAGACAACGGCGATAACGGCGAGCTCGATTTCGTCGATCAGCTCGACAGAGTGTGATTCTCCGAAACAATCCGTTCGGTAAAAAATCCATTCGGTCGGCTACAATATAGTTATTTTTAAGAAGGACAGAGCAATGGCAAAAGATTATAAAGACACGCTCAATTTACCTCAAACCGGATTCCCGATGAGAGCCGGACTGCCCGTCAAGGAGCCCGAGACCCTTAAGCGCTGGGAAGGCGAAGATATTTACAAAAAAATGCTGGAGCATAACGCGGATAAGCCGCTTTTTGTGCTGCACGACGGTCCTCCGTTTTCTAACGGCAATATTCACATGGGCCATGCTTTGAATAAATTGCTTAAGGATATTATCAATAAATCCAAGTCGATGGGCGGTTATAAGGTTCCGTTTGTTCCCGGCTGGGATAACCACGGTATGCCTATCGAATCGGCTATTATCAAGCAGTCCAAGCTCGACCGCAAGAAGATGACCGTGCCGGAATTCAGAAGCAAATGCTATGATTTTGCACAGAATTTCGTTGAGCTTCAGAAGGGCTCGTTCAAGCGCCTCGGCATTTTCGGAGATTGGGATAACGCTTATCTTACCATGCGCCCTTCCTTTGAAGCAAAGGAGATACGCGTTTTCGGCAAAATGTATGAGCAGGGTTATATTTTTAAAAACCTCAAGCCCGTTTACTGGTGCGCTCATGACGAAACCGCTCTTGCAGAGGCCGAGATCGAATATAAGGACGATCCCTGCACCTCTATCTATGTTAAATTCGCCGTAAATAACGATAACGGCTTTTTCGGCGATATCAGCAACACCTATTTCATTATCTGGACTACCACTCCGTGGACGCTCCCCGGCAACCTTGCTATTGCAGTACATCCGAGAGATGAATATTGCCTTGTTGAGGCGTCCGACGGCAATAAATATATCGTGGCTACCGCCCTCTGCGAAAAGACTATGAAGGCAGGCGGCGTTGAAGCCGTGCGCGTCATCAAAACCTTCGCCGGCAGTACTCTCGAGGGCATGACCGCGCGCCATCCCTTCCTCGACAGAGACAGTCTGCTCGTGACCGCCGAATATGTCACTATGGACAGCGGTACAGGCTGTGTTCATACAGCCCCCGGCTTCGGTGCTGACGACTATGTTACCGGTATGAGATATTCGCTTCCGATTCTCGTTCCGGTTGACGATAAGGGCTATCAGACGGAAGAGGCAGGCCCTTATGCCGGCATGAAATATGACGTATCCAACACAAAGATCGTCGAAGACATGAAGGAAAGCGGCGCGCTGTTCGCTTCCGAAGTGTTTACTCACAGCTATCCGCACTGCTGGCGCTGCGGACATCCCATCATCTTCCGCGCTACACCGCAGTGGTTCTGCTCGGTCAATAAATTCCGCGACGAAGCGGTCGACGCCTGCAAAAATGTTCAGTGGATGCCTGAATGGGGCGGCGAACGTATCGTTTCGATGATTAAAGAGCGCGCCGACTGGTGTATCTCGCGCCAGAGACATTGGGGTCTCCCGATTCCGGTGTTCTATTGCGACTGCGGCGAAATAATCTGCAACAGCGAAACCATTGATAAAATTTCTGATATATTCGCCGAAAAGGGCTCTAACGCATGGTTCGACATGACCGAGACCGAGCTCCTTCCCGAAGGCTTCAGATGCCCGAAGTGCGGCGGTACTCATTTCACTAAGGAAACCGACACCCTTGACGGTTGGTTTGACAGCGGCTGTACTCACTTTGACGTTTTGGAGGGCAACCCCGAAATGCATTGGCCCGCCGACCTCTATCTCGAAGGCGGCGACCAGTACAGAGGCTGGTTCCAGTCGTCTCTGCTTGCCGCAGTTGCCGCAAAGCACAGCGGCGCGCCTTATAAGGCTGTTCTCACCAACGGATGGACAGTTGACGGCGAGGGCAGAGCGATGCATAAATCGCTCGGCAACGGCATCGATCCTCAGGATATAATCAAACAGTACGGCGCTGATATAATCCGTCTGTGGGTTGCGGCCAGCGATTATACTGTCGATGTACGAACCTCCGACGCCATATTCAAGCAGCTTTCAGAAAGCTACCGCAAGATCAGAAATACGCTCAGGATTCTTCTCGCAAACCTCAATGAACAGCTTGGCGATTTTGATCCCAATCGTGATATGGTCTCGCTTGATAAGCTTGCCGATCTTGATAAATGGGCTCTTTCGCGCCTCAACAATCTTGTAAGAGACGTACGCGCCGCCTACGATCGCTATCAGTTCCATATCGTATATCACGATATCCACAATTTCTGTTCCATCGACCTTTCAAAACTCTATATAGATATCACCAAGGACAGACTCTACTGCGAAGCAAAGAATTCCGAGTCGCGTCGCGCGGTTCAGACGGTCATGTATATCACCGTCAGCGCACTTATCAGAATGATCGCGCCCATACTCGCCTTTACCGCAGAGGAAGCGTGGGGCTACCTCGCCCATACGTCCGCGGATAACGCCGAAAGCGTCTTCCTTAACGATATGCCTTCTTATAAGGAGGAATATTCCTTCAAGGCAGTCGAGGATAAATATGAATCGATGTTCGCTTACCGCGACGACGTTATGAAGGCTCTTGAAGTTGCCCGCGCTGATAAAAAGATCGGTAAATCGCTTGACGCTCATGTCGTCATTTACGGCGACGCCGATAACGAAGCGATGAAGCATTTTGCTGAGTTTGCTTCCGAACTTCCCGAAATATTCATGACAAGCGGCGCGGTACTAAGCAATGATACCGCACCCGCAACTGCATTTACCGAAACCGAACACGGCATTGCCGTCGACGTGCTTCCCGCAAAGGGCGAAAAGTGTGTACGCTGCTGGATCAGCACCGAACACCCCGTTCATGATGAGGACGGTCAGGCGCTTTGCGAAAGATGCAGCCACGCGTTGTCATGTTAGCGTTTCTGATCGTACTCGGAGTTGTTGCTCTTGACCAGATCTCAAAAATTCTCATCCGCGTAAATCTTGATATCGGCGAGCACGTTCCGTTTATCCCCCACGTGTTGGGACTTACCCGTTCGGAGAATACCGGAGCGTCCTTCGGAATGCTGAAGGACGCCCGCTGGGTGTTTATGATAACCTCAACGGTTGCCATCGCGCTTTTGCTGGCGCTTCTTATATGGCATTACCGTCAGCCTGCCGCAAAACGCAGAAACCCGCTCTTTGTCACTTCGATCGCGTTTGTGCTCGGCGGCGGCGTCGGCAACATGATCGACCGCCTCTTTGTCACCGGCTCGGCAGGCGAAAAGGTCGTCACCGATATGTTTGAAGTGCTGTTTTTCGATTTTGCCATATTCAATGTGGCAGATAGCTTTATAAGCGTCGGCGCGGTACTGCTTTGCATATACGTGATATTTTTTGAATCGAAGTTTGAAAAGAACGAAAAAGCCATGGAAGAGGCAAACGCCGATGAATGAGCTTGTTCTTTTGGTGAATGACGAAATGGGCGGTACAAGGCTTGATAGCTTTGTCGCCTCTTCGTCGGAGCTCAGCCGTTCGTATGCACAGTCGCTTCTTGAAGACGGACTGATTTTGGTGAACGGAAAGAATGTAAAAAAAAATTATAAGGCCGCTTGCGGCGACGTTGTGACGGTTTCACTGCCCGAGCCCGAACCGGACGACGCCAAGCCGCAGGACATTCCGCTTAACATCGTCTATGAGGACGACGCGCTCCTTGTGGTAAACAAGCCGCAGGGCATGGTGGTCCATCCCGCAAACGGCAACCCGGACGGCACACTCGTCAACGCACTGCTTTACCACTGCGCGGGGCGGCTTTCCACCATAAACGGCGTGGTCAGACCCGGAATAGTACACCGTATCGATAAGGACACGGCGGGGCTTTTGATAGTTGCAAAAACCGACCCGGTTCTTATAAACGCTGTAGCTGACGCCGTTCTTTCTGAACTCGTTAC
>CAZVSW010000002.1:0-36009 GCA_964630005.1 uncultured Ruminococcus sp. | reverse complement strand
TATTCAGGGAGACAACAGCCTTCGGCTGATTTTCTCCCCGAACCCCTCTTTCTTTAAGAGATTCTCTTCTGTCCGACTCACCAAACGGATCTTCGTCCGTTTGGTGAGTTTTTTCATCTGAATACCGCTTGACAATATGCGGCGCATATGATATTATGGTAATGTACCAAAGAGGAATTCAGGCTATTATCGGGGTTTGTTATGAGGAAATTACGGTATATAATTATTTTGTTGTCGCTTGCGCTTCTTCTTTCGTCATGCGGCGATATGTTTAACGAAGAAAGCGAAGCCCCTTTGTCTTATGAAGAACAAAGCGAGGTTTCGGAAACCTCCGATGAATCGGAAGAGACCTCGAAGGCGATCATATATACTCCGCCCGATGTGCAGATTCCCGAAGAGCCGGAGTATAATCTTGACGAATACTCACCGTTCGGCACTGAGGGTGCGGTCAAGATCATTATCAGATATGACGACGTTTATAGCAAAGTAGACGAAACATACCGAGGAAGCAAGGAGATCACCGACGTTTATATCGAAGACGGTATTACAGCTATAGCCGCAAACGCGTTCAGAGACTGTACCTCGCTTAAAACCGTCCGCCTGCCGAAAACGCTTCAGACATTTGAAACCGACGATAAAGGGGGCTCGCACTGTTTTGCCGGCTGCACGACGCTGAAAGAAGTATATATACCTGAGGGCGTAACACAAATCCCCGCCGGAACATTTGACGGCTGTTTCTTTTTAAGAAATGTCTCTCTGCCGGAAGGGCTGGAAACGATCAGTTATGAAGCCTTCCGCGACACGGCCATTACAGAAATAAAGCTGCCGGACACACTTAAGTTTTTGGGCAGAGAGTCGCTTCCGTTTGAAAACATAAAGGCGCTGGAGCTTCCCGATAACCTGACAAGCATATATTATGTCAGTTCAAAAGTGTTGTTCGTCAGAGAAAACAGCCCGACGCACAACTTCCTGCAGCGTTACACGCGTACATATCCGGAAGAAACACAGATCATCTTCAAAGACGGCGGTCCGTATGTCGAACCGTTCGACCCCGAAGTGTCGACCGACGAATCGCTTTATACCCTGCCAAACGTGCAGATTCCCAAAGAACCCGAATACGACCTGAGCACCTATTCGCCGTTTGGCACTAAAGGCGCTACGAAGATCATTATTCGCTATGAAGACGTCGGCGACACCATCGACGAATCCGATAACCTTCACGGAAACACGGAAATAACCGACGTTTATATAGAAGACGGAATCACGGCAATCGGCTACGGAGCATTTAAGGGCTGTACCGCGCTGAAATCGGTACGCCTCCCGAAAACGCTTGAAACGTTCGGCGGAGAAGGATATGGGGGAAATAGTTTTTGTATGTGTACATCGCTTGAAGCGATTTATATTCCCGAAGGAATTAAAATCATTCCTGCCTGTACATTCTATAATTGTGACTCTTTAAAAGCAGTTTTGTTGCCAGAAGGACTTAAAAAAATTGAAGTCTCTGCTTTTCAGGGGACAGCAATTACCGCAATAAAGCTGCCTAGCACACTTACTTATTTGGGAGGAAACGCACTTCCATTTCATAAAATCAAAGTTCTTGAGCTTCCCGATAACATCGAATTTGCCGGTTATATTGACTGTGAAGCTCTATTTGTCACCAAAAACAGCAATACGCATTGGCTTTTCACGCACACTTTGGTAGCCAGTTCAATAACAAAGATACTCTTCAAGTAATTAAAAAACAGTGGCTGAGTCAAATTTCTGACTCAGCCACTTTGTATTTATCACATTTATAAAACCTGCTCGCAGTATGCGCAGTGCTTCACACCGTCGGAGTCGCAGTAATATGCGGCTTCAAGCTCTTTTTCGTTACAGCTTATACAGCGCGTGTTCTTGCAGTGCATAGTCCCTATCTCAAAACTTGTTTTACTGTCGTTCCCGGTCTCAAAAAGAAGCTTCAGTATCAGCGCCATACGGATATATTTGCCGTACATTGCCTGCCTGAAATAGCCTGCGCGGGCGTCCTTATCAACAGCATGTGAGATCTCGTCCACCCTCGGCAGAGGGTGCAAAACGCGCATATCTTCTTTCGCAAGCTTCATTTTCCCGGTATCCAGCACATAGCTGCCCTTAAGGCGCTCATATTCGCTCTTATCGGCAAAACGCTCGCCCTGTATACGCGTCATATAGAGCACATCTGCCTCCCCAAGTGCCTCTTCGAGGGACTCCGTCTCTTCGTACTGCATCGAATTCTTTGCTATTATCCCGTCCTTGATATAGTCCGGCAAGCGGAGCTCGGGCGGCGAAACAAGCACCAGCCTGATGCCCTCATAGCGGCTCAGAGCCGCGATAAGCGAATGCACCGTTCTGCCGTATTTCAGATCGCCGCAAAAAGCGACGGTAAGGTTATCGAGCCGACCGTTTTCGATCTTTATAGTCATAAGGTCGGTAAGCGTCTGCGTCGGGTGGTAATGACCGCCGTCGCCCGCGTTGATGACCGGCACGGACGCGCTTTGAGCCGCCGCCATAGGCGCGCCTTCAAGCGGGTGACGCATGGCGATAATATCGGCATAACAGCTTACTATGCGCGCGGTATCGCCGACGGTCTCGCCCTTCGAAGCCGAAGACGACTGTGCCTCGGAAAAGCCGAGCACACTGCCGCCGAGTTCCAGCATTGCCGCCTCAAAGCTAAGCCTCGTTCGCGTTGACGGCTCATAAAACAGCGTCGCCAACTTTTTGCCGTGGCAGAGATCCGAATACACTTCGGGATTTTTCATTATGTCGCAAGCGGTGGCAATCAGCCCATCGATCTCCGATACCGAAAGGTCGAGGATATCAATCAGACTTCGGGCCATAGCTCAGCCTCTGTACCAATTTGCGGGGTCGTCGCGGAACGAGATAAGGCTCTTTACGTCTTCGGGGCGAATATATCCCTCTTCTGCCGCCTGCTCTGCAATTACGTCGAAATTGGTGAGCGAAATGTTCTTTACATTTGCGGCGGCAAGGCGTTCAAGCCCCTTTTTCATTCCATATGTGAATATGCTCACAATGCCAAGCACATCCGCGCCCGCCTCTCTGAGAACCTCAACAACTTCAAGCACACTGCCGCCGGTGCTTATGAGGTCTTCGACTACAACAACTTTTTGTCCCTTTTCAAGTCTGCCTTCGATCTGGTTCTGTCTGCCGTGATCCTTTGCACCCGAACGTACATATCCCATAGGCATACCCAAAATATGACCGACGATCGCGGCATGAGCAATACCTGCGGTAGAAGTGCCCATGAGCACCTCGCAGTCGGGGTATTCCCTTTTAATTGTTTCGGCAAGCGCGTTTTCAACGTCGTTTCTTACGGCTACGTCGGTGAGCGTCAGGCGGTTATCGCAATAAACGGGGCTTTTGATGCCGCTCGCCCAGGTAAACGGCTCGTCGGGGCGAAAGAACACCGCCTTTACGCCAAGAAGGTCTTTTGCTATTTTGATCTGTATGTCTTTCATGTTCTTCTCCTCAGTCAACAAATGCTTTAAGGCAGTATTCATAAGCTGCCACAGGGTCTTCAGCCGCCGTTATGGGACGGCCGACAACAATATAGTCAGAGCCGATAAGCCTGGCCTGCTCAGGGGTCATGATACGCTTCTGATCGCCCACATCGCCGCCGGCAAATCTTACGCCCGGCGTTACTGTAAGGAAAGAGCTTCCACAGCGCTCGTGAACAGCCTTTGCCTCAAGCGGCGAGCAGACTACTCCGTCAAGACCGGACTTTTTGGCGTTTTCGGCGTAGCTCATGACCACCTCTTCCATAGGTGCGTCAATAAGCAGCTCGTTTTTCAGCGCTTCGCTGTCGGTCGAAGTGAGCTGAGTTACCGCAATAAGCAGCGGACGGCTGCCGTCCGGACGGGTAAGCCCCTTAAGCGCGCCTTCCATCATTGCCGAAGCGCCTGCCGCATGGAGGTTGCACATATCGACATCAAGATTCGAAAGCACCTTCATCGCCTTCATTACGGTATTGGGAATATCGTGCAGTTTGAGATCGAGGAATATCTTATGCCCTCTCGCTTTGATATCTCTGACGATCTGCGGTCCTTCAGCATAAAACAGCTCCATACCGATCTTCACAAACGGCTTTTTATCCGTAAACAGATCGAGAAAGCTCATAACTTCATTCCGTCCGGCAAAATCGCACGCAACAATTACATCTTTTCCCATTGTTTCATTCCTCCGATTATATCTTTAAGTGAATTTATTCCGTATTTTTCCATAGCCGCAGGGAGCGATTCGATTATATCGCGGCAGGCATATGGATTTATAAGGTTAGCCGCGCCGACTTCTACTGCTGTCGCGCCAGCGAGCATCATTTCGATAACGTCCTCGGCAGAGCTTACGCCCCCCATGCCGACGACAGGAATACTGACCGCCTGTGACACCTGATATACCATTCTCACCGCCACGGGAAATACCGCGCTTCCCGAAAAGCCGCCCATAGTATTGGCGATCACCGGTTTTTTTGTTTTTAAATTTATGCGCATACCGAGAAGCGTATTTATAAGGCTGATACCGTCTGCGCCCGCCTCCTCGCACGCCTTTGCGATCGAGACCACATCGGTAACATTCGGCGTAAGCTTGACGATAACGGGCTTTGACGTGACCGCCTTCACCGCCTTTGTTACTTCAAACGCCGATTCGGGCAGAGTGCCGAAGCTCATACCGCCGCCATGAACATTAGGACAGCTTACGTTTACCTCCAGCCAACCGACCTGCTCGCATTTATCAAGCTTTTCGCATGTATAAACGTAATCGTCGACCGAAAAACCGCTTATATTCGCCATGACCTTTTTATTAAAGCACTTTTTAAGAAGCGGCAACTCGTGATCTATAACAGCGTCAACACCGGGGTTTTGAAGCCCGACGGAATTAATCATGCCGGAGGTGCATTCGGCGATACGCGGCGTAGGATTACCGAACCGCGGATCTTTTGTCGTGCCCTTGAAAGAGAATGTTCCAAGAATATTTATATCATAAAGCTCGGCATATTCATAGCCATAACCAAACACGCCCGAAGCCGGAATGACCGGGTTATCAAGAGTAATGCCGCAAAGCTCTACCTTCATGTCCGCCATAATATTTCCTCCTTGAAAAGTACCGGTCCGTCCTTGCATATCCGCTTGTAGCCGGTAACGGTATGACAACTGCATCCCATACATGCGCCGAAGCCGCAGCCCATGCGTTCTTCAAAGCTGAACTGACCCGATGTGCTTGCGGCCGAATAAACCGCCCTGAGCATCGGCTCAGGACCGCAGGTATAAAAATGGGTATAATCCGCAGGAATCGCCGCAGTCACAAAACCCTTTACGCCATAGCTTCCGTCAACTGTTGTAACAATCACCTCTGCGCCGAGATGTTTGAATTCCGATTCAAAAAACACCTCTTCGGCTTTATTGAAGCCAAGAATCACGCTGACTGTTTTACCCATGGAAATAAGCTGTTTTGCAAGCATATAGAGCGGAGGTACTCCAACGCCGCCGCCGATAAGGAGCGGTCTGTCTCCGCTGACGGACACATCATATCCGTTGCCGAGCCCGGTAAGCAGGTCGAGACTGCCGCTTTTCATAGCCGAAAGCTGCTCCGTACCCTTGCCGACGACCTTATATACAAGCGTCAGAACGCCGTCATCGGCGTCGCACACCGATATAGGACGTCTCAGGTACAAACCGTCCAGTTTTATATTCACAAACTGCCCCGGACGGGTTATTGCGGAAATATCGCCGCTTAATCGCATTTTATAAACGCCGGCGGCAATCTTTTCATTTGAAACTATATCAAAAAGGCTCTGTTTCATTATTTTACAACAACTCCTTTACAAACGCCGAAAAAGCTCATTCCCTCAAACGGTGTGGCCTTGCCCATAGAAACAAGTCTTTCCGGTCGCACGGTGAATTCCTCGGAAAGATCCCACGCGGAATATCCGCTCAGCGGAATGCCGAGACGCTTATGCGGATTCACGCTCATAAGCTCCACCAGCTTTTCGAGAGATATTATATTTTTTTTCACAAGCTCGGTATAAAGCGACGGGAACGCCAGCTCCAGACCTGTCACGCCGAAAAGGCTCTTTTCAAGTCCCCGTGATTTTTCTTCAGCCGAATGTGGTGCATGGTCGGTAGCTATCACGTCGATAGTACCGTCTACGATCCCCATAATAAGCGCATCTTTATCACGTTCACTGCGAAGCGGCGGATTCATCTTGAAGTTGCCGTTTTCTTCAAGATCACTATCGGAAAGAACAAGATAATGCGGCGCTGTCTCGCACGTCACATCAAGTCCCGCCGCCTTTGCCTCTCTTATGAGCCGGACGCTTTCGGCGCACGATATATGACAAACATGATATGAACAACCGATTTCGGAAACAAGTTCAAGATCGCGCTTTATCTGCGCATACTCGCTGGCACTGCATATTCCGCGGTGTCCGTGACGGCGCGCATACTCTCCGTCGTGGATATATCCGCCGTGAAGGAGCGAATTATCCTCACAATGCGCCGCAATCAGCTTCCCAAGCGACTTTGCCTTTTTCATGGCAGAGCGCATCATATCGTCGTCCTGAACGCCTCGCCCGTCATCTGAAAAGCCGCAGACCCACGGTGCAAGCTCGTCCATTGCGGAAAGCATTTCCCCTTTTTCGCCAACGGTTATCGCGCCGTACGGCATGACTTTTACCGTTGCGGTCTCGTAAATCGCCTGAAGCTGCGGAAGCAGATTATGGTAGCAGTCGGGCACCGGGTTCAGGTTCGGCATAGTACAAACGGCAGTAAAGCCGCCATTTTCTGCCGCCTTGCTGCCGGTCGCGATCGTTTCTTTATAAATAAATCCCGGCTGACGGAAATGCACATGCATATCACAAAAGCCGGGTAAAACGGTATAGCCGGATGCCGAAAAGCTGTTTCTGAATTCAAGTTCCGTATTATGCCTCATCATTATCCCCCATATATAATAAAATGCCCCGTTCAGACAAAGCGGCATCGCACCGCAAACAACTGAGCAAAAGCGATTCGGAGAGACGCTCGTCCGACGACGCCGTATTTTCCGTATTTTTTACATTGTATCACAACGTCAGATGTTTGTCAATGGGTCAGAACCCAAAAAGACAATTTTATCTGGCGGGGTTCGCGGCGAAGATAACCTTGTCAAACAGTAAATACCGACAAAAAATGCGACAGAGCTGCCCATTGTGAAAATCTTCGCAATGAGCAGCTCTATTTGTTTTCATGCGCTCTATATTCACAGTGAATATAAGATCAGGAACAAAGCGCTTACAGCCAGACCTATGAGCCCGATAAAGAGGAGGTGTTTATACCAAACCCTGCCCTTTTTCTCTTTTTCCTGCTTATAGTCATAAAAAGAGATGTATTTCTTCGGCATTGAACCGGGTATCAGCGAATGGAGCGAAAAATTGCGGAAAATATACGAAAAAGAATCAAACATTCCCTTTGACGCCGCCCAGCTGAGAGCCGCAAAACCGGCGTACAGCGCACCGGGCACGAAAAAGCAATCGGATATCTTGCCGAATACATCTTTGGCGTCTTCAGACGAAAACACATTGGTATACAGCATCATCAAACCGACAAGGACGGCAAACGTCACTGATGCGGCCAACCATTTGCTTTTGGCGCTTTTGATTATTTCACCCTTCATTGCAGACGCTCTGCACGATATTTTTCAAGCTCCGAGTCACTGCAATATACAAAGTGACCGGGAACTATCTCGTGCATTGAGGGTTTTTCGGTGGTATAATCGTGCTCAGCGAGAGGATTATAGACGATTCTCTTACGCGTCTTTTCATAGATCGGGTCGGGAAGAGGGATCGCAGAAAGCAGCGATTTTGTATACGGATGCGTCGGGTGAGCAAACAGTTCGCCTGAATCAGCAAGCTCGACCATCTTGCCGTAATACATAACGCCGATACGGTCTGAGAAGTACTTTACGACCGAAAGGTCATGCGCGATGAACAGGATCGTCAGGTTAAACTTCTTACGAAGGTCGTTAAGCAGATTGATGACCTGCGCCTGAATTGAAACGTCAAGCGCAGATACCGGCTCGTCGGCGATGATAAGCTCGGGGTTCATGATAATGGAACGCGCCACGCCGATTCTCTGACGCTGACCGCCGGAAAATTCATGCGGATAACGGTCGGCATGTTCTTCAACGAGACCGACCAGATCGAGCATTTCCATTACTTTATCGTTTATGAGCTTGCGGTCGCGCTCGCCCTGAATGATAAGACCCTCGGAAATGATCTCGCGGACTGTCATACGCGGATTGAGCGACGCGATAGGGTCCTGGAAGATCATCTGTATCTGCGTTACAAGCTTGGTGTTCTTTGCTTTACGGAGCTCGTTTTTATATTCCTGCTCAAGCTCGGCGGTACTGCCGTTTTTTGCGCGGAGAGCTTCGTATTTTTCTTTTACCTTTGCTACCTGCTCTTTTTGATATTCCTTATCACAGTTCTTCTGGTCATACTTTGCCTTGCGGATAGCTTCGTTCAGCTCGGCGCGCTTATTTTTAAGCTCAGCTTCGAGCCTGGACTTTTCCTCAGGCGAGGCGGCGTTTTTGATCTTTTCGGAATACTTATCGGAAAGCTCTGAGAGCTCCTGCTTATATCCGATGATGCCTGCGCCTATGCGGATACCCTTGAAATAGATATTTCCGCCGGTAATGTTATATAACTTGATGATCGAGCGGCCGGTCGTGGTCTTGCCGCAGCCGGATTCGCCGACGAGACCGAACGCCTCGCCCTTTTTAATATCAAAGCTTACGTCATCGACAGCCTTTGTGCTTCCGAAATACTGACGGAGGTTTTCGACACGCAGCAACACTTCATTATTGTTTTCCACTGTTTTCTGCCCTCCTGTTATTCATTCGTTCAATTCTGTCAAGAATGATCTTCGGCGGATCGACATGAGGCGCGTTGGGATGCAACAGCCATGTAGCCGCGTAGTGGGTGTCGCTGATCTTAAACATCGGCGGCTGCATTTCAAAGTCGATCTTCAAAGCGTATTTATTACGTTCCGCAAATGCGTCGCCCTTCGGCGGATAAAGCATAAGCGGAGGTGTTCCGGGAATGGAATCGAGCTTTTCATTGGTATCAAGGTCAGGCATGGAAGACAATAGCGCCCATGTATACGGATGTGCGGCGCGATAGAAAACATCCTCTGACGTACCGTATTCCACGATCTTGCCGGCGTACATAACGGCGATGCGGTCGGCCATATTGGCGACAACGCCGAGGTCGTGGGTAATGAATATGATCGAAAGCTTGCGCTCTTTTTTCAGTTTGTTGATCAGCTCGAGTATCTGAGACTGGAAGGTAACGTCAAGCGCAGTGGTAGGTTCGTCGCAAATAAGAATATCAGGGTCAGCCGCAAGCGCTATCGCGATGACGATTCGCTGACGCATACCGCCGGAAAATTCGAACGGATACTGATTATATCTCTTACGCGGCTCGGAAATACCAACCTCTTCCATAAGCTTGATAGCCCTTGCCTTGGCGATGCTTTTGGTCACCTTATTAACCACGCCGGAAGCGCAGTGTTTTAAGAAATCGATGAGCGAAACGGTTTCGACGCCGAAATCACGCTTTGCAAAATCGGCAAGGCGCTCGTCGTAATGAGCGCAGATACGGTCGATCTCGCGCAGAATATCGTCTTTTGCTTCTTCTAGGTCAGTGATAACAGCGGGGACGACCTCTTCCTTAGGGGTCTTGCCGGACGCAACTATTGCGTCGTATTTTGCCTTTTGCTTCTCATAGCGCGCAGCTTCCTCGCCGTTTTTCTTAACTGAAGCGAAATAGAGCGCTACCGAAGCCTTTATAGCTTCACTGAAGGTATATTCGAGACCGTCTTTAACGATCTCAAGGCGGTCGATGGCGGCTTCAACTGCTTTTGCCATGTTTTCGACGGCATTCTTGCACTGTTGCTCATCCAAAGCCTCTGCGCAAAATACCTCGCGCTCTTTTTTAAGCACCGCAAGGGCTTCGCGCTTTTTATCTGCGGCCGTCTTTGCGGCATACGAAACACCGCGTTCTGCGTCTGCGATGAAATCCTTCATGAAGTTATCTTTATGATACCCGGCGAGGAATTCATTGAGTTTATCTGTGGGCATATCGGGGAGCGGGTCGCTGCAAAACGTCAGATAATAGCCCATCGAGAAGAAGTCGGGCTCTGTCTTGGCGAGCGCATCACGGAGTATGTCCGCGATCTTCAAAAGCTGTGCGCTGGTGTTGGGGTATGACAGATCCTTGCCGTGCTTATCTGCCGAAAGCGCCGTTTTTACGTCTGCGATGAGCGAAGTAAGCTCTTCTGCCTTTTCGGAAACGACGTATTCGCCGATAGAATTCTTTGCGTTTTTGAGGATCTTTTTAACGCGGTAATTAACATCCTTAGCGCCCTTTTTGCTCATTTCGAAGGTAATGACTTCGATATCGTCAAGAGCATCGGCGGCGGAAGAATGACAGGAATTATACTTGGATTCAAGGTCGAGATGTTTATATTCAAACTTGTTGAAATCCTTGCATTTAAGCGTGATCGCATCTGCCTTTGCGCTGTCACCGTTTGCTATAGCCGCGATCATATTGGTGCGGAGCAGCTCAAGATAGTTATTGAACATGAGCTTACTCTCGCGCTGTCTTGCTTTGCCCTTTAAGATCATAGCCTCGGTAAGCTGTTTACCGATCTTGACGATAGGATTAAGGCTGGACATCGGATCCTGGAAGATCATTGCGATCTTATCGCCGCGGATCTTGTGAAAATCCTCTTCGGAGATCTTCAGAAGGTCCTTGCCGTCGTAGATGATCTCGCCGCCGTCGATGATCGAATTGCCGGCAAGAATGCCGAGAATGGCTTTTGATGTGACCGATTTACCGGAGCCTGATTCGCCGACGATCGCCAGCGTTTCGCCCTTATAGAGGTCGAAGTTGATGCCTCTTACGGCGCGCAGCTTGCCGCCGGATGTACGGAATGATATTGTCAGGTTTTTGACTTCAAGTTTCTTTTCGCTCATCAGTCGTCAGCTCCTCTCGTGGAAGGATTGAAGGCGTCACGGAGACCGTTGCCGAACAGGTTAAAGGATATAAGCAGGAGGGAGACAAAGATCGCCGGATAGAACATGGCGTGAGGCGAGGTCGTCATGACCGTCTGTCCCTGCGCCATAAGAACGCCGACAGTCGTTCCGGCAAATTCGGAAAGGTTAACTATACCGAGGTAGGTAAGGTTGGTTTCAGAACCGATAACGCCGGGGATTACCAGTGCGCAGCTGGTGATTATCGTACCCAATGAGTTGGGGAAAATGTGCTTGAACATAAGCCGTCTGTCCGACGCGCCAAGGGTTTTTGCGGCATAGACAAATTCCTGACCCTTGAAACGGTAGAACTGTGTTCTTGTGAGTGCCGCCATGCCCAGCCAGCCGGTCAGGACAAAGGCGAACAGGAACGAGACCACCGTGCCCACCCTTTGAGCGAGATGGAGCTGGAACAGAGTTGCGACAACGATAAACGGAACGCCCGAGAGTATATCGGCGATACGGTCCATAATAAGGTCGAGAATGCCGCCGTAGTAGCCCTGAATAGCGCCGTAGATCGCGCCGATTGTGAGGTTGATCGCGGAAACGACGATTGCGAAGATGAGCGAGAATCTTGCGCCTATAGCAATGGCGGTGAAAAGATCCTGACCCATGGTGTTTGTGCCGAAGATGAAGTAGGGTTCTCTGCCGTTAAGGTAGATATAATAGTTATAATAGTCAACGCGGCACTGAAGCGAGCCCGATTTACCAAGGCTGTAAATATACGAGCCGTCGTCGCCTGCAATGCGGATGCTGTTATATTCGACCGGACCGGCAATGCTTGCATCGGTGCTGTATGCAGGGATGAGATTGCCGTCGCTGTCCTTTATCGGAGTACCTCTGGAGTCGGAGACCTTGTACCAGATGTTGGGGTTGTTGTTGATACCCTCGATATCCTTAGGGCTTACAACCGGATAAAGCACCTGAATATTATTTTCGTTCTGCCAATCCTGAATGCGCTGGAATTCCTCATAGGAAATGACCTGAGTGCGTATACCTACGCCGTAGTAACGGTCGATATCGATAGAATAGTACTTGGTCTTGACCTTCTGACCGCGCTTAATAGATTCAACTTCTTTAAAACCGTTGATACTTATAACGGGGTCACGACCGGTCTCCTGACCGATAGCGTGCCACGCCTGGAGCTGGAATTCGCTTTGGTCATCATAAGTGATGCCGCCGTTGAAGATTCCGCTCTTGCTTTCCGCGAAGCTGGGGATGAACGGAGGATAATTGACATACACATTGTTCTTATCTTTAACCGTATATGGCGAGACGATCGGTACGATCAATGCATAAAGAACGAGAAAGCCGATAATGCAGGCAGCAACGAGCGATGATTTGTTTTTCTTAAAACGTTGAAATGCATCGGCGAAATAGCCGCGCTGTTTTGTGGAGAGTTTTTTATCGTGAATGGCAACACTTTCCTGCGCAAATTCAAACATTTCCGCAGGGATGTTTTCCATACCTTTAGCGTTGTTGTTTTCCATAGCCGTTCCTTTCTTACATTACTTTTTTGAGCCGACGCGAATACGGGGATCGATAAAGCTGTAGCTGATATCGACAACGATTGCGGCGAGCAGACCTACGACCGTATAGAATACCGTAAGCATCATAAACAGAGGATAGTCGCGCGCGTTGATGGAATTGAGGTACAAGCCGCCGATACCGGGAACGGAGAATATCTTTTCGATAATGAGAGAACCGCTCATGACGCCGATGAATTCACCGAAGATCTCGGGGACGACGACGACCATGCAGTTTCTGAAAGCATGGCGGACAGTTGCCTGTGTTTTTGTGAGACCCTTGGTGCGGGCAAGGAGCATATACTCGTTAGTAAGAACTTCGGTAAGCTCCGCACGGGTTGTACGTGTGAAGCCGGCAATAACGGGGAAGGAAAGCGCAAGCACCGCCGGCAGCATACTGTAGATATAGGGCCAGGTCAGATAGGACGAGCCGACAAGCGGTTCGCTGTGGATATTTGTTCCGAAAAGGAAAGGAAACCAGCCGAGCTTGAAAGAAAGGAAATACTGTATGATAAAAGCATACACAAACGACGGTACCGAGATCGACACCATCGTAACAGTTGAAATGGTGTGGTCGATCCATGTATTTTTCTTGAGTGCGGCAAAAATACCAAATGCGATACCGATAGGAATGCTCAGAATAATCGACAATATGTTGATAATAATGGTTGCGGGGAGCTTGCCGGCAAATACGGCAACAACCGACTGACCTCTGAAAAGGTAGTCGCTGAGACCCCAGTCAAATCTTGTGAATATATCACGAAGAAAGATGCCGAACTGAACCATATAAGGCTTGTTATAGCCTTTAGCTTCACGCTGTGCTTCGATGATAGCGGAGTGGGGGTCTCCGGCAGGGAGCTCAACGGGCGGAAGCATTCTAATAAGTACGAAGCAGATAAACGATATAATCAGAAGTGTAAATAGCATCAGCGCTATTCTTTGAACTATATATTTCAGTGTAGATTTGAGCATTTAAAATCCTCCGAACTTATTATAATTTTTTGCTTGTAAACCTTCGGGCCTGCAAGCATATTGATCGCTCGCGCTGATATTTGCAGTAAGGTCATGCGCTCCTCTCGGCGCGAGAGTCTGAGGAGCAACCGAATGGACGTTCTGATTAAATGTCCCGAAATTTCCGTTCAGGTTTAAGGCGATACCGCATAATTCTGACGACAGGACTGCGTGGTATTGTCTTAAAGAAAAGCGACCGGAAGACGAGCTAAAAAGCTGTTTTCCGGCCCATCTTTATTTTGCATATCAAGCGTCTGAGCATGTATGTTATCAAACGCTTAAAGCGGTGTTGATATTAATAAATGGACTCAGTATCGAAGCGCATAAGCGCTTCGATACTGAAAATTAAATTAAAAGTAAATATCTAAGACGATATTAGTAGCTGAGAGTGCCGCCCTGCTGAGCAACGAAGTCCTTCCAAGCCTGTTCGTCGTAGTTATACTTCATGTATGCGATACCGCCGCGACCGAGAATTGCGTTGTACTCATCGATTACGTTGTAAACCTGGTGAGAGAGGAGCGAAGCGCCTGCATTCTGGATCATGGGGATATAGTCATAGGTCTGAAGAATGGTGTTTTCGAAAGCGGCGAGAATGGTAAGTCTTACTTCGTTATCAGCCTGACCGTAACCGAAGTTATAGTCCTTGCCGCCGACAGTAACGGTGAGACCGTTAAGAGCGTCGGACCACTGGTAAAGGGTCATGGTGAGGTCGCTGCCGTCAATATTAACGGTCATATTGATCTTGTTAGCATCGAACCAGCCTGCGTCGAACGTATAAGCAGGGTTGACGTAAAGGTCGGTAAGAGCATAGGGGTCAAGAGCGCTGCCGCCCCAACCGCCGAGCACGGTATCGGAGAGACCGTTCTTGATGTTATCGGACCAGCCGTTGCCGAGAGGAGCAGAAAGCTTGAAGACGATCTTGCCTTCGAAAGGAGTGCCGACAGTTACTTCGCCCATCATCTTGGTAAGATAGTCAACGATCTTTTCCTGGAAGGAGTCAATGTCGCTTGCAGCGTATTCGATCTCGATGGTCTGATCGCAGGTCTTGCCGTCTTTGGAGGTGATGAAGCCTTTTTCAAGAGCTTCTTCGAATGCCGTCTGATAGAGTTCTTTTGCGGCGACAGGGTCGTAACCGGTGATAGAATCAACGGCTGCGTCGAGGTCGGCGTACTTGCTTACGTCAACAGAGTAGAAATTGCAAAGAGCCTTCTTAGCCTGATCGGTATCACGGTACTTAGCGCCGGATACGGGGTCATAGATATAGTTGTTACCGATAATACCGTAACCGCCGGAACGTGCGGGGGAGATTGCGGTACAGAGAGCTTCTTTGTCGTATGTAACGGCAACTGCTCTGCGGAAGGATTCAAGTGTCAGGGTTTCGAGATCGTACTTGGTCTGATCGAAGCCATCGTTTGCTTCACGGTTCTTGATAGCGTCAACATGGCCGTTGAAGATGAAGAAATAGATGGTTTCGTCGGGAGTAAAGAAGCAAGATTCGCTGCTTCTGTACTGTTCGAAGTCTTCTGCCTGGAGACCATAGGACATTACCTGACCTTTGAGGAACATCTCCTTACGGGTGGCTGCTTCGCCAACAACGAGAGTTGTGATCTTGGTGGTCTGATACATGTCATAGATCTTGTTATCGGTGGGGTCAACATAGGTATGTTTGCCGTCGGTGTAGCCATACCAGTATTCATTCTTAACGAAGCTCATGGAGCTGCCGCTCTGATAGGAGTCCATCTTGTAAGGACCGTAGGAGATAGAGGTTTCGAGGCTGGTGCAATAGTTGCTGGACCAAACGCCGTTTTCGTCCTGGCTGAGGCAGGATTCATAAAGGGGTTCGTAAACCAGAGGTGCCCAACCGCCGATATAGTAAAGGAGGTAGAAATCGGTAAGGGATTTGGAAAGCACAACAGTGATTTCGTAATCGCCTGTCTTGTAGATACCTACATTATCAAAGGAGTAGTCTTTATCATAGGTGAAGAGTTCGCCTGTTCCGAGGTACATGCCTGCATAAGGGGCATAGGGAGCGCCGGGAGCGAGATAATTATCATAGAGATATTTAGCGGAAACATAGTCCTCGTCTTCGCCTTCCGGAATAGCTTCGTCACGAACCATTCTGTCATCGGTAACGGAAGCGTAGCTAAGACCGTCGGCGGAGCTGACGTTCCAGAAGCCTGACATATCGACAAGAAGGTCTTCGACCTTGCCGCCCTGTGCAACGTATTCTTCAACGGTCATGCCGATAGCACTATAGTTTTTGACGCCGGGCTGACCTGCTCTTGCATATTTTTCGGCGTTAGCGATAGAGAAAGCGCCGGCATATGCGTCGGTAGCACGGTAATTAAGAAGCTTCGGATCGAAGAGCTTCTGAGCGGAGTAGATCCATGTGTCGGCATTGATGGCTTCGCCATTGCTCCACTTAGCGTTGGGATTCAGCTTGATCTTATAAGCGTATCCCTTGGTAGCACTTTCGGGAATGCCATATTTGTTATTGTCGATCTTCTTAACGTCTTCGGTAACATCGACAGGCAGTTCGGCAGCCATTTCGGGGATGATGACATATCCCGCATAGGGTTCTATGCCTTCAACCTCGGAGGGATGAAGCTCGTCATTGAAGACGAAATCGTAAAGGCCGACCTGGGTATACAGAAGAGGATATTGATCAGATTCAACCTGCCAGGTGTGAGGATTCCAGTTTGCAGCGAGAGTACTTACTGCATCCTTGTAAACGTAATCCTTGTTGGGGTCAAATGTAACGTGTTCGTGTTCACTCGGTGTAGATACATCAGAGCTTTCGTTGTCTTCGGGCTTATTGCAGGAAGCAAACATAGCCATCATGAGACAACAAACAAGTACGAACGCGATTACAGCAGTAAATTTGCGTTTCATAAGAATTGAAAACTCCTTTTTTAGATATTTCATGCGTCGCCAGTACACTTGACGCCACCGACTCGGCAACCAAAGAGTGCGGCGACACATAATTTAATCACATTAATTATAACATACAGTTTCACCGTTTGTCAAGTAGAGATTGAGTTTTTTTGACATATAAATGCAATTTTTGGTTCAAGTGATGTACATTTTGTGTTTATATATGCAACAAAGCGCATAACAGTCATTGGTATGACTCGTTTTTTCGGGAATTTCAATCTATGCTTGCAATCTCTATCTATGCTTGCAACAAAACCGAGACGCCGCAACCAGATGTTGCGGCGTCAAAGCGGAGAAAAACGTAGTTTGTTTTTGCGTTGATCCGGCTGTTTGTTCCCTTGCCAAACAGCCGGCTCTTATATCTTAAAGCCCGATGAATTTTGAATTTATACGTTTGGAGATCACAAGGGCCGCCGCGCACTTCACCGCATCCGGAATCACAAACGGCAAAACGCATTTTACAACCGCCGCGGCAAGACCTGCGATACCGCCGCCGGTAACTGCCGCATACCATACCGTACCGAACGCGTAGTATGTCGCCATGACCGCAACCATTGCCATTATCCTGACCGGCATTGTATTCCGACGGGAAGTGATGAGCCAATAGACAAGAGCAGCCGCGATGAAGCCGGCAATATATCCGCCGGTCGGTCCGAGAAGGACCGAAACGCCGCCTCTGAAGCCCGCAAAAACGGGAACTCCTACCGCGCCGAGCAGTATATAGGCGGAGATAGCCGCCGTACCGCGTCTGCCGCCCAATATGGCAAGAGCCGCAAAGACTCCGAACGTCTGCATCGTGAACGGCACTCCGAACGGGAGCGGAATGGTTATGTACGCGCAAACCGCAATAAGCGCGGCAAACAGCGCTATATATGTTGTTGATAGAATCTTACTTTTTGTCTTTTGCATAAAAAACACCTGCTGTTTTCTACATATTTTTTTTATATACCTTAACCGGTTTTCCGATCTCTCTTGCATATTTTACGGAAAACGCGGTTCCGGTAGACCTGCCGTCCCAAACGGCAATGACAATATCGGCGAGCTGAACGATACGCATATCGCGGATGGCGGGCGCATTCTTACCGTATCTGTTATAATCCGGGAGGATTATATGCTTTGAAATGCGGTGCTCATCGGCGTAAAGCTCAGCCGAAGTATCGACGCCTACCGCGCCGCCGGAAATGATCTCGTCTGTACCGGGCGGAAGCAGCTTTTCGAGCTGTTCGCATGAGACAGCAAGGCTTCTCGAACCTATTACAGCCACCTTCATACCTGGTTCTCAATTCTCATCAAGATACTTCACCAGCTTTCCGTCCTTATAAAGCACCTTGCGCCAGTATCCGTAGGTCTTGAAAAAGTATTCGGCGTTTCCTTCCAGCTTTCCGTTTACAAACGTACCCTTTGCGATATCGCCGTTGGCAAACGTTTTTTGCCCGCTGCCGCTGATTATACCGTTCTGGAAGCTGCCTTCATAAACTTCGCCGCCGCTGGTGAGCTTGCCGCTGCCATGCGGCTTTCCGTTTTTCCAATCGCCGACATATATGTCGCCGTTGGTATATTTATATGTGCCCTTACCTGCAAAAACGCCGCCGGAAAAGTTACCTTCATATTCGCCAAGCTTGTCCTTGAACGTACCTTCGCCGTTTTGCACGCCGTCGATCCAGTTTCCTTTATATACTGCGCCGCCGGAATAGCGGTATTCGCCGTATCCGGAGCGGAAGCCGTTTTCAAAGTTGCCGGTATACACATCGCCGTTCTGGTACGTAAACCTGCCTTCGCCGTTACGTACGCCGTCAGCAAGCTCGCCCGAATACTCCGTGCCGTCAGAATACTTGACTTCGCATTTGCCGTTTGGCAGATTATTTTTGAATTCGCCGCTTATCACGTCGCCGTTTGCGTATATCATCGTGCCGCTGCCAGACATGACGTCGTTTTTATATTCGCCGTCATAGCTTCCGCCGGTTTTGAACACGGTCTTACCGTTGCCGTCGCGCTTTCCGCCCGAAAATTCGCCGACATATACGTCGCCGGTATAATAATTAAGAGTGCCGCGGCCGTTCGGAACACCGCCGGCGTCAACTTCTCCGTTATAGTATCCGAAGGCGGTCTCGATCTCCTTGACTTCCCTGCTTTCGCCGACCCATTCGCTGTTATCAGGGGGTATCGGGTCGTCGTGAGAGGATCTGTTGCTTATAATAAGCGTGATCGAAATGGCGGCAACCGCAATTCCGGCAACAGCCGCCGTGGCGGTTATGATCTTGAGCCGTCTGAAAAACCTGCGCCGCTCAGGCGTAACATATTTTTCCGGGAGCTTTGACGGAACATCGCGAAAAACTTTTTCGATAAAACTATCGTTATATTTAATGTTATTTTCATCTAAAAACAGTGCGTGATAGGCGCTTTCGACCTGGGTTTCAGTCATACCGAGCCCCAGTCTTTCTTCTGCCGCCCTTATATAATCGTCGTTAAGCCTGCCGCTCATGGCAAGCTTAAGCACAAAAATATCAACAAGTTGCATTACGCCGCCGAAACCGGCGTCGAGGCGCTGTTTAAGTTTTAGCATCGCGCAGATATATCTGTCAGACGCAGAAAGCACATATGCCGAATGGGAATTCGGCGCAAGCGAAGCGCGCTTCCAAAGGTCAAGACGATTACCGTACGCCATCTGAAGCGACATGATGCAAAAACGCGCGTTGCCGTTCATAAAGAAATTCGCGCCGCGGCATTCTCTTACGTGAGAAAAGCCATATTTCTGAATATAATAGCGAATGGATTCGCGCTTGCTTTCTTCAACCAGCAGATTAAAATCTTTGCCAAAGCGCAGATGCACGTCGCCGTAAAGTCCCATAAGCGCAGCGCCGTCGAGAAGCATATATTTATAACCCGCTTCGTCAAGAAGACGCATAAGCCTTTTCAGGCAGGCGCGGCGTTTTTCAAAATCCTCTTCTTTTTTTGCGTAAGCCTCTGCAACGTCGGAGGGAAGATATATCTCCTTAAAGCCGCGACAAAGCAATGCGCCGAATCCATGGGAAGCGCCGCAGTTGAATATCGCGTTATAGTCGGTGCCGTTCATGGGGAAAGGTACAGTACCGTTCCGGATGACTGCGCCGATCACCTTCAATACCGTAATACGTTCGTTTTGAGAAAGCATAGCTCAGTTCCTTGTTATACTTGCTTATCCCGTGTATTATAACGCTTTTTCGGGCGTTTGTCAAGTTTTTCGCCTTTTACGGCAACAGCCGCCCGATATCGTCAGAGCGTGTTCACATATAAAACAGTAAAATGGGGGTTGACAAATCAGTCTACATGGTGTAGAATATATGTACTACAGCTGTAGACCAACATATAAAAAGGAGAAATACACCATGTCAGACTTATCAATGGGGACTGTTGAGGCGAGATTTGCCGACATAATCTGGGATAACGAGCCGATCTCATCATCTGAGCTTGCCAAAAAAAGCGAAGAGCTTTTGGGATGGAAAAAGAGCACGTCATTTACCGTTTTAAAAAGGCTTTGCGATAAGGGAATTTTTGCAAACGCCAAGGGAACGGTAACTTCCGTCATATCGAAAAATGATTTTTATGCCGCGCAAAGCGAGCGATTTGTAAACGAAAGCTTCGGCGGATCGCTTCCCGCGTTTTTTGCCGCGTTCACATCAAAAAAGCCGCTGAAGCCCGAGGAAGTTTTACAGCTGAAGAAGCTGATCGACGAATATAAGGAGGGCTGAAATATGGAAACCGTCTTTCTCAGGATATTCAATATGAGCATAACCGCCGGTTGGACGGCAATTGCCGTTATCATATTGAAATTACTGCTTTTCAAAGCGCCTAAAAGGATACACGCCGCCCTTTGGGGGCTTGTTGCGCTGAGGCTTATGCTTCCCTTTTCGTCGCAGAGCATATTCAGCATTATCCCAAGCGCTGACACACTGCCCGGCAATATCATGCTCTCCAAAGCCCCGGCGATCAACAGCGGCATTTCATTCATCGACAACGCGATAAACAACGCCGTGCTTTCGCCGCTTTATCCGTCAGAAGCCGCAAGCGTAAATCCTATGCAGATAGTCATGGCGTTAGCGTCGGTTATCTGGCTTATCGGCGCGGCGGCAATGCTTATCTACACCGCCGCAAGCTATATCAAAACAAGACATACCGTACGCGAATTTCTGACCGTCGAAGACGGAGTAAGGCTCTGCGACCGCGTCAGAACGCCGTTCATCTTCGGGATATTCCGTCCTAAGATATACCTGCCCTCTCGCATGGCTGAACAAAACAATTCATATGTGATCGCTCATGAACGCGCGCATCTTAAAAGGCTTGACCATGTATGGAAGCTGCTCGGCTTCGCACTGCTTTGCGTGTATTGGTTCAACCCGCTGTTATGGCTGGCATATACGCTGTTTTGCCGCGATATAGAGCTCGCGTGCGACGAAAAAGTACTGCGCGACAGCGACAGCGACATTAAAAAGGCGTATTCGGAGGCGCTGCTCAATTGCAGCACTTCAAAAAAGCATATCGGCGCATGTCCGCTCGCCTTTGGCGAAACAAGCGTCAAGGCAAGGGTAAAGAATGTACTGCGCTATAAGAAGCCGTCGCGCATAACGATAGTAATATCAATTGTGCTGTGCATCATAGTTTCCGTCTGCGTTCTCACCGATCCGTCGCCGTACGCAACGGTTTTCAGTTCACTGCTATAAAAATAAGCAAGGGAGTCGTTAAAATCCAACGACTCCCTGAAAATTTATTTTATTTCATCAGAGTACCTATTGACATTGACGCGGCGTCAAGTGCTATAATCATATACACAATCTATTGAAGCTGTTTTCATTTAATAACGGAGGTAGGGAAAATGAACGATGACAGGCTGTACGACATAACAGAAGTGTGCAGATTGCTCGGCACAACCTCGCGCACATTGCGTTTCTATGAGAAAAACGGTATCATACAAAGTACTACCGTCGGGCTTTCAAATCGCCGTCAGTACACCGAAAAACAACTGTCGCAGATTAAAAACGTCATAGTTTTACGCACACTCGGATTATCGGTCAAAACGATCAGTGCACTGCAAAAGAACGATTTGGAGCTGAAAAACACGATAATTCTGAAGCGTGCTGAGTTATATGCCTCGATAGAAAAGCGAATTAGCGAAATCGGTCTTCTGAACGAAGCTCTGACTCAGATGGCAGACGGAAAAAACATATTGGAAGCAAAAAACCTTTCTGAGGCTCATGAAGATATGCCGGCGCGGCAGATCGCCGACGAATGCACACTGGCTATAATTGAGGGTCACACAGATACGCTATATGAACATTTCAGTGAGAAGCTGATCAGCTATATGCCTCAAAAAGTGTTCGACACAATACGCGACGACACATTAAAACCGCTCGGAGCTTTTATTCAGATCGAAAAAAACGTTGCAGTTGATAAGCATAAAATGTGTAAATACCTGAGATACAGCAATCTCGGATTGAAAATCACTTATATCATTAATGATCTGGAGATCGATGGATTGTGGCTCAGTTATTATGATACCAAAAAGGAGTACATCAATGAAAACTAAACTTTCGCTTCTTCTATTGCTATGCGCTACAGCCTTCAGCCTGACCTCTTGTCAGATAAACTGGTTCAATGAACACTATGACGTCCCGTGGTATCTCATAGCACTTCCGGTCATCTTTATAATAGTGAATGCGCATGTGTTGGTAATATCAAAAACATATCGCTGTCCCAAATGCCAAACAGTATTTAAGCCAAAATGGTATTCGTTTTCAGCGTGGATACACTTGGGGAAATACCGGTTGCTAAAATGCCCCGAGTGTAAGAAAACCGATTTCTGCGACCGAAACAAGTGATTTTATTGTTTTTAAATGAGAACAGCCGTACGCTTCTTTAACGGCACGGCTGTTCTCTTTTGTTTGCATCGTCGTTCGCCCTTTTTAGAGGTGGGCGACTTTTTCTTTGCGGCGCAACTGATTCTTGACAAACAGTGCCTTCTCAGGTATACTTATAACAAATCAAAACACATTTTTCGGGAGAATCACGCTTATGAAAAAACGCTCCGCAAGGGCTATGGCGGCGCTGCTCGCTCTTATGCTCTGCACCATATTTATTCCCGCCAAGGCGGATGAGGAGGAAACATTGATGATTCACGTCGATTCTGTCAACGGAACACGCTGGGCAGATACTATGGTGGTATACCGCGACAGAGAAACCACCGAACAGAACGAATACGGATATAACGTCATTGTCGACGCTTCCGGCAAAGTAACAGAAAAAATCCCGGGCGGTGACGTTCGCGGCAGAAAGCTCGCCATCCCGGAAGGCGGCATGGTCGTTTCCGGCACGGGCGATAAGGGCAAGAACATGTACGACCTTATCGACATCGGATTCAACGTGGTGTTCGATGAATACGGCAGCCGTGTTCTCGCCTCAAAAGGACAGATCGACCCGTTTTACGAATGGTCCATCAAGGTCACTACCTATAACGACGTGCGCTATTCCAACACCGTGGTCATCTATAACCAAGCCGGAACGCGTACAGGTACAAACGGTTACGGCTATGAGGTCGTCATTGACAAAGACGGCTATGTCGTCGAAGCCGGAAGCAACGACAGTCTCGTCCCCGCAGGCGGCTATGTACTTTCCGTCATTGAAGGCGCAGACAAAGAAAACGTCAGGATGTACTTTATCCCCGGCGCACACTGTGAGCTCAAAAACGATATCGTCACAGTTACATACAACGAAGAAATGCTTTCCGCAACTGTCGGAAATGAGATAAACAATTTGAGATCAGAGCTTGAAGAAGCGAAAAAACAGCTCAGATTGATCGATTACGAAAATGTCGAAAAGCTTGTTTCAGAAGCCGGAGCAAAAGATATCTCGACCCTTGAAGAGCGCGACGCGGCCCTTTCCGACCTCAAAGCGATCAGCCGTATGCTTATTGAAAGCCGCGATGTGGAAATACGCGGCACATGGTATTCGCCGCTTGAAAAAAACGCAGACCAAGTCAGAGCAACCGTAAAGCAGATGCGCGAAGCAGGGCTGAATCAGCTTTTGCTCGGCATAGAACCCAAAATGCTGAAGCTTTCAAAAGAATACCCCTATGCACCCGGCAAGGGCGTCGCGTCGTTCGACCTGCTCGGCGAATATGTCAAAGCCTGCAACGACGAGGGCATAGAGCTTATTGTCACCATCCCCGTGTTTTATAACGCCGACCAGCGCTTTACGAAATACCTCACCAAGACAAACCAAGGCGTTATCGGCGAAGAAAAGTTCTGCTCCCCCGCTAATGAGGAATATATTGAATATTTCAAGGAATACCTGACGTATGTCATAACCCGTTATGACATCGACGGGCTTCAGTACGACTACATACGCTTCCCCTACTACGACGGTCAGACAGACTATGGCTATGACGACGCCATGAAAGAGCTTTTCGCGTCCGAAAAGGGCTGTGACACATCGGTAGTTGACGATATCGCCGCACAACTTTCCGCTCACCCGCGCTGGAACGAATGGGTTCAGTTCAAAACCGACCTCATCGCCCGCCGCGTATCAGAATTTTCTGCTATCATACGCGAACTTCGCCCCGACCTCTACATCACCGCCGCCGTTGCGGATTACACAGCGCCGGCAGCATATTGCCAGGACAGCAGTGTCTGGCTTAAAGAGGGCTGGGTCGACGGCATCTATCCCATGTCCTACGCAGAAGGAATCATGCAGGCTTCTACCATAAGGTTCAGGGAGTATATCGGCGATTCGAGCTTCCTCGTCATGGGCAACGGCGCTTATCTGTCGCTTACAATGGATGAAATGTACCGCCAAACGCGCGAAACCGCGATCTACGGCGCCGACGGCATCGGATATTTTGAATGGGGCGCATACCGCGATCACGGCTATGCCGCACAGCTTGTCACAGACGCTCTCGCGTCACACGCATTGTCCTTCACCGCTTTCGAAAGCGAAAGCGTCAAGGCGCTTCTGAAGACCGCCGAAAAGAGATTCGCTTTGTATGATTCGCTAAACGGCGAAAAACGCGGCGAAAAGCTCGCTTCCCTTTTGAAAGAGCACGGAGAAGATGCGGTGGCGCTCTGCAATGCGCTGAATGCGCTTTACAAAGACGACACATATCTGCTTCAGGACGTCGAGCTTGCTTCCCGAATTCAAAAATTCTCCCGCGCAGAGTATAAAGGCACGGTATCACTGCTTCCCGTAATGGACGATAAGGCAGAGTCATCCGAGCCGCCGTCCGATGAATCAGAAGCCTCTTCCGGCGAAGAGTCAGGCTCAGCCCCTGCGACCGCCTCGACGCCCCAGACCGAAGAGCCGCAAAACGGCGGAAACGGACTCCTGCTTGGCATCATCGGCGGCATCGCCGTCGTCGCCGCCTGCGCTGTCGGCTTTGTCATAAGTAAAAAGAAAAAGAAGTAACCCGAAATTAAACTAAACCGAGCCAAACGCCCTTTCAAGCGTTTGGCTCGGTTTGCATGATTCTATAGAATGTACTGATCGTATTTGGCGCTTGTCGGAAATAAACCTTACACTTATCAATCTATTGAATCAACTGTTTCTAAAAGCTTTTGATAGCGGGAATTCTGAGCAAGAGGAGCAAGATCATCCCCGCAGATCATATTTTTCAATCTGCTTTTAACATTAGAATATTCAGCCCCTCCGTCATAGCCATACCCGAAAGAACAGTCTGCGAGAAGCGGTACGTCAAGCTTTTTCTTTTTGTTATAGTTTTCCGCTTGCTTTTTCACAAAACGTATTCCCTTTTCAAGCAAATCGATTGCCTCATCGTTTCTCCCAAGTTTCACCATACATACCGCAGGAGATCGGAACAGAGCGATTTGATCATAAACAAACGGCGGTCTATATTCTTCATCACGGTATATGGATTCAACCATATCTCCGAAGAACGAATAGCAATACAGCGCTTCGCTGTACTTCTCTTCATTTCTATAAAGATTGCCAAGCATTACCGTTTGGTGCGCCAACTGACTTGCAAGTTCGCAAATGTTTCGACAACGCAGTGAGCGTTCTCCCGGAATATCGCCAGAATCGTGTTTCAGCTTTGCCATCTGAATGGAACGTGTTGCGCAAACATCGCGCGGGAAAGTTTCTGCCAATTTAAAAGCCTCTTTCCAGTTTTCACTGCGGACATGTATGCCAATCAGCCTGCCCTTTGCCGCCAAAACATCGTCTATCGATGGGCTGAATCTGATTACAAGCTCCGCCCAGCGAACGATTTCTTCCTTAATGTAATTGATACCGTTTTGACCGATCAATTCACTGAGTTCTGCGGAGTTGTATGTCAAAACCTCTTCCGCAAACGCCATAGCATTTACCATAATAGTGGAATTATTTGGATATACCCTCATCGCTTCGCGGTATTTATCAAGAATTACCAACGCCGTCGGCGCTTCATCGCCGTCCTGACAGTTGTCATAAATACGGAATATCTCTTCTAACCGCGCTTTGACCTCTTCATCATAATTTGATCCGTACATACCGAATAACACATCGGTAGAAACGCCAAACAGATTCGCAAGCGGAACAACTTGCGATATGTCCGGCATACTGGTATTGTTCTCCCATTTGGAAACCGCCGCAGAGGAAATGCACAATTGCTCCGCAAGCTCCTCTTGCGTAAGGTTTTTTTCTTTTCGCAGCCTTTTAATGATCTGCCCCATTGTTTCTGTCATAATAGACCTCCAATTGCTGAATTCCGGTACCGTGTATGTAGTATAACACTTAATCCTATTGTTTGGAAGATATTATACCGAAATACAAATTCAACTGTCAGTTAAATTATTGAAAGATTTTAAGGCAATACCGCATAATCATGACGATATTGCCTTAATAATATTTCATTCAAGCCCAAGCATCCGACATTATCATTCAACATCGGTTTAGAGCGTGTTCCAACGCGCATCTAATGTCATATTTCGGTTAGTGTGAACACGTTCTAAATGTTTTATCGTTGCTCCAACATGCGATAAACTTTATCCGTAAAATCAGTATTGACGATATCTAAAGTCGATTTTGCCCACGAGGGGAACTGTTTTCTTTGACAGGCAAAATATAAAGTTACAACGACGGAAACTACATCGTCAACAATTGACTCAAAACGATCAAATTCGCCATATTCGTCAAGGAACGCGTCTTTCGCTCTTGCCTTAAGCGAGTATAAAACGTTTCGAAGATCTGAGTATGCATATCCTTTACCAAGCAGATTATAATCAAACATCATAGCAGATGTATTATCTTTTGAAACAACTAAATTTGTATAGTAGAAATCATTATATGTCAGCGTCAATCGTGTTTCGCGCAATGTTTGCAACATGTGATTAAAATTATCTGTTATAAGCCTCCACGCCGGGCAATTCTGAGTACCCGTATGATATTTAATATACTCAATTGCTTCCGGATTAAACACATCCAATTCACTATATAAATCATTACCGCGTTTTGAGATGTAATCATATCCATTCGTATGAAGCCGATAATACCATTTCGCAATAAGCTTTGCAACCATAGGATCACCCAAATCACGTTCTTCCCCCATTCGGTAGAACGTACTACAGATAACATCTTCCAGAAGTATGGAAGACTCTGTACAAGAAATCATATGCAAAACAGGTATTTGCAGTTGCGACAGCAATTGGTAATTTCGAATCTCGCGTTTAAAATCATCTCTTTGGAAATGTTTTAAAATCATGCTGTCATTATGATAGCAAACACGCGCGACAATGACTCCATCCTTAATCTGAATTATATCAATTCCAGTAAATGCCATTTGCATTTTGTAAAGTTCTTGCTTTAATACATCTATAACATTCATATTTACTGCTTTTTTCCTAATCAACAATCCGGGGGAAACACATAGTGCTGTCCCCCGGAAAAAGTTTTTATGCTTTAATACAGAGATATCTCTTGCCGACGAGTTTACCGTCGTCGCTCAGATAATCGGCGTTGTCGTTTTTCAGCCTTTCGGGGTCTGCGTGATACTTTTTTGCTATATCCCAAAGCGTTTCATTCTGATCGGGATAATAGAATCTGAAGCCGTGGCTTTGCGCCTCTTCCGCCTCTCCGAGCTCAACTGATGTGAGAATAGTGAGCTGTTTTCTTTCGGTATATTCGGGTTTGATGAACGCCATCGTCCGTATATTGAGCGCGTCGCCGTAAAGCTCCGCTTTGGATTCAAACACAGAAACATCGATAAACACCGGTTCGCCGTCGCCCGAATATGGCATACTGTCTTCGAATTCATCGGAAAACGTACGGCTGACGACCGACTCGCCGCTTTGCGCAAGCACATCGGTCTTCACCTTACCTTTGATGCTCAGCATATCGCCGCTTTGGTGCATTTCTGTTATTTCATACGAAGACGTCGAGCCCAAAACCGCGGTAAGATCGCCCTCGGTAGCATGGCTTCGTTCGATCGACACTGTTTTTCCGGTCTGAGGCACATAGGCGTCGATCGATGCGTCACTACAAACGCATTTGCACGAATGCTTACGGTTGAACGCGTCGACCGGGAGCACCAGTTTGGAATTTTTTCTCACCGTTGCCGTCGCCCTCAGCGTACATTTCATGTTGATGATCTTATTTTCGCCATATTCATCGAGATCGGCAACGGCGCTCAGCTCCGAATAATCTACTGCGGCGTCGAGTTCGCAGTCGCTGTTTATGGCATCGCTTTTTACTGAGACCTCGATAGGGACATTCTTGGAGATCATCTTATAACTTCCGTCAGGCAATTCGCAAAGCGCGTTCAGCGCCATGCTTGACTTTACGGAAGCAGATGTGTCAAACGCCTCTGTTTCAGCCGGAGCGAAGACAGCCTGAGCGTATATCACAGAGGCCACCGCTTCGTCAAGCCTGATATTTTCTTTGACCTCTGCCACGGCCTCGGTCCTTGCGACAGGAAGCGAAACATTCATCTCGCTCGTTTTAAAGAACATATTCAGGTCGCCGCTATCCGGCTCGACAACAGTAAAATCGTCGACCTGTGTTCCGGAGACCGAAGCGTCGATCTTCGCTTTTACAGATACCTTGCGCTGTCCGAGCAGGCGGCATGTGAGGTATGTACACTCGCATTTCATGTCAGGATAACTCTCCTTCGCCGGAACATGGTCACATTTAAGCTCAAACGGCGTTTGAAAGGTGGTGTACGCAAGCTTTGATTTGTAGTCGCTCTCGTAAAGCAGTCCGAATATTATTCTGCCGCTTATCTCACATTTGGTATCGCATTTCACGCTTTCAATATACGGCGAAGCATCCACGCGAACAAGCCTCGATATATCCGGTGAATAGTCCGGAAGTACCCCTTCAAGTTCGATATCCTTGAAGCAGCGTTCAGGTTTTATAAGCTTCGGTATGCTTATCGTCTGTAAATTTGATTTCATATCCGTATTACTCCCACACATTTTTTTATTTAACTTTATGTCAGAGTAACGCGTTTTATTACTTCAGAAGGGACGAAAAGTTATGCTTTTCTTTGACGATGAGCGGATTTTCGCTGCCGCTGACCGGATCGTACAGATACTGATAGCAAAACAGTGATATGCCGCTGCAATTTTTTGAAGAATATACATACCGCAGTGATCTGGCTATCACATCGCTGTTATTGAGCCATTCGTTCTTGCCCTCATCTGTACCGGCGTAGCCGTCTATCTCTCCTGAACATGCCTTGCTTAAGGTCATGCCGACGATAAGCTTTATGTCGGGGTTTTTCACGATACCGCCCCAGGCGTCAACGGTTTTGTCAAACGGGCAGCTGGCGTGAAGAAAGCCAAAATAGACCTGCGGCATGATATAGTCGATATATCCGCTGCCGGAGCACCATTTCTCGACGTCAGCGTAGTATACTTTCCTGACGCTGTTTATATTTCCGGCAGGGGAGATTCCGTAAAGAAGGCGGCTGTCGACCGATTTAACGGTGGAGTAAAGCCTTTTTACCAGATCGTTCACGCTGTTTTCCCTGAAGCTTCTGAGATCTTCTTCGCCCGAGACCGAAAAGCTTTTTTCATCGAAAGCGGGGTCTGAGGTCGGGTAAAAATAGTCGTCCATATGCAGACCGTCAAACTCATATCTCAAAAGCGCTTCGCGCGCACCGTCGCAGATGAGCCGTTTTGCTCTTTCATCGGAAGGATCAAGGTAATATCTTCCCTCCCATTTGCAAAGATCCATGCCGAAATAGCTTGCGATATCAATATTATCTTCCGTTTCGAGACGGTAAGGATTTATCCAGGCATGTACCGAGATATCGTTTGCGTGGCATTCGTCGACGAATATTCCCACCGCATCAAAGCTACACGACGAAGTGAATCGGGAGTCAGGATAATATTCGCTGTCATAGAAGCTGTCGCCGTAAGGGCGTATCTGGAAGATGACTGTGTTTATTCCGTCGGATTTCAGATTCGAAATCATTTTCTTTACCGAATAAGTGTAGCCGCTTTCGTTTTGACGAAAAACAGCCGCCATATCAAACTGGCTAACCCAAACGGCTTTTACATAGTTATAGTTGATCACATTTCTCTCCTCTCTTTCATCCGACATGTCGGTTTCGCTTGCCGTAGCATTGACGGCAGTATCGGAAACGCCGCCGAAAAGAAGGCACGACGCTCCGCGCGCCGCGTCTCTTACGCATGAGGAAAGACTCAGCGCCGTCAAAGTGCAGAGAATGCACAGTATTACTTTTGTCTTCATAATAATCACCGTTACAATGCTATGCTTGTCTTAACGTCCATATTACAGTTGTTGTATGATTAAAAACGAGGCGCAAGGGAAATTCCCTTGCGCCGTAATTTTTATCAGTATTATTCCTCGTCGTAGACTTCGAGAGCGTCACGGCGGGAAAGATTGATCCTGCCCTTATTATCAACGCCGAGAACCATAACCTTGATCTCGTCGCCGATGTGAACAACATCTTCAACCTTTTCGACACGCTTTGTATCGAGCTTGGAAATATGAACCAAGCCCTCCTTACCGGGAGCGTATTCGACAAAGCAGCCGATCGGTATGATTCCGGTGACCTTACCGGTATAAATCGCACCGGGTTCGGGGTCGGAAACGATGGCGTTGATGATATCGAGCGCCTTATAAGCGGCACGCTTATCAACAGCGGCAATGAACACGCTGCCGTCGTCTTCGATATCGATCTGCGCACCGGTATCGGCGCAGATCTTCTGAATGACCTTACCGCCTGTACCGATAACTTCACGGATCTTATCGGGTTCGATCTTGGTGGAGATCATCTTGGGTGCATACTTCGAAACGTCGGAACGGGGTTCGGAGATGCAGGGAAGGATGATGTCGTCGATTATATAGAATCTTCCCTTGCGGGTAGTTTCAAGCGCATTCTTGATGATTTCGGGTGTAAGACCGTCGATCTTAAGGTCCATCTGAATTGCGGTGATACCTTTTTTGGTACCTGCAACCTTAAAGTCCATATCGCCGAAGAAGTCTTCAAGACCCTGAATATCGATCATTGTTGCCCAGCTTCCGTCATCATCGGTGATAAGACCGCAGGAAATACCGGCAACGGGAGCGGTGATCGGAACGCCTGCATCCATAAGAGCAAGTGTAGAGCCGCAGACAGAAGCCTGAGAAGTAGATCCGTTTGAAGAAACGACTTCGGAAACAAGTCTTATTGCATAGGGGAATTCTTCAACAGAAGGAAGAACGGGTTCGAGAGATCTTCCGGCAAGAGCGCCGTGTCCGATCTCACGTCTGCCGGGGGAACGGGAAGCCTTTGCTTCACCGGTTGAATAACCGGGCATATTATAGTGATGCATATATCTCTTGGTCTCTTCCTCGTCGATGCCGTCAAGGAGCTGAGCTTCTCTGAGCGGAGCAAGAGTTGCGACTGTCATGACCTGGGTCTGACCTCTGGTAAACAGTGCAGAACCGTGAGTTCTGGGAAGAAGGTTGACCTCTGCGGCAAGCGGGCGGATCTGATCCATACGTCTGCCGTCGACACGGCGCTTATCGCGCTTGAGCCATTCGCGGACGATCTTCTTCTGGAGCTTATACATGCACTCGTTTATCATGACCTTGCTATCGGGATAATCCTCTTCAAGATCGGCAAAAACCTTGTCGTAAAGGGGCTGGAGACGTTCGTCTCTGATCTTCTTATCGTCGGTATCAAGGGCGAGCTTTACGTCTTCGCCGACAAGAGCTTCAATGCGATCGAACATGTCGTGGTCGATTTCGCAGGAAGGATATGCAAATTTTTCTTTACCGATCTCAGCGCGGATATCATTGATGAACTTGACAAGGGGCTTGATAGTCTCATGAGCCTTCATGATGGCTTCATACATCGTATCGTCGTCAACTTCTTTTGCGCCTGCTTCGATCATAACGACCTTTTCGGCAGAAGCGGCAACGGTAAGCTCAAGATCGCTCTTGGCTCTCTCGGCTGCGGTGGGGTTCATTACGATCTTACCGTCGACAAGACCGACGAATACGCCGCCGATAGGTCCGTTCCACGGAATATCGGAAATGGTAAGTGCGATGGACGCACCGATCATTGCGGTAATTTCGGGCGAGCAATCGGGGTCGACAGACATGACCATAAGCGAAAGAACGATATCATTACGCAGATCCTTGGGGAAGAGCGGGCGGATAGGTCTGTCGATAACGCGGCTGGTGAGAATTGCTTTTTCGGAAGGGCGGCCTTCTCTCTTAAGGAAAGAGCCGGGAATCTTGCCGACAGCATAGAGTCTTTCTTCGTAATCAACGGAAAGCGGCAAAAAATCGATGCCGTCTCTGGGGGCGGCGGAAGCGGTTGCGTTGGCGAGGATAACTGTATCGCCGTATCGAACAAGGCATGAGCCGTTCGACAGCTGAGCGATTTTGCCGGTTTCGATAATAAGAGGTCTGCCGGCGAAATCATACTTAAAGGTTCTGTAATTTTCGAACATTTCTTTCTTCCTTTCTTTTTCGCGACTTGCGCGAACAAAAAATCACCGGAAGAGCAAGTAGGTTTAACACTTAAATAACGACCCGCGTCACGGATGGATATTTAACTGCTAAACGCACTCGCTCATATCCGTTTTTTAGCAGACAGACGGGAAAAACCGATGCTGGCTGCATACTTAACTGATGGGGCTGCACGCAAATCATCGACTTGCCTGCAGCCCCTTCACTGCGAAAAACTGCGACGGCTTTGAAATTACTTTCTGAGACCGAGGCGCTCAACGATGGAACGGTAACGTTCGATATCGTTCTTCATGAGGTAGTTTAAGAACTTTCTTCTCTTGCTGACCATCTGGAACAGACCTCTGCGGGAATGGTTATCCTTGGGGTTGACCTTGAGATGTTCGGTAAGGGAAGTGATTCTGTTGGTGAGAATAGCGATCTGAACCTCGGGAGAACCGGTGTCGCCCTCGTGAGTTGCGTATTCTTTGATGATGTTTGTCTTGACTTCGCCCTGAAGCATTGTGTTTTCCTCCTTAATGATATTATACGGGATATGCCCGGCAGCGGACGGAGTTGACCGGCTACTGAGCACTCCTAAAAAGGCAGATTAATGCATGAGCATTTTGCCGCAGGTTTTATTATAACACACAATCCCGGTTTTGTAAATAGTTTTTCTCAAGTTTTTTCATCCCATTTAAAAATCTTCGTAAAAAAGCAGCGCCGACGCAAGAAAAAGCTTTCTGACTGAAGGCAAAGCCACCTCTCAGAGAAAGAGGGGTTCGCGGAGAAAAACGCAGTTTGTCTTCGCTTTGATTTATTATTTACATTTTCCGCTTGCAATAATGCTCCATTTAATGATAAAATAATTCTAATCAAACTTTTTGGAGTAATTTCGAGATGCTTAAAAATAATTTGATTTTCATAATAAGCAAAATCTTTGCCGGCGTACTACTTGCCGCAGCCGCCGCATTCGTCATCATTTTTGCTTCAGAGAGAAATCTTCCGTTTCTTTCGAAGGACGAGCCCGAATACAGCGCCTATCCCGCCGAATCCGAGATCCCGTCGGAGGCGGCTTCCGAAAGCAGCGAGGAGCCGTCGAGCGTACCTCCCGACGCCTCTGAAGAACCGGGTCAGAGTACGGACGATTTTGAAGCCGCTATGAAGACTTTTGAGCAGACATCTCCCGCTTTACCGAGCTACGACGTGTTTGACGCCGAAAAACATATTATTAAATTGGTAGATATTTCGTCATACAAGGGAATCTCCGACGGTGTTGTGAGCCTCAGAATGGGCTATCTTATTACCGAAAAAGACGATGTGACGCACATTTACACCCCAAGCGGCAACGATATAGCGTCTATGACGGAGGGCTTTTCCCTCACAAATCTGCGCGACCGCGACGGCCGACCGCTGTTTGTCAGCGAAAGCGGCAAATACTATATACTCAGCGAAAGCGGCACGCTCGTAATGTCAAACTACGACGACAAGAACGATAACCGCGGCTTTACCTGCGAATATCCGCGCTATCTCGGCGTTCAGAACAAGGATATCTATCGTTTTCGCGGCGACAACGGGCTTTTCGGCTACCGTACCTCCGCCTTTGTGGTGATCTCGCCCTTGTTCAAAGAAGCGTTCGCTTTCGGCGACGAAGGCGTAGCCTGCGTACTTTTGAAGAATTATCTGGGTGAAAGCCTGATATTTTATAACAACAAAGCCGTAACCGTTAACATGGACTATTATCCCCCCACAAGCAGAGGCGAAAACGCGCTCGGATATTTCTATTTTGACGACGGTCTCATCAGGGTACGGCGCATAAACAGCGACCAGACTTCCGATGAGTTGCTCGTCGATTCTTCGGCAAATCCGATCGCCCTTCCGTCTGATTACGACATAGTTGCCTACTCCGATTCGCGCATACTCCTCGCAAAAAGCGGGCGCTACGGATATATGACAAGCCGCCTCGAATGGATAACGCTGCCCGAATTCTCCTATGCAAAACCTTTTTATGAAGGGCTTGCGGCGGTATGCGACCAAAACGGTAAGTACGGAATGATCGACAGAAACGGCGAAACGGTGATACCGTTTGTATTCGATTATGTTTCAAACTGCTCGGACGGTCTTGTGCTTGCCTATAAAAAGGACGTCGGCTGGAAGCTGTTTGCAAAGGTTGATAAATAGCGCATTGTATATATTGCTAACGCACCGCCGATGCGTATCACAAATAATCAAGGCTTAAATATCTCGTTCTGTAAGCGGCTTCGATTTTTTCGAAACGTGAAAATATACAAATATTTTTTCGGCAAGTAGTAAAAAACTCTTGATTTTTTCAATGAATGGGGATATAATAGAATCACCAAAATGTTTTAACACCCTATTAACAAATGAAGCCTCGGTCGGTAAAAAAGCCGTCTTCAGCACAGCTAAAGCTGTCCTGAGCTTCATTAATGCCTATAAACACCGGGTTTTCAGGCATAAATAATCGCAACACGGAGGACTCATTATGTCTGGCAAATCCAACAACCTTGCCGAATACCTCTTTCATGAGGGAACGAATTTCCGCGCTTTTGATTACATGGGAGCGCACAAAAACGGCTCGTCGTTTGTCTTCAGAGTGTGGGCGCCTAACGCAGACAAGGTATATCTTTGCGGCGATTTCAACGACGGGGGTAAATCTATGCCCATGTCCAGAACCTCAAAGGGCGGAATCTGGGAAATCACACTGCCCGATTCTGCGAATTTTGCCGAAGGCACTAAGTATAAATACATTATTGAGCGTAACGGGATCGACCGCTATAAAGCGGACCCTTACGCCTTTTTTTCCGAAACGCTGAGTAACACCGCGTCGATATATTATGACATAGAGGGCTATAAATGGCACGACGGCGCGTACATGAAAAAGCGCAGGGAAAACGCCGCCTTCCTTATGAACGACGTGCCGATACCAAAGCCGATGAACGTTTATGAAGTTCACCTCGGCTCATGGAAACGGGGCGCGGACGGTTCGTATTATACATATACTCAGCTCGCAGACGAGCTTTCGGAATATGTCCGCGATATGGGCTATACACATATAGAAATTCTTCCGATCACAGAGCATCCGTTTGACGGAAGCTGGGGCTATCAGGTCTGCGGCTACTACGCGCCGACATCGCGTTTCGGCACGCCGCACGAATTTATGAATTTTGTCGACACCTTCCACAAAAAGGGCATCGGCGTAATACTCGATTGGGTTCCGTCGCATTTTCCGAAGGACGCGCACGGGCTTTATGAATTCGACGGCGGTCCGTGCTATGAATATCAGGGCGAAGACCGCATGGAGCACAAATCCTGGGGCACGCGCGCCTTTGACGTAGGGCGTAACGAGGTGCAATCGTTCCTTATCTCAAACGCGCTGTTCTGGCTTGAAAAATATCACATCGACGGTCTGCGCGTTGACGCCGTGGCTTCGATGCTTTATCTCGATTACGACCGCCAGCCCGGCGAATGGTTTCCTAACGAAGACGGTACAAAC
>CAZVSW010000001.1:0-41027 GCA_964630005.1 uncultured Ruminococcus sp. | reverse complement strand
AGTTCTTAAGAACATATCTACTTCACGTCCCGATTAAATTATACCATAGAGAACGCAATTTATCAAGTAAAATTTGTTGAACTCACATAAAATATCGTAAACAAATTATGAATGCGCGGAGGTGTTACAGCTTTGTGCTCTTATGCCGTGTCGCGTGGCAGGACACGTTGACCGCGACCGGAAGCGACGCTATATGAGTCGGGTGAGTTTCAACGTTGACCCAAAGAGCGGTGGTATCGCCGCCAAGACCCTGCGGTCCGACGTTTGTCTTATTGAGCGCCTGAAGTATTTTTTGTTCGAGCCTGCTTTCGCGGCTGTCACTGACGTTACCGATCGGACGCGCAAGCGCCTTCTTTGCAAGATATGCGGAATAATCAAAGCTTCCGCCGATGCCAACGCCTATGACCGTCGGCGGGCAGGGGTTTCCTCCCGCGGCAGTAACCGTTTCGGTAACAAAGGCGATAATATCGTCCTCCGAAGCGGTGGGGTTCATCATTTTAATACGGCTCATATTTTCGCTTCCGAAGCCCTTGGGAAGCGCGGTGATCTCAAAACCGTCGCCTTCGATGATATCGAAATATATGATCGCAGGGGTATTATCTCCCGTATTGACGCGCGTAAGCGGGTCGGCGACCGACTTGCGCAGGCAACCCTTGTCGTACGCCTGCCGTACGCCCTCGTTGATGGCGTCCCTCAGCGAACCGCCGGATATGTGAACCTCCTGACCGACGGTCACGAACACGAAAGCCATTCCGGTATCCTGACAGATCGGAATGCCCGTAGCTTCGGCGATCTCCGCATTTTCGGAAAGCAGCTTCAAAATACCTGCCGCCCTCTCGTTGCGTTCGCACGCGGCGCATGTGTGCAGCCGCTCAGACACATCCTGCGGCAGCAGTGTGTTCGCGGCAATAAACATATTCTTTACACTTTCAGTAATGACAGCGCATTCTATATCACGCATAAACATCCCTCCGAAGAAAATATATTGTCCTTAAGGCGATACCGCATGATCCCGACGGTATTCCCTCAAAAATTTAACGGCGCTTTTTATTTGCGCCGTTTACTATTTCCGCGTTTATTTTCATAACCGCGCTTCAGATCGCCCATCTTATCGTCGCTGACGGTCTTGAAGTGATGCATCATTTCTTCAAACGATTCGCTTTTTTCAGACAAGAACGACACCTCGGGCGGCGCAGCGGTAAAATCATGCTTTGGCGCAAGACGGCGCAGAGACAGATTAAGTCTTCCGTTTTCGTCGCACGAAATGACAAAAGCCTCAACCTCCTGCCCCTCCGTCAGATGCTCCTTTATATCCTTGACATAGCCCTTCGACACTTCGGATATATGTATCATGCCGGAGCCGCCTCCGTCAACCGACACAAAAGCACCATAGCCGGTGATTTTGGTGATTTTTCCCTTTACGGTCGTTCCTGCTGTCTGCATAACGCTTATAACCCCTTAATCAGTGAGATCGTTGTAATAGATAATTTCGCCGGGCATACGATAGCCCAGCTTCTGACGAGCGACGCGTTCAATATATTCATCGGTCATCGGCGTATCGAGGCGGATCGTGGTTTCTTCAATTATATCGGTAACCCGCCGGAGGCTTTCCTCCAGCTGTTCTTTGCTTTCTCTAAGCTCTTTGAGCTGTATTTGCATATTTACAACGGCAAAAACAAGTATAACAAGCACGCATAAAAACGCGAATCTAACCATGACGTTGCCGCCGGTTCTTCTTGTCATCAGCTATTCCTTTCTTTTTTGCAATCTTTTCGCGGCGGCGCTCCAAAAGCTTTGCCGCAAAAGAATGCAGTGCACGACTGATCTTGCGATATACGGTTATAAGTGCGTTCCTGATGCTGTTAACGCACTTCATAAACAATGCTCCTATAGTGAAATGCCACAGCAAAAACGCCGCCGCAATGATCACAAAAGCATAAAAGCGGATAACTCCGTTTGACAAATTAAATATAAGCAGTATGTACGTAAGCGCCGCGGTGATACAAAACGCCACGTCCTGCAAAAACACGAAAAAGCGCGATCTTATTCCAAGTGCGCGAAGCAGGCGAAAAACGTCATAATATATGCTTAAAAGAACCCCTGACACCGCAGACCACAAAACAAGCAGCTGCTGTGCGGTATAATCGACTGTCATCCCCTGCCCAAAAGCCGGGCCATGAATGATCTGCCGACGGGCGCATCCTCGGCATATACGATCGAGTCGATCCTGCCGCTTACATCGATCTCACCGCTTTCAAGCGAAAGCCTGGTCACGGAAAGACCGCTTCCGCCGATACTGAGCTGAGTTCCGCCCATTCCGAGCAACACAGTCTCTTCATCAAATGCTATAAGCTCCGAAACACCGGTAACGCAAAGGAGCTTGCGGTCTGTCAGGCTTAGTGTATGTAGTTTCTGGCGTTCGTTCATATTAATCCATCCTTCCGCAATGATTATATGCGAAAAAGACAAAAATATGAGCCGGGCGTCAGAAGGTTTTTCAGTTCGGGATCATACTACCTCGTACATCGCGGCAGCGTCGTCCTTCTTTTTAGGCTCGTCCACCGACAAGACCTTAAAAGAAGTGGTACGAGACCCGAACGACAATTCCACAACGTCACCGATTTTCACATCATAAGAGGCCTTTACTACGCGGCCGTTTACCTTGACATAAGATGAGTCGCACGCTTCGTTGGCAACAGTTCTTCGTTTGATGATGCGCGACACCTTAAGATATTTATCTAACCTCATAAAGCCTCAACAAAAAAGTTACGCGTTAACGGAATCTTTGAGATTCTTACCGGGAACAAATACGGGGGATTTGGTTGCGGGGATGGCGATCTGTTCAAGGGTCTTGGGATTTCTGCCAACTCTTGCGCTGCGTTCTTTTACTTTAAAAGAGCCAAAGCCGGCGATCTGAACCTTTCCGCCCTCTGTGAGGTCTTTTTCAATCGCTGCAAATACGGCGTTAACTGCTGCTTCGGCGTCCTTTTTCTTAAGGTTAGCCTTGTCTGCAACGATGTCGATTAAGTTGGTCTTGTTCATAAAAAATGAATCCTTTCAAAAATATTGTGATAAGTAAGTAACATTTTCATTATATCAAAAAAAATCACGTTTGGCAATAGGGATTTTCAACTTTTTACAGAAAAAATTGCGGATTTTGCTTCGTTTTTATCCCCGGAGGGGGTCAATCATGCGTCGATTTCCGAAGTTTGGCTCCAAATTTCGGCGAGTTTGCCTTTTTCGGTCTCTTTCATCTGCTTTCCGGATTCAAGCACCTTTGCTTCTGTGGCGGCAAAACGGTTAATAAATCTGTCGGTAGATCTATAAAGCGCCTCTTCGGGGTCAACGCCGTTTCTGCGCGCCAGGTCCGCGACTGCAAACAGCAGATCGCCTATCATGCGGGACGCGGCGTCGCCGTCGGATGTGCCTATATCAGACCAAACAGCTCCCACATTTTTCGCGTCGGACGGTATCTCAATACCTGCCTTTGCCGCCTTTTGCGCCGTCTTGGATGCGCGCATAAGCGCCGGCATTGACGGGGGTATGGATCTGAGCTTTTCGGATTCGGTCTTCTGGTGCTTTGTCTCCTGCTTGATCGCGTCCCAGTTTTTAAGAACCTCGTCAGAGGTATCAGCCACAGTATCGGCAAAGATATGAGGATGTCTTACAATAAGCTTTTCACAGATGCCGTTACAGACGTCGTTGATATTGAACTCGCCCGCTTCTTCGGAGATCCTGGCGTGAAACACCGCCTGAAGTATAAGATCGCCGAGCTCCTCACACATCAGAGTCGGGTCGGCGTTGTCGATCGCCTCGACGACCTCATATGTCTCTTCAATAAGATTTTTTCTGATCGATTCGTGCGTCTGTTCCCTATCCCACGGACAGCCGCCCTCTCCGCGGAGTATTTGCATTATTGAAACAAGATCGTCAAAGGTATAACCGCCTTTTTTGGCTATAAGCTGTTCAACTGTCATAGATATCTACTCAACTTTCATAAGTCCTGTACGGACAAGTATACTATATATTGTTCTGCCCTTGGGAAGCAGGAATATCTCATTTTTGGTGATGCCGTTCAACGCGCACATCGAAACGACGTATACCGTCACACCGGCGACGCCCGCACATGCGAGCGTGATTCCCGCCCAGAGCCTTGTATCGGGCGCGATGGAGAACGCGATGACCACGGCGTACGCGGCCACTCCGCACATGAGCGCGCATATAAGCGGCTTCAGGAACACCCATTTGAAGGACAGCCTGACTTCGTGGTACTTCTTTAAGAAAAACATGTTAAGCGCCAGCGCCGTCACATAACACGCAAGTGTTGCAATAGGCGCGCCGTAAATGCCGACGGCGGGTATGCCGACAAGGATGACCTCAACGGCGACAAGGACGACCACTCCGCCGACGACAGATACCATCGGCAGATATGACGTTCCGCACGCCTGAAGCAGCGCGTTTGTAGTCGAAAGGAGCGATATGAATATTATGCCGACAGAAAGTATGGAAAGCGCGTTCGCCGCGATGTCCACCGGCGCATATGTTCCGCCGGCAAGCTCGATCGGTCTGCCCCAGTTCGGACCGTATATGAGGGATATCGCCTGACGCGAAACAGCGGCAAGACCGAACGCGCACGGCATACCGATTATCGTGCTCATGCGGATGCTGTCCCTGATATATTTTTTTGCTCCCGACCTGTCGCCCGCCGAAAGCGCCGCAGATACCGCCGGCAGAATGGATATGGCGAGGGGAAAAACAAGAGTGGACGGCAGGATATCCGAAAGTGAAAGCGAAAGCGTTGTGTACGATGAATACAATCTTTCCGCAACGTCGGCAGAAAGCCCCGATGCGATGAGCCTTTTATTGATAACGAGCGTGTCGAGAAACTGTGAAAAATACAGCGCCGAGGAGGTTATCGTAACCGGCACGGCGATCACCGCAAGCTTCTTTCCCAAAACGCGCAGACGGCTTGTCCCGCCGGAAAGCGGTCTTTTTCTTCCCGAATCGGCGATCTTTTTCCACCACAGCAAAAACAGCGCCGAAAGCAGTGTGCCGGCTGTAAGTCCCGAAATTCCGCAGGCGGCGCTCACGGCGGGCGAAGCCCCGCTTTTGACCGCGATAAATGCCGCGGATATGCCGATGACCATTTTGAAAAACGCCTCGATGAACTGGCTTATCGCCGTCGGCAGCATGTTTCTGAGCCCCTGAAAATATCCGCGCGCCGCAGAGGAGATACACACAAGAAAGAGCGTCGGCGCAATTATCTTCATCGCAAGCGCCGCGTCCTCGTGCTTGGAATATACGGCGATAGCGTCCGCGCCGAAAAACATTACGAGCGTGCAGACAAGTCCGATAGCTCCGAACATCAGGCTGCCGACCCTGTATATGTTTTCGACCTCGCGACTCCGCCCGCGCTTTGCTGAGGCAGAGACCATGCGGCTTATAGCCACGGGAAGGCCTGAGGTAGACACCATGTAAAGCATGGCGTAGATCGAATAAGCGGCATTGAATACGCCCATGCCCTCCTGAAGCATGTTGCTCATGGGGATCTTAAAAAAGACCCCGATGAGCTTGACTATCAAATTAGAAACAGATATTACCATCGCCTCGGCGACAAAGCTTTTTTTTGCGGTATCAGACATATCAGACCATTTTCCGAAGCCGCGGCTTCGGAATCCATTAATTATTTATATAATAGGAATCTTGCCGCTCCTACTTTTTGATAAATTCCAGCATCAGCGAATCGTCGGGAACCATGTCGTACGGAATTCCCCGATAACCGGATATTTTTTCAAGCAATTCCTCCGCCATCGGGCGGCAGGGGCTGTTTTTTTCAACGGCAGAGAGCAGTTTTACGCCCTCAGGCGCGAGAAGCTCGGTTTCATAGGCGAAAAACGTGTTGACCGCCGCGTCCGCATCGGCGGCGTAGGGCGTTATATACAGACTTTCGCCGCGCAGAACGTCGTTCCACATATCGAGCGTTGTTTCCGCGCCGAAAAACCGATAGTATTCGTCCCTCACGATGCGTCGGAGCAGTTTTACGTCATAGTCTTCCGACTTTGCGTAAAGATATACCTTATAGACCCTGTCGCCGCCTATATGACGGTAAAGCAGCGGATTCAGCGCGTGGAGTCCTTCTATGATGACCACCTCGCCGGGGTCGAGCGACAGAAGCTCGTATTCATCCGAGCGGCGCTTCATTGCAAAATCAAAACGCGGCACTCTGACCGTTTTGCCTGCGGCAAGACCTGACATGATGTCGTCAAGCAGTTCGAGGTCGAGGCTGTTTATCGTTTCAAAATCGGGCTTGCCGTCGGCTGTAAGCGGAGTCTGCCCGTGGTCAAGATAAAAGTCGTCAAGGGAGATCGTCTCGGCGTGTATTCCGCGCAAAGCGAAATATTCCCTCAGTTTTTTCGTCGTAGTGGTCTTTCCGGCACACGAAGCGCCGGTAACCATAACAAATATTTTTCCTTTACTTATAACATCGTCTGCAATGGCAAGCAGCTCGCTGTTATAGCGCTGCTCGCAGCTTTTTATCATGTTTTCGATATTATTCATAATGCTCCGTCAAAGAATTTTCTGGCTTTATCTTCGCCTATGCCGTGATCGTCCGAAAGGTATTCGAACGGATATTTCTGAAAGGCGATGCGTTCGATCTTGTCCTTGGTGTCGCTGACCAGCTTGGTTATCGCGCCCGCTCCGCAGGCGAATACGGTGGAATACTCCTCCATCATCATCACGTTATACAGATTCTCCTTGCCCGATACCGCGTACCCGGTATTTTCGCCGTTGCCGACGGTACGCTTCTGGCGGTAGAGATAATACGGGAAGAGCCCCTTGCGTTCGAGCTCGTCGTGCGCATAATTAACGCACTTGCGCGCCAGCTCGCCGACAGGATCAAAAGAGCCGCTGTCGTTTTTAAGCTCAGCGGCATTTTTTATGCTGAGCGAATGCACCGTAATATTGTCAAAGCCGAGGGACGTTACGTCCTCGATGCTCTTTGCAAAGTCGTCAAAGCTGTCTTCGGGAAGACCGGCGATGAGATCGGCATTGACCGAGCGGAAGCCCTGCTTCATGGCAAGCTCGGCGGCGGCATAGAACTGTTCTGTCGTGTGCCTGCGTCCGATCGCCTTAAGCGCCCTTTCGTTGGTCGTCTGCGGATTGACGCTGATGCGGTCGACGCCGTACGAATGTATAAGCGAAAGCTTTTCGGGCGTAAGAGTGTCGGGTCTGCCGCCCTCGAAGGAAAACTCCTTTATATATGACAGATCGATATTCTCATTTATAGCGCCGAAAATGGTCTTCAGCTGTTCTTCTTCAAGAAACGAGGGAGTGCCGCCGCCTATGTAAAGCGCAATAGGCTTGAAGCCAAGCTCTTTTATAAGCCTGCCCGTTTTTGCGATATCGTCCGAAACGCGTTTTACATACGCGGGTATCAGATCAAAAAGACGCTTGTTTGCATATGAGACAAACGAGCAATAGTCGCATCTGGTGGGGCAAAACGGCACGGAGACATAAACGCCGCACATATCGGGCGTCACTCCGCGAAGCATGACCAGCTCACGGCGCGCCGTTTCGACCGAAAGCTCTGCCTTTTCACGGCAGACGGAGTAATCGTTCATGAACAGATCGATGACCTGGGTGTTGGAATAGCCGCGTTCAAGGTAATATTTGGCGCGTTTTACCGGTCTTAATCCGGTAAGATAGCCCCACGGCGGCGTAAAGCCGAAAATGCGGCTTCCGCACTTTAAAAACGCCTTGCCCGAAACGGCGGCCGCCCTGCCCTCGCGGTCTGTCGGCACGGTAAAGGTCATCATTGCTTCGTCAAACTCAGCCTCTCCTGCGCCGTGAGGGGTGTCAAGCTCGACGCGGGCCGAGAGACCGTTTTCGTTTTCACTCAGCGTAAACGTCGCCTTTACGTCCGAGGTATCTCCGTCAGAGAACCGCTCGGCGGGGAAGTACAGCAGACACAGCGACTGAAAATGATAGTCGTTTAAAAGTCCGGTATTATTATTGACAGTAAGTTTCATAATTTCTCCGTTAATTACCAGCCGCGCAAAGCTCCGCGCTGTCTATGATCAGATTGACCGGTCCGTCGTGCAGAGCCGAAATATGCATATGCGCCGCAAAGCGACCGCTCTGAACGGGAAAATATGCGGAAAGCTCTTTTTTGAAAAGCTCAAAATACTCTCTTGCACGGTCGCCCGGACAGCTTTTTGAAAAATCCGGACGGTATGAACGGCGTACACTGCCGTAAAGCGTGAAATTGGAGATAACGAGCGCACCGCCGCCCACATCCGCAGTAGAACGTCTTATTTTGCCGTCTTCGTCGGGGAATACGCGTATCTTGCCTATTTTTGCCGCCAGCTTTTTAACGATCTCTTCGTCGTCGTCCACGCCGAAGCCAACGATGAGCAGCAGCCCCTTTTCGATTTTTGAAATGATCTCGCCGTCGACCTCGCAGCTCGCGCTGTCGACTCTGCTTAACAATACACGCATGTCAAACCCCTATACTCTGGCAACGTCACGAACATTTTTAAGACGCTTCAGACCGCTTATAATATTTTTAAGATGGTCGATATTGCTGCACTTCAGTCCCACCGAAAGGATCATATCCGCGCCGTTTTCCTTGGTCAGTATCGATGTTACCGCCACGCGCATGTCGCTCAGGCAGACGGTAACGTCGGCGATCATCTTGGGAGAATATGCGGAATAGATATTGAGAACAGCCTCGAATGCGCCGTAGTCCTGCTTTTCGGCCTTTTCAGACCAGCCGGCAACCACCCAACGATCCTTTTCAAGCGGTTTTTTCATGCCGTTCTGGGCATTAGGACAGTCATATTTATGGATCGACACGCCGAAGCCCTTGGTGATAAAGCCGATGATACTGTCGCCGGGAAGCGGGTTACAGCATTTTGCAAACTTTACCTCACAGCCCGACACGCTGTCGATAACGACCGACTGCGCTTTTGTAACGGTCGTACGCGGCGCGGGGGCGGTCTCTTTTTCTATCTTCGGCGCTTCCGGAGCGTGAGGCGAGACCACGCGGTCGAACTCGTCCTTGAGCTTGGCGGCGATCTTGCTCACGGCTATTCCGCCGTAACCGATGTTATTATAAAAATCGTCCGCATCCGGCAGGCACATGCGCTCGGCTATATTTTTGACGATCTCGTCCTTTTGCGCTTCGGTAAAGCTCCTGCCGTAGCGTTTGAGCTCGCGTTCGACCTCGAGCCTGCCCAAAGCAATGTTTTCGGGGCGCATTTCGCGCTTGAAATACTGGCGTATCTTATTGCGCGCCTCGCCCGAACGCACTATCTTTATCCAGTCGCGGCTCGGACCTTTTGATGCGGCGGAAGTCAGCACCTCAACGATCTGACCGTTTTCGAGCTGACAGTCGATGGGCACGATGTTGCCGTTGACCTTGGCGCCGATCATCTTGTTGCCCACCGCCGAATGGATCGAATAGGCAAAATCAATGGGCGTAGCGCTCTTCGGCAGACTTATTACGTCGCCCTTGGGGGTGAAAACAAAGATCTCGTCTTCAAAAAGGTCGATCTTAAGCGGTCTGAAAAATTCGTCGATATCGTCCGCGTCCTTTTCCGTTTCAAGGAGCGTACGTATCCAGTGGAGCTTCTGATCGACTATTTCCTTTGCCTGCTCACCGGTCTTATATTTCCAGTGCGCGGCGATACCGTACTCGGCGACCTGATGCATTTCCCAGGTGCGTATCTGCACCTCAAACGGAATGCCGTCGCGGCCGATAACTGTAGTGTGGAGCGAGCGGTAATTGTTGGGCTTGGGAGTTGAGATATAGTCCTTAAAGCGTCCCGGCATGGACTTGAACTGTTCGTGAATAACGCCGAGAGCCGTATAACAGTCCAGCTCGGTATCTACGATGATGCGTATTGCGTAAAAATCGTATATCTCATCGAAGGACTTGGATTGGTTATACATTTTTTTATATATGCTGTAGATCGATTTTATGCGACCCGACATGGTGAATTTAATGCCGTATTCCGCAAGGCGTTCCGCAACCATTTCCTTTGATTTTTCAAGAAAAACGCTGTTCTGACCCACCCTTCTTTCAATATCGTTCTGAATCTCGTTATATCCGATCGGGTCGAGATATTTAAGCGCCAGCTCTTCAAGCTCCTGCTTGATGCGCTGAATACCAAGCCTGTGGGCAAGCGGCGCATAAACGTGCATGGTCTCGAGCGCCACCGAGCGCTGCTTTTCCGCCGAGCGGTAATTAAGCGTACGCATGTTGTGAAGGCGGTCGGCAAGCTTGATAAATATAACGCGGAGATCCTTGCTCATGGCAAGGAACATTTTTCTCAGGTTTTCGATCGATTCGTCCTGTTTGGTAAGAAACGGTATCTTAAGCTTTGTAACGCCGTCGACGATCTCGGCAACGTCGTTGCCGAAAGCTTTGCGTATCATCTGAAGATTTGCAATATCCGGGCAGTCCTCTACCGTGTCATGAAGAAACGATGCGCACAGAGAATCGGTATCGAGCTGAAGCTCCATGCATATCTTTGCCACCGCGATGGGATGGATGATATACGGTTCGCCCGATATCCTCATCTGCCCCTCGTGACAGCGCTCGGCCATATTATAAGCGCGGTTTATTTTGTCAAGGTCATAGCCGCCCTGTTTTTCAAGCTGTTTGTAAAGCTCCTCATATTGTGTCGTCACCGTAATCACCTTCTTTTATAATATTATCTTTGACTTTTTTAAGTATCGCCGACCGTTCGAGGTCGATCTTTTGAGAATAGGGCAAGAGCTTAAGCTCCAGCACGTCGTTCGAACGTATACGCAGGCAGTCGACAAGACCGAACTCTATAAGCACGTCGAGAATGATCTTGAGCGCGCAAAGATTGGTCTCTTCGCCTTCGGTGAGCTCGACGCGCCGCTTGATATAGCGCACCGAAACGCGCTTTCGCTCGCTTCCGAGCTCGCGGCGAAGCACGCGGAAAACGATTCTGAAATCGTCAAGCGTGGGAAGTATCACCGGCGGCAGTCTGAGCGGTGCGCTGCTGCTGTAAAGGCTTTCATAGTACCCGCGCGAGCGGTGTATCGATCTCCGCTCATCCTCGCACGGGCGGACGTCGCGTATCAGCACGCTCGGCATTACAACGCCGTTATATTCGTTAAGCTCAAGCGTACATGCCAGCTCGCACATATCGCCGCGGCAAAAGGGGAATTCGCTGTGGCTCATGCCGAAACACATGCAAGTCACCGCGCGCGAGCCCGAGACGTCGCGTACGCGGAGTTTGATATGCCTGTCGTCGCTTACCGGGATTATATCTTCGATCACCGCGTTTTTAAGAACAAACACCGGAGCGGGGTTCGCCAGACCGAACGGCTCGAGCAAAAGCAATTCTGCGGCATTTTTTACGTTAATTTCGTCGAACTTTATTTCGCAATCCGGCTTGACGACGTTTGACACATCCTTGCCGGCAAGCTCTTTTTCGGCAATGGCTTCAAAGCGCTTTTTAAACGCTTCAAGGTTTTTCCGTTCAATGGTAAGCCCCGCGGCAAGCTCGTGCCCGCCGTATTCCACAAGCAGATCACTGCATTTTGCAAGGCTGTCCATAAGGCTGAAGCCGCTTATGCTTCTGCCGCTGCCGCGAGCTATATCGCCGTTAAACGACAGCAATATCGCCGGAGTGCGGTATTTTTCGCTTATTTTGCTTGCGACCACGCCGATAACGCCCTGATGCCAGCTATCAGACGACAAAACATACGCGTATGTGCCCTTGCGGTATTCGCTTATCTGTTTCAAAGCGTCGGCGGTCACAGCCTGTTCGGTATTTTGGCGCAGCTTATTTATTTCGCAAAGTTTATCTGCGATTTCTTCTGCGGATTCTTCGTTATCTGTCAAAAGCAGTTTGAGCGCCAGCGTCGCGCTGGAAATTCTTCCGGCGGCGTTAAGACGGGGCGCAATGGCAAAGCCGATGGTCGATGACGTCATGCGCTTGCCGGGTCTGAGCACTCCGGCGCGTTTCATAAGCGCCACCAGCCCCTTATGCCTGGTACAGCCGAGCTGTCTGAGCCCGGCGCTGACAATAAGGCGGTTTTCATCGGTGAGCGGCATGACGTCGGCCACCGTACCTATCGCCGCGATATCGGAATATTCCGCAAGCACACGCGCGGGATTGCCGTCAAGCGCGCAGACGAGCTTGAATACCACGCCGACCCCGGCAAGCTGTTTATAAGGGTAATCATCGTCGGGGCGGTGCGGATTGACGACCGCAAGCGCGGCGGGAAGTACCTCGCGACAGCTGTGATGGTCTGTAATGACGACGTCAAGCCCAAGCGATCTGGCGTATTCAACCTCTTCGACCGCAGTGATGCCGGTGTCGACCGTTATTATCATGTCGCACTGGCGGGCGATAGCCTTTATGGCGGACATGTTCAGACCATAGCCTTCGGAGATGCGCTCCGGAATAAAGCAGCTGCACGGTGCGCCGCACGAGCGCAGGTACGTGCACAAAAGCGTGGTAGCGGTAACGCCGTCCACATCGTAATCGCCGTAAATGCAGATACGCTTGCCCGACGCCACCGCGTTTTTGATATAGTATACCGCTTTGTCCATATCCTTCATAAGGAACGGATCGTATAGCTTTAATGTTGTATTGTTAAGAAAATTATATGCCGAGACCGGGTCTCCGTACCCGCGTGACACAAGGATACGCGCCGTAAGAGAAGATATTCCAAGTTCGGCGGACAGCCTCAGAACGGCTTCCTGATCAGTGCTTTCTTCAAGCCAGCCGTCATTCAGGATGGACATATATACCTCTAATATATTATAGTCTAATTTACAACAATGTTGACCGAGTAATCGCCGCTGACGTAAACGCCGGGCTGTTCGCTTGTAAACATGACAGTTACGGGAACGAAAAGATTGTCGCCGCTTTCCACTGCGATACCGGTAAGGTCGACAATGACCCTGAAGAACTTTGAATCGAAATAGCGCATCAGATCGATCGGACCGACAAAGTTGATGTTCAGATTCTGAGTGATGATCTGCACATCCGCTCCTTCGGGTACGTTTCTGAGCTCAAAGACGGTCTTGTCTGCCGCAACGGTCCTTCTGCCCATCTGATTGAGCTGAATTCCCACTTCAACAGACTCTATTCCGCTGATATTTTCCACACCGTCGGGCAAAACAATTCTCTTCGAAAGAGTGGAATAGGTATTCAGCGTGCTTTCGTCGATATTTACGGCGATCTCGTCAACAGACGCCAGCGCAGACGCACTGCCTCTGACGCGTATGCGATCCTCCGAAACGGTGATAACGGCGCTATCCACCCCGAAAAGACCGCCGACGAAGTGCACCTTTACCGGCAGCTCTTTTGTCATATATACGGGAATGGTCACGCTTACGGAGCTGTCGATCTGCCTCAGGTAGGCGCTCGGATGAATCTCCGCGCCGTCGCTGCCCCTCAGCTCAACAGAAGAGTTGAGCACCACCGAGCCGCTTATAATGCCGGGTGTGATACGGGCGTATGCCTCTGTGATCTTCTGAATGTCCGCACGCGGGCCCTGAACCGTAACCGTCGGGGGATTCACGCGGTAATCGCCGATCTCCGCATCGGCAGGAAGGCTGTAGTCGCTTATCTCCACCCTGACCGGAATTTCGGCTGTGACCATCTCGTCAATAAACAGATATGCTCTGCTGACACTTTGACCCTTAACGGTGATGCCGTTCGGCACAATAACGTTTACCGGCAGGTATATGCCGCCTTCGGAAGTTACGCCGGATACATCGACATATGCGGTGATATCCGACTCTCTCATGGAGTTTACGTCGGTCTTCTTGCCGGAAACGGTCACGTCGAACGAAAAGCTCATATCGCTTATTACGGTATAACCTGTTTTTTCGGTCAGTTCATCGTTGCCTATGACAGTTACCGGTATCTGCGAGAATTTCTTTTCAAAATCGGGACTGTCATAGCCGAGAACATAAAACCACAAAAGCAGTGCGCCGAGGAGCGAGATGATCATTACGGAAAAGCTGTAAAGTCTTGAACCCGTGTGCTTGTTTTTAGATCTGTCATCCGTTTTCGCCATGATCGTCCTCCTCGTCCTTTTTTCCGAAAAGGCGTTCTTTCACGCCCTCCTTCTGTTCGATTACCAGCATGGGAGTTATATACTCTTCAAGTGTTTTTGCGGTAAGGTCGCGTCTGAGCTCGCCGTCGGTAGCGACGGAGATAACGCCCGTCTCTTCGCTTACAATAATCACCACTGCGTCGCTGTTTTCGCTCATACCTATGCCCGCGCGGTGGCGTGTTCCGAGATCCTTGATGATGTCGGGATTTGCGGAAAGAGGGAGGAAACAGCCCGCCGCATAGACGCGCTGGTTGCGTACCACGACCGCACCGTCATGGAGCGGCGCTTTATTGAAAAATATGTTGCCGAGAAGGAAGGACGAGACCTGTGCGTCAAGAACCGTGCCGGTCTTTATAACGTCGCCGAGCTTTGTGGAACGCTCAATGACGATAAGCGCGCCGGTCTTTGTCTTTGAAAGGTCTTCTGCCGCAACGCATATTTCCGAAATTACCTGACGGTATTTTTCGGCGCTGCTCTTATCGAGCCTGCCTCTGAAGCTTTTCACGGATTCGCCGCCCATTTTTTCAAGCATACTTCTGAGCTCGGGCTGGAACACGATAAGCAGTGCGACAAGTCCGACGCTTATAATGCTTTCCAGAATGAAATATGTTGCGCGCATTTTGAAGATGTCGCTGACAAAGAGCATAAGAAGCAGAAGCACGATACCGAGCGCAAGCTTGCCGGCCCTTCTGTCGCGCATGAACTTGAAGGTATAGTACAAAAGAAACGCCACGATGATGATGTCGACCACATCGGCGAAGCCAATGGTGCTCAGCTGATTGGTAATTACGTAAAAATAATGTGATATTTTATCCAACTCGATCTCCCCCTCTTGCGCAGCAGACGCTGTCTAAGCTGTGCGGCACAGACAAAATTTTCAGTTTTTGTTCAAAGCGTCAAAAAACACTTTTTTAAAATTCAAAGCCGCAGCGCCCCTGTGGCTTATGCTGTTTTTTTCGTCGCTTGTCATTTCCGCAAAGGTTTTGCCAAACGGCGGATAGTAGAATATCGGATCGTACCCGAAATCGCCGTCGCCTTTTCTTTCAAAAGCAATAACGCCCGGGCAGTCGCCGCACGCAGTGACGGTACGTCCGTCCGGAAACGCCGCCGCAATAACACAGCAAAACCTCGCCGTACGCTTTTCGAAAGGCACGTCTTTAAGCTCTTCAAGCAGCTTGGCGTTATTTTTTGCGTCGTCGCAGGGCTCGCCCGCAAATCGCGCGGAAAATATTCCCGGAGCGCCGTCGAGCGCGTCGACGCAAAGCCCCGAATCGTCCGCAACGGCGACAAGCCCCGTCGCTTCGCAGACCGCTTTTGCTTTTATCAGCGCGTTCCCCTCAAAGGTATCGGCGTCTTCGACGATACTGCCGCCAAAGCCCGCATCCTTCATGGAGATAAATGTATATTCTCCCCCGTCTTCGGGTATGAGAAGACGGCTGAGCTCTTCCACCTTATGACGGTTGCCCGTTGCAATAACTATCTTCATGACGCATCTCCGGCACTGCCTTCAAACATTGCCTTGACGAATTCAGTACCGTTAAACGGCTGAAGGTCGTCTATTCCCTCGCCTACGCCGATAAGCTTGACCGGTATGCCGAGTTCGCGTTTGATGGCAAGAACGATGCCGCCCTTTGCCGTGCCGTCCAGCTTTGTGAGCACGATGCCAGTAATATTAGCCGCGGCGGTGAATTCCTTGGCCTGAGAAAGACCGTTTTGACCGGTAACGGCGTCAAGCACCAAAAACGTCTCGCGCTTGATGCCCGGAAGCTCTCTGTCGATAACACGGTTGATCTTCGCCAGCTCGTCAAGCAGGTTCTTTTTGTTGTGAAGTCTGCCCGCGGTGTCAACGATAAGGAAGTCGGCGTTTTGCTTGCGGAACGAAGCGATAGCGTCAAAAACGACCGCCGCAGGATCTGCGCCCTCGCCCTGCTTTATCATCGGCACGCCTACTCTGTCTGCCCAGACGCCGAGCTGTTCTATGGCGGCGGCGCGGAAGGTGTCTGCCGCCGCAAGGACGACCTTCTTGCGGTTTGAAGTGAGCATTGCGGAAATCTTTCCGATCGAAGTGGTCTTGCCCACGCCGTTTACGCCGATAATGAGAACCACCGCAGGACCGTCGTCGGGATCAAAGCTGTTACTGCCGTCGTCAACGAGCTCGGTCATGATAGCCAAAAGCTCCTCGCGCGCCGCCTCGGTCTCTTTGATCTTTTTTTCCTTAAGACGCTCCTTGAGGCTGTTGATTATCTCGTCCGATGTTTCGACGCCCACGTCGGACATGACGAGTATGTCGAATAATTCTTCGTAAAAGTCGTCGTCTACTTTATCGTATGACGAAAACAAAGTGTTGACGGGCTTCATGAGCGCGTCCTTTGTTTTTTTCAGTCCGTTTTTAAGTTTTTCAAAAAATCCCACTTTTGGTGCTCCTGTTTTACATCAGATTGCTGACCAAGTCCAAAAATACAATCATGATCAGATTTCGATGATTTGATTATATTCAGGGGGCGAAAACCCTGATGGTTTCTCCCCTGACACCCCTTTTCCTTCCGAAGCCGGAAAAACAGGTGTTTGTCTTCAGTCTCATTTTACATCGCTATATTTTTCAATTTTGGAAATATCGAGCTTGATGTAGTCCGAAACTCCCTTTTCATACATGGTAACGCCGTAAATAGTGTCGGCGCGTTCCATTGTACCGCGGCGGTGAGTGATCATGATATACTGCGTTTTTTCGCATCTGCGTTTGACGTAATCGACAAAGCGGACCAGGTTGACGTCGTCAAGCGCCGATTCGATCTCGTCGAAAATGCAAAACGGCGCAGGGTTGATCTGTTGAAGCGCCAAATACAGCGCGATCGCCGCGAAGGACTGTTCACCGCCCGAAAGAAGAGAGATCGATTTTACGCTCTTTCCCGGCGGGCGAATTATGATATCTATGCCGCATTCAAGCGGATTTTCGGGGTCCTGAAGCTCAATATGCCCCTGCCCTCCGCCGAACAGCTCGGTAAACGATTCCGCAAACGCGGCGTCGATACGTGCAATAGTTTCGGTAAAGGTGGCGCGCATAGTGGCGTTCAGCTTTGAGATAACTCCGTCAAGACTGCGCCTTGTCTTGTTCAGGTCGTCGACCTGAGCGGTGAGAAAGTCATATCGCTCTTTTGTTTCGGCGTATTCGCTGACGGCATTGACGTTGATGTTGCCCAGCGCCTTTATCTGACTTTTGAGGTAATTTATTCTTGTCTGCGCCTTGACCATCTTTTCTTCGGGTAGTCTGAACTTTTCCGCCTCGGAATATGTAAGCTCATATTCGTCCCACAAACGGGATATAAGCGTGTCATACTCCTTATGCTGTGCTTCAACGCCGCTTTCAAGACCGGTAAACGATCTGAACGCCTGATCGCGTCTGGTACTTGCCGCCCTGGCTTCACTGCGCCGCTCGGCGTCGCGCTGTTCCTTGGCGGCATATTCGGCTTCAAGCTCTGCCTTAAGCGCCGCAAGAGCGCGGATCTTTTCGTCATTTGAAGCGATGTCGGCGGCAAGCGACGCGGCTTCGCTTTCAAAAGCGCCAACCGACGCTTCGCTTTCGTTCATAACGGCAGTTGCCGCTTCGATTCTTGCGCTGTATTCCTGTTTTTTGGAAACAACGGCCGACAAACGGCTTTCCGCCGTCTCTGCCGCCGAGGAAAGCTTTACCTCCTCGACGCGGAAGGCGCTAAGCTTTTCAAGCGCTGCGGCTTCGCTGTTTTTAAGAACCGAGATAGCATCGCGCTGTTTTTGAAGCGCTTCCTTTGAAGAAGAGATATCGCCCTTGATCTTTTCTATCTCGGCATCGAGCTTCAAAAGCTTTTCTTCGTTTTCACTTCTGCTTCTGACACTGCTTTCGAGCGCTTCTTCAAGCTCGGACAGGCGAAGCCTTTCTTCCTCAAGCCGTGCGGAGATACCGCCGAAGTCCGAGCGGGCTTCGTCGCAGGAAGAAGTGAGAAGCTCAAGCTCTTCCTGCGCTTCTGCGACCAGGCTTTGAAGCTCTTCTATTTTTCTTGTGATCTTTCTGCGGTCTGTTTCAAGGTCAAAGAGCGCGTGATTTGCATCCTTGATCTGACTGTCAAGGCGCTCTATATCAACGCCACGCGTAAAAACGCCCACCTTTTGCGCGGGCGAACCGCCTGTATAGCTTCCGCCGGCATTGATGACCTGACCGTCCTTTGTGACGATCTTGACGCGGAAACCGCTTTTTCTTGCAATGACCGACGCCGAATCGATATCCGCCGCAATGACGGTCCGACCTAGCAGTTCGTCTGCAATTCCTATATATTTGTCGTCGCAAAGCGCAAGTTCGCTTGCGATGCCCACATAACCGGGAAGATTTTTTATGGCGGACACGTCGCACCGCCTGCCTTTTACCGTGTCAAGCGGAAGGAATGTGGCTCTTCCGCCGCCGGTACGCTTCAGAAATGCTATCGAAGCCTTTGCGTCCGCTTCGGTTTCCACAACCACAAACTGAACAGACGCGCCAAGCGCCGTTTCCAGCGCAACGACGTACTCGCCGTCGGTGGAAAGCAGCGACGCAACCGTACCGTGTATTTTTACGTTTCCGCGTTCGGTGCGGATTCTTCCGTCCTTAGAAGCGTTCATGACGGTCTTTACCGCGCCGGAATAGCCTTCGAACAGTCTGTCAAGGCGAAGCAGTCCGTCGCGCTGTTCTTCAAGAGACGCCGCTTTTATTTTCTGTGCCGATATTTTTTCGTCAATACTGTTTTTGTCGCCGTCAAGCCTTCTTATCTGGTCTTCCGACTCGCGTATGCGTGATTTCACTTCGTCGCATTCGCCCACGGCTTTTTCAAGCTTTATTCTTGCTTCGTCGGTGCTTTGTTCAAGCTCCAGAGCGCGCTGTCTGCTCGCGTCAAGCCTTCCGTCGTCTGCGTTATCAGCGCTTTCGAGGCGCGCCGTAAGCCCTGCGCGCTCGATCTCCGTTTCGGAAAGGAGCGCAGACAGCTTTTCGATGTCATTCGAAAGCTTTTCGGCTCGCTCGGTCGCTTCGTCAGAGGAAAATACCGCGTTATTATAAGCGGCAGAGAGCTGTTTTTTGACATTTTCCGCGTCGCCCAGCTCCGCTCTTGCTTTTTCAAGCGCTTCCAAAGCGCCGCTCTCGTCGCCGTCGACGGCTTCAAGCAGTGCCTTTGCCGCCGAAACATCGGCCTTGCAATCCTCTATTTTGGTTTTAAGATGCCCTATCTCGTTTTCAATAACGGCCTTTCTGCCGACAGCTTCTGCGGAAGCAGACTCCGCCGCAGACATTTCATTCTCGGCCTCGCCCTTGCGGCGCATCAGCTCATAGCCCTCCTGCGCGGAGCGCTCCTCTTCGTTTTCAAGCCGTTTTATATCTTCGTCGGCAAGTTCCAGTTCAAGCTTTGCGGCGGCAAGGTTTTGTTCCCTCTCGCCCATTTCCAGGCGTATCTTATCAGTACGTTCGAGCCAGACGGTGATTTCAAGACCCTTCTTTTCCTCGCTCAGCGTGAGGTATTTTTTTGCGTTTTCCGCCTCTTTTTCAAGCGGTCCGATACGCGCCGACAGCTCGCCGACGATATCGTTTATGCGCACAAGATTATTTTCGGTGTCGCGGAGCTTTCTTTCCGCTTCGTTCTTACGGGAACGGTATTTGCTTATTCCCGACGCCTCCTCAAAAATGGAGCGGCGCTCGTCGCCTTTTGCGGAAAGCACTTCAGATATCTTGCCCTGGCCTATGACGGAGTAGCCCTCGCGCCCTATTCCCGTATCATAAAACAGCTCGTATATATCTTTGAGTCTTACCTGTTTTTTGTTGATATAATATTCGCTTTCGCCGGTTCTGTAGTATCTTCTTGTGATGACGACCTCCGGCGCGTCCGAAAGGCGTATTCTGTCCTGTGCCTGAGCGGGAGCGTCTTCTTCCTTTGACGCGTGCTCCTCAGACGTATCGAGGTAAAGCGAGACCGCGGTATAGCCCGCCGGCTGGCGCTTTGCCGTTCCGTTGAAGATAACGTCCTCCATTTTACTGCCGCGAAGCGTCTTCAGGCTCATTTCGCCAAGCACCCAGCGAACCGCATCGCTTATATTGCTCTTTCCGCTTCCGTTAGGACCGATAACAACAGTAAGCCCGGCGGGAAAATCAATTTTCGTTTTTTCTGCAAATGATTTAAAGCCCTGAAGCTCAATCTGTTTCAGTCTCAATTTTACTCTATCCTTATCATATATTCTTCAAGCGAGCCGTCTTCGGTAAATACAAGCTTTTTGCCGGTCTCGCTTTCAAGACGCAGAGCGTTTTTTCTATGTTGCCCGACCGCCTTTGAGATCGCTCCCTTCGGGACGTACACGGTCTTCCTGCCGCCGTTCGCGCTTTCAAGCGCGGGGCGCATGAGACGGTAGTATATCTCACTCATCACAAGCTCTCCGAGCGCGGGATGGGTCGCGCCGTACGGAGCGTCTGCCAGATTTTCCGACGAATGCAGACCTATCCGAAGCAGCTTCACGCCGTTTTTTATAAACACGACCGCGCAGTCGGCGGCTCTTTTCACCGCATCTTCGGTTGTGAGCGGCGTATATCTGCCGTCCTGCGTCATACGGTAAAGCTCCGTACCCTCAAACACTACGGTCGGGTAGATACGCGTGCTGTCGCACTTCCAGCTGACGATAGCCCCGGCAGTGGCGAGCTCGTCTTCGGGCGAAGAGCACGGCAGACCGCACATCATCTGACCTGTAAGCAAAAAACCGTTTTCCTTTATAAGGTAACACGCTTTTTCACTCACATCCGATGTGTGCCCTCTCTTGCTTGCGGCAAGCACCTTGTCTGAGGTCGACTGAATTCCGAGCTCGACCGCCGTCACTCCATAGGATTTTAAGATCCTGCATATCTCGCCGTCGATATAATCGGGGCGGGTGGAAAGGCGTATGCCGGTTATCCTGTCGCCGATATAGGATGAAGCTATGTCAAGCAGGCTTATCATCCGCTCCGGCTCTATTCCGGTAAAACTGCCGCCGAAAAAAGCTATTTCCGCCGTATTATCGCCAAGGGTGGCAAGCGACGCTTCGACGGTACTTCTGAGCTCACTGCATTCGCTTTCGATCTGAGCCGCAGTGCGGCAAACGCCGGTTATCTTTGTCTGCGAGCAGAAAATGCATTTGAATCCGCAGCCCTCGTGAGGGATGAAAAACGGTATATTCTTATGCTTTGCCTTCATCTTCAAAATATTCGAGCGCCATACGCGCCGCATACTGCTCGGCCTCTCTCTTGCTGTGACCGCTTCCCTTGCCGAGTACATTGCTGTTTAAGCGAACCTCCATGGTGAAGACACGGTCGTGGGCAGGACCTTCCTCGTCCACGAGCACATACTCCAAAAGCTCCTCCGGAGTTTGCTGTACAATGCGCTGGAGCTTTGATTTATAATCCTCTGCTCCCTTGCGGGCGCTGTTTTTTATTGAATTCACAAGGCGCGGAAGAATGAACTCGCGCGCGCACTCTATGCCGCCGTCGAGATATATCGCCGCAAGGAGCGCCTCTGTCGCGTCGCTGATGATCGACTTTCTGTGTCTGCCGTGGGTGACGATCTCGCCGTGACCGAGGTAGATATAGCTTCCCAGCGAAAGCTCGGAAGCGATCTCTGCAAGCGAATTTTCGCACACTACCGACGCGCGTATACGCGTAAGATCGCCCTCGTCAAGCTCGTGATAGTTTTTATAAATATAGTCGGATACTATGATAGAAAGCACCGAATCGCCGAGAAATTCCAGCCGTTCGTTGCAATCGGCATACCCTTCCTTGCCGCGCGTCTCGTTTGAATAGGACGAATGAGTCAGCGCATTCTGAAGCAGCTCTTTGTTGTTGAAGATATAGCCTATCTTGATCTCAAGCTCCTCCTGCGGGCGCTGAATATCATCGTTTTTCATGTTTCCAAAGCCACCTTTCTGAGCGAAGCAACGCCTTCCTCCATTTTTTCGGCAAGCCCGTTTTTGATCAGATCATACGCCTGAACCACCGCCGTTCTTACGGTGTTGCTGTCGGCGTTGCCGTGCATCTTCAAAACCGGCTTTGAAATGCCGAGAAGCGGCGCGCCGCCGTATGCGGTATCGTCAAGTCCGCCGATGAAGTTTTTAAGCTCCTTCTGAAGGAGCATTGCTCCGATCTTGGTTTTCAAATTGGTCTTTATAACGCTCTTTACGCCGGATCTCACAAACCGTCCCATGCCTTCGATGGTCTTTATCGCAACGTTGCCGGTAAAGCCGTCGCACACCGCGACGTCACATCCGCCGAGCGGAAGATCCCTTCCCTCGCAGTTGCCGATGAAATTCATATCCGACGCAGAAAGCAGTTGATATGCTTCGCGAATCGTTTTTGTTCCTTTATAAGGCTCTGTGCCGTTATTTATCAGCGCAACGCGCGGATTTTCGATCTTAAGCGCCACGCGGCAATATGTCTCGCCGAGCTTGGCGAAGCGAAGCAGCGCGTTGGCGTCGGCTTCGGGGTTCGCGCCCGCGTCAGCAATGACAAACGGCGACGAAAGCGGCATGATCGCGCCGAGCGCGGCGCGCCGTATGCCGTTATAACAACGGATGTAATGGCTTGCGGCGGTATACAGAGCGCCGGTATTGCCGCAGCTGATAAATATGCTGCCCTCTCCTGCCGCAACGAGGCGGCAACCGAGCGACATAGAGGAATTGCTCTTTGCGCGGAGCGACGCCATCGGGTCGTCGGTCATTAATACGACCTCGTCGGTATCTTCGATACGCGCGTCAAAGCCGTCGAGCTCGGGCTCGATCTCACTGCGCTTTCCCACAAGTATAAGCGAAGCGCCGCATTCGCGTGCGCCCTGAACCGCGCCCCGTACCAGCTCGGAGGCGGGGTTGTCGCCGCCCATAACATCAACAATTACACTAATTTTCATTTTGCGCACCGCCTTCGCTCTTCCAGCCGCAGTTCATGCTGCAATAACGCGATTCCTTGTTTTTCTTTTTAAGCACCATTGCGCCGCACTTGGGGCACTTTTCGTTTGTAAGCGTATCCCAGCAGGAAAAATCACATTCGGGATATCCCTCGCACGCAAAAAACGTGCGTCTGTTCTTGCTCATTTTGGTGACGACGCGCTTGCCGCATTTGGGGCAGGCAAAGCCTGTATCTTTATAGTACGGCTTGGTAGTTTTGCAGTCGGGATAGTTACGGCAGGCAAAGAACGAGCCGTACGCGCCCTTGCGGAGGATCATATCGTTGCCGCAGTTAGGACACTTTTCGTCGCAGATGATCTCCTTTTCAGGCTCTTTTTCGGGCTCTGCCTTGCCGTCCTTGCCAAGACGCTTGGTGTTGCGGCATTTCGGGAAATTGGGGCAGGCGGCAAACTTGCCGTACCGACCCTCCTTGACGACCATGCGCGCGCCGCATTTTTCGCAGATTATATCGGTTTCGATGACCGGTTTTTTATATTCGACCTTTTCAAGAGTACGGTCGGCGTTATGGAGCTGTTCCACAAAATCGGAATAGAAATTATACAATGTGTCGTGATAGTCTTCTTTTCCGTTTTCGATAAGGTCGAGATCGTCCTCCATGCGGGCGGTAAAATCATAGTCGACTATCTTCGGGAAACCGTCTATCATGAATTTGGTAGTGAGCCTTCCGAGCTCGGTAGGTTCAAGGAATTTGCCGTTTCGCTGTACATAGCCCCTGGCGATTATCGTGGTGATGGTGGGGGTGTATGTGGCGGGACGTCCGATGCCCTTTTCTTCAAGCATCTTGACGAGCGAGCCTTCGGTAAATCTGGCGGGGGGCAGGGTGAAGTGCTGTTCGGGCTTAAGACCGGTGTTTTTCGCCGTACTGCCCTCGGCAAGTTCGGGGAGGAGACCTCCGTCCTCTTCGTTTTCGGCGTCGTCAATACCGCCGTACACGGCAAGAAAGCCCTGGAATTTAAGGGTGCGTCCGGTCGATCTGAAGACATAGCCGTTGCAGTTGAGGTCGGCTGACACCGTGTCAAATTCAGCCGCTTTCATCTGACTTGCGACAAAGCGCTCCCATATGAGCTTATAAAGCTTATACTGGTCGTTCGAAAGCTTGCCGCGCACGCTTTCGGGCGTAAGCGACGGGTCGGTCGGTCTTATCGCCTCGTGCGCGTCCTGCGCGCCGGATTTTGATTTATATACATTGGGCGAGGATGGGTAATATGCGTCGCCGAAGTTTGAGAGGATAAAATCCTTGACAGAAGCTCTTGCCTCATCTGACACGCGGACCGAGTCGGTACGCATATATGTTATCAGACCGTGCAGGCCCTTTTCGCCGATATGCACGCCCTCATAAAGCTCCTGCGCGATCATCATCGTGCGCTGAGACGGGAAATTGAGCTTGCGGTTGGCGTCCTGCTGAAGGGTAGACGTGGTAAAGGGCGGCAACGGGCGGCGCTGTTTGACCTGTTTTTTGACGGAACTGACCGTAAAATCGTTTTCTCCCACAGCGTCAAGAACTTTTTTGGTATCTTCGCTGCTGCCGAGCTCCAGCTTGCCGTCGGTATTGCCGTAAAATTTCGCTTCAAACTGTTCGCCTGCGGACGTTATAAGCGAAGCCGTGATAGACCAGTACTCCTCAGAGACAAATGCGCGTATCTCGTCGTCGCGTTCGACGATCATTCTCGTTGCGACCGACTGTACGCGTCCGGCGGAAAGACCGGATTTGATCTTCTTCCACAAAAACGGAGATATTTTATAACCCACCAGACGGTCGAGTATACGGCGCGTCTGCTGTGCGTCGACAAGCTTCATATCGATGTCGCGCGGATGCTTAAGAGCCTCCTTCAGCGCCGATTTTGTTATTTCGTTGAACGTGATGCGCTTTGTCTTCGCAGGGTCAAGTCCGAGCGCCACGGAAAGATGCCAGCTGATCGCCTCGCCCTCGCGGTCAGGGTCGGTCGCAAGCAAAACAAGGTCGCTCTGCTTGGCTTCCTTCTTCAGTTCGTTAATAAGCTCGCCCTTACCGCGGATATTTATATACTGCGGCTCAAAACCGTTGTCAACATCGATTCCGAGCTTGCTTTTTGGCAGGTCGCGGACATGTCCTACCGACGCGACGACCTTATATCCCTTACCGAGACAGCTTTTGATCGTCGGCGCTTTGAAGGGCGACTCTATAATAACTAATGTGTTCATGAATACTCCTCGTAAACATTTTTATTGAAAGCCGAAGAACAGCTCCTTCGGCAAGGGCGGCGCCGCGCCAGACACAAACCGTTGCGGCGTCTTTTATATAAATTGAAAAATCACGTTTTTAAGTAAAGACCGCCGACTTCCGCTCTTACCTCTCCATAAATTTCAAGCACGGTAAGCGTTGACAGCACATCCGCGATCGGCATACCTGTTATCGCGGCGATCGTATTGGCCGTTGAGCCTTTCTTCGGGTCAATGCAATCAAGCACCTTTCGTTCGACCGCCGTCAGGAATTCAAGCTTGCTGCTCACGAGCGGCTCTTTTTTCTTTCTGCGCGAAGATTTCGGCGCGCCGCTGCCGCTTTTACGCGAATTGTCTTCCGGAGCGGGCAGGACAGGCGCCTGAGGCGCTTCACATTCGCCGAGAGTATACGAGTCTTGGCTTATTTTTATTTTTTCGGGATAGACAAATTCAAATACCGAAAGCACGTCATACGGTATTGAAGCCATTCTCGCTCCCTTGCGGAGCATATCGTTTGTTCCGGACGCGCTTGCGCCGTCCACTCTTCCCGGTATTGCAAACACGGGCTTGCCCTGCATGACGGCGTCATGCGCGGTTATGAGCGCTCCGCTGTGTTCACCCGCTTCAGAGACCACGAGCGCCGACGAAAGCCCGGCGATAATTCTGTTTCTGACCGGGAAGCAGGACGCATTGGTCGCGCATCCCGGATAATATTCGCTGAAGATCACACCGTTTTCTTCTATTTCGCCATAGAGAGCCGCGTTTTCTTTAGGGTATATCCTGTCGATCGGCGTTCCGAGCACCGCAACGGTATATCCGCCTGCGTCGAGCGCGCCCTTATGCGCCATTGCGTCAATGCCGGCGGCAAGACCGCTTACGATAACCGCGCCGCTCTTTGCAAGCGACGACGCAAAAGCATAGGTAATGTCCCTGCCGTAATCGCTCATGGCGCGCGTGCCGACCATGCCTATAACGCATTCGCAGTCAAGCTGTTTTGGCTTTCCTTTATAATAAAGCACGCAGGGCGGATTTGAAATCGTTTTCAGCCGTGACGGAAACAGCTCGTCATCGTAAGAAAGGATTCCTATTCCCTTTGATTCGCAATCGGCGCAGATACGCTCAGCCGCAGAAAGATCCCTGTTTAAAAGCGAGCGGCGCGCCGCCGGACTGAGGTCGTCAACGTCAGAAAAATCCTCGTGCTCATATATTTTTTCAGCGCTGCCGAATCTTGCAAACAGCGCCGAAGCCGCATTGTTTTTTGTTCCGAGTGTGCGCGACAGCCACACAGAATATATCTTTTTATCCATTCCCGCTCTTTTTCATCTCCCACAGGAGTATGGCGGCGGCGGCAGATGCATTCAGGCTTTCGGTCCTGCCGCTCATGGGTATAAACACGCCGCCGTCGCACGACAAAGCCGTTTCACGGCTGACGCCCCTGCCTTCATTTCCTATTATAAAGCAGTCGCTTGGCATTATGCCGAATTCGCCGAGTTTTTTTGAACCTTCGTCCAAAAGCGCGGCAAACACTCTGTTGCCGTTTTTTCTGAGCGTTCCGACCGCCTGAGGTACATCATCGACTATCGCGATATCGGTGGAAAACAGCGCGCCCATTGTGGCGCGTATGGTCTTTGGCGAGTATATGTCGGCGCAGTCGGCACTCAGCGCAACGCCGGAGATGCCAAGCGACGCCGCGGTACGTATTACCGTACCGACGTTGCCGTTATCCTGAAGCGATTCGAGCACGATACTGCCGCTCACGGGTTCGGCTTTTTTTATATTGGGCAAAAAACGCGACACGCATAAAACGCCCTGCGGCGCGCGCTCGTCGGTTATTTTTTCATAAACGCTTTCGGGCACTTCATAAACCCGATCCGACCATTCTTCAAAAAGCTTCAGCGCTTCGCCCGCCGCGCCGGGAGTGACAAAGACATACTCGGGCTCATGACCGAAACGCAGGAATTCCTCCGCAAGGTGAAACCCCTCAAAGAAAAACATGCGGCTGTTCTGACGTTCACTGCGCTTTTTTAAAAAAGCGGTCTGACGTATTTTTTCATTTTGTCGCGATGTGATCTTTTCCATCCGTTACCCTCAAGAAAGACGTTTTTGTCATGCCGACGGTCTGTCACAATCGGCCCGTATTATATATGATAGTACGTTTTTTTCAGCTTGTCAATATTTTTTTCCCAAAACAACGCGCTCTATTCCCTGAACGTCGCGAATAAACGCAACTTTATAGCCGGCCGCTTTGAGCATATTGCCGACATCTTCGGCCTCGCCCGCGCCGACTTCAAAGATGATCGCTCCGTCTTCCTTAAGGATGATCGGTGCGAGCGGAATTATCGTGCGGTAATAATCAAGACCGTCCTCTCCGCCGTCAAGCGCCGTATGCGGTTCAAACAGCACCTGTTGCTGTAAGGAATCCATATCCTCGCGCCTGATATACGGAGGGTTGCAGAGGATGGCGTCAAACTTTCTTTCAAACTGTTCTGCAAGCGCATCATAATCGCTTTCGTCAAGCGCGTCGAAACGGCGCACGATCACGTTTGAATAGGGCTCGAGATTTTTTTCGATATACGGCAGCGCTTTATAAGAATATTCAAGCGCACAGCCGGTAACATCGGGTCTGTTTGCCGCAACGGCCGCCGAAATACAGCCGCTTCCACTGCAGATATCGGCAAAACTGCCCCCTTCGGGAATGACCCCGATAGCGGCCTTGACAAGGTTTTCCGTGTCGCTTCTCGGTATGAAACAGCCCTTGCCGACCTGGATCTTTATGCCGTAAAACCAGCAGTTGCCGATAACATACTGCACCGGCATTCCGAATCCGAGCTGATCTATGGCGTCGTTCATTTTATACATTATTTCGTCAGGGACATTCTCATCCGCCATAAGCAGCAGCTTTGAATGGTCTACGTCAAAGAAGGCCGTCAGAAGCACGTCGCAAAGCGGACCTGCCTCCTCGCCGAAAAGACGACTGAGTGTTTCGCGTATATCGCGTCTGTATTCAGATACTTTCATTGTTTTTCTGCTCCGTTTCGGTGTTTTCCGTCTTTGCTTCCTTTGCGGCGGCAAGCTTTTCCTCGGTGGGAACGTCATAATCGGGGAATTCCTTGGTAAGCGAGGCTTTTACGCTTGCAATCGCCACCTCGATCATGCTGTCGTCGGGCTCGCTTGTCGTAATGCGCTGGATCCACAGTCCCGGCGCGGAAATGATCTTGGTCAGGGTGTTTTCGTGTCTGCCGGCATAGCGTATATATTCATAGCCTATCCCGACAACGAGCGGAAGCGTGGCGATCTTCAGAACTACGCGAAGCCACATAGTGTTCCACGTTATAACAGAGCCGATGAGTATCGACAAAAACATGATGACAAATATAAACGAAGTACCGCATCTCGGATGAAAGCGTTTTTGCTTTCTGACGTTTTCGACATTGAGCTCAAGCCCCGCCTCATAGCAGAAGATCGTCTTGTGCTCGGCGCCGTGATACATGAACACGCGCTTTATATCCTTCATAAGCGACACAAGAGAAAGGTACGTAACAAAAAGCAGTATCTTCACAAGACCTTCGACAAGACTTTTTGCAAAACCAAGCGGCAGTACCCTTTCGATAGCGCCGACAAGAAGCGCCGGCAGCCATATAAACAGCACAAGCGCAAGCCCGACTCCCAGCACCATTCCGATCATGGAAGCGGCCGCCATAAGAGACTTGCCCAGCTTTTTATCAAGCCATTTTTCAAACTTTGATTCGGGCTCGACCTCGATACCGAGCATCTCGGTGGATTCGGTAAGCGTCGAAAAGCTCATCATCAGAGTATCGATAAAATTCACGATACCGCGTATCACGGGAGCGCGGAAAAGTTTGCACTTCTCACGCAGGAAGACACGCTTTTTTTGCCTTACTACAATATCCCCGTCGGTATTGCGGACAGCGATGGCAAGCCCCTGTTCGGAGTTCATCATGACCCCTTCCATTACCGCCTGACCGCCGACCTTGCCGAGACGCGGATTACTGCATTCCTTGTTGCTGCAATTACTCATAATCAGTTATCCTTTCATAAAAGCCATAAATTGTAACATTTCACGGCGTTGACGCACTTGAATTATTCACAAATAAGTATTATAATATAGAAGAAGATAAAAGTACATAGCTTGTTTGTAAACTTTTTTCTCTTCGGAACAAATTTATCACGACACAATACATACGAGGCAAAACATGAGCGATACACTTTTTGCAAAAAAAGATTCCGGTTTTATATGCGCAGGTTGCGGCAGAGAAGTACCGCCGCTCGGCTATTCCTCGCGGAATCACTGTCCGTTCTGTCTGTGCTCGCTTCACGTTGACGACAATCCGGGCGACAGAGCGTCTGAATGCCACGGACTGATGAAGCCGGTCGCCGTCACCACCGATGCGCGCAAGGGCTTTGTCATCACTCACCGCTGTACCGTATGCGGCTTCACCCGCAACAACCGCTCGCAGGCGGACGACGATACAGACCTGCTCATCTATCTCACAAACCCTTATAACGTGAAATAGTTCTGCTTTTTGTTATTAATATTCAACGAATAATTTTTAGAGGTATTTGTATGAAATCAAAAACCGCCGCATCCGTAAAATCGGGCACAAAATATTATATCGATCTGATATGCGTTGGTATCACAGGATTTTTTGCCGCATATATGACACTGCCGCAGGTCGGGAAATGGGCTTCCGTACCATTCGGCGTTATATGCGGACTGCTCGCCGGGTTTACCGGTCTCAAGTGGCTGATCTCCGCCGGGATATTCGGTATCATGACCTATTTTACGGTGTCGTTTTTCGTCGGCGGTCTCACCTATTCCGCCACCTCCGCGCTGTTCGTCGCCGTCATGGCGATAACCGGCGGACTTGCCGCCAAGCTGATAAAAAAACGCCGTACGGTTCATATCATTGCCGCCGCCGTGCTCATCGCGGCGAGCTGCGTGGGGCATTTTGTGCTCTTCGGCAACCCGGTCATGTCGTTTTCCGCTTCGGACATGATCGAAAGCTATGTGAGCGAAACCTACGACGACACGGTGCACGTCAGCGGAATCTCATATAACCGCGCTCTCCGGACCTTTTACTGCCGCGTATACGGCGACCACGACCGCTCTGTTGAAAAATCGATTTATTGCAACGGCAGGACGATAAACGATACCTTCCGCGATTATGCCGAAACATCGCTGATGTCCGACGCGCGGCTGAAGCTTCAGCTCGCACTGCGCGAAGAATTCCCCAACGGCAAATTCACAGTGATCTCAAGGGGAATCAGCGGTTTCCCCGACGGAATAATATCGTTTTCGTCTCAGTATGACGATATAAGCCGCATGAGCTTTGACATAGAGATACCGACCGCGCTCGAAACCAAAAAGTTCGCCGCCCTTGCCAAGAATTATGTTGACGCGCTTGCGGAGCACGGCTTTTGCCCCGCATCGCTGAAGGTTCGCGGCGGCGACGCCGGAAAGCTCTTCCTTACCGTCGAGTCGCTCCCGAGCGCGCTAAACGCGCCTGTCATTATTTCATACGAAACGGGCGACATTATCGCCGACTATGCGCTGCGCGCCTTTGCCGCGTCGTCGCTCGAAGCCGGCGGCAGGCTCGTTATCACAGAAAAGTGACAGCAGGTTTGGATTCCGACCGTTTTCAAAACACCATAATTTTTCCAAAATTTTCCCGGCTGCGGCGTTTTTTAAGCCTCCGCAGCCATTATTTTTCAACTTTTCTTCAAATATCAATAAAAGCGGCAACAAAAAAGCCATTTGCTATTGACAAAAGGGAAATTATATGATAGAATCGTCATGCTTGGAATGCAGTTAAAAATGTTGCGGACTTTTTGTTTTTGTGATATTTAAGTTGCAACTGCAAAAACAACCTGTTTTTGCTTCGTCAATAATTGCTTAACCAAGACAAAATTTTTAGAAAGGATGTATCTTTAATCATGAAGACATGCATCACCAAAAAGGCGCTTTGCATTCTGCTTTCGGCTTTGCTAACCGTAAGCGTATTTGCAACCTGCCTTGTTTTCTCCGCAAGCGCAGCCGATGATATTCAGATCGACACCTTCGGGGGATACGATGTAAGCATCAGTGCCCTTTTCGCACGCATTGATGACGGCAAAACCATCGGCGAAATCAGCAATATCCTTCGCAGCGGCGACGGAAAAGACTACAACTATTTCTATGCTGTAGTTTGCGACAACACCGGCAAAATCACCAATACCTATACCACCCTCGGCAGACCCGACGGCGTCAAGACAGACGTCGAGATCCCCGAAGGCGGCTACGCGCTCCTTTGCCACGCAGACGCTTCTTACTCCTCTGCGTACAGGGATGCTAAGGTTGGTCAGTATGTTGTTCTCAACAACGTTGACATTGACGCCCTTGTCGACAACCACAAAGTCGTAGACCTCATAGGCGCAAGCTTCACCATCACCGACGAAGCTCCCGCTGCATCCGAAGAGCCCTCTGAAGCTCCTTCCACCGAAGTCAAGAACCTCGCTCTTGACGCAACTGTTCTCTCCGCTCCCGCATATGTTCCCGCTTCTGGTAACAAGTATAACGGCATTGTAAACGACGGCATCATCGCAACCTACGGCGTTTACGATCAGTGCGACTGGGCAGGCTTCTATTACACAGTTAACCCTGACTATGCAAACGATGTAAACTACGACGGAAAACTCGGCGAAATCGTTCTCGACTTCGGCGCAGTAATGAACTTCACCTCTTTCAGAACTCACATCTGGGGCACCGCAGCTTCCGGTATTCAGGAAGTAAGCCAGGTTGAAATCTTCGTTTCCGACGACAATTCCAGCTGGACATCTGTCGGCGTCGACGCTGACGACCTCACCGGCGAAGGCGCTTGGGCTGAAATCGAAGCAACCGCTTCCGGCCGTTACGTTAAATATGCGTACACAGCTAAAAAAGAAGGCGCAACCTTCCTCTTCGTTTCCGAATGCGAAGCTTACGGCGCTGTAGCAGCAGCTGAAGAACCCTCCGAAGATCCTTCCGAAGAATCTTCCGAAGCACCTGTTGTTGATCCCAGCGCTCCCTCCATCGCAACTCCCGCTAACAGCGCATTCACCCTTTCCGTCAGCGTTCCCGCAAGCGTAAAGGCCGGCGAAGCATTCAACGCTGTTATCACCATCAAGGATCTTGAAACCGCTCTCTACGGCGTTGAAGCAACTCTTACCTATGATAAGAACCTCTTCACCGCTACCAATACTTCCGACCTTCTCGGTCTCCTCAAGGCTAAGAATTCCGAAAGCGGCGAGTGGGAAAGCCTTTCCACCGTTAGCGCAGGCAAGTATGAACTTTCCTACGTTACCGCAGAATTCGAAAACCGCATCACCAACGCAAACGAGCTCACCATCACCGTTCCCTTCGTTGCAAACAAGGACGTCAAGGCAGTTGATACCTACTTCGTAGTTGACGCTGTTGCAGGCACTGACGACGACACCGAACGTGTTGACGGTACCGGCTCTTATGCTAAGGTTACCACCATCGAAGCCGGTTCTGCTGTTCAGCCCGGTAAGCCCTCCGTCAAGGATGTTGCTGACCCCGCTGCTAAGATCGTTATTGACCTCGACGGCGAACTCAAAGCAGGCAACACTGTTGTAGCTACCATCACTCTCAAGGATCTCAAGTCCGCTATCCTCGGTCTTGACTTCACCCTCAGCTATGACGCTTCTGTCCTCGCTCCCGTTCTTTCCGGCGATCTCCTCGATAACCTCACCAAAGCTCCCTTCGTTACAGATCCCGCTTGGGAATCCCTTTCCACCGCTGCTAACGGCAAGATCGACTTCTCCTTCGTTAACGCTCAGGACGCTAACGCTGTCAAGAGCGGCGACGATATCGTCATCACCGTTAAATTCACCGTAAGCGAAGCTGTTTCCGATGGCTACACCGCTTATGTTGTCGCTGACGACGTAGCTGTTACCAACATCGACGCTGAACGCGTTGACGCTCTCGGCGCAGTTGCTGAACTCACTGCTGACAAGACTGAAGAGCCCTCTGAAGATCCTTCTGAAGAGCCCTCTTCCGAACCCTCCAGCGAACCCTCTGAAGATTCTTCCGAAGAATCCCAGACCTCTCCTCCTACCGGTGACTTCGGCGTTGCTGCTATCGCACTTCTCGCTCTCGTTACCGCAGGCGGCGTATTCGCAGTAAGAAAGTTCAGATAAGTTAATTACCTGAGCTTAATATAAGCAAATTGCAGTGGCTGAGTCAAAAAAGACTCAGCCACTCTTTTTTAGCAGGACGAGATCTGAACTCGCATCGGTTTTGACGTTGTGATTTTTGAAGCACGCGACGACGGCGTACGCGGTAAGCCGAAAAGCGCCGAAAAGCGACGCTGTCAGGCGCGGCGTGTTCGAATCTTGCCCTGCTACCACGAGGAAATCGCATGAAAAAGCTACTATATAATAAAACAGCGGTAGTTACCGGCGCAAGCGGAGGCTTAGGGCTTGCGCTGACAAAGACGCTCATCCAAAAATACGGTTGCAAGGTCATCGGCGTCGCCCGCAACGAAGATAAAATGAAAAGCGCGCTATCGTCGCTCGGCGGTACAGAGAGCTTTTCGTACAAAATTTTTGACGTGACCGACCGCGATAAATGGCAGGAATTCGGCGCAGAGCTTGAAAAAAACGGCACTGTGGCAGACGTCATTATAAACAACGCCGGAATGATGCTTCCCTTTTCAAAATCGGAGCTTTACTCTGACGCCGATATCGACGAGATAATATCCGTTAATCTCAGGGCATACATCACGTCATTCCGCACCATGCTGCCCATAATTAAAAAAAGCAACTCTCCCGTCATAGTCAATATATGCAGTGCCGGCGGGCTGTGCGCCGTCGCCGGTCAAAGCCTTTACTGCTCCGCGAAATACGCCGTTCGCGGCTTTACCGATGCGGTGAGGGCGGAGCACGGAGATATTACATTGTGCGGAGTTTATCCCGGATTTATCAAAAGCGACATCATGCGCAGACAACAGCTGACCGCACGCGAGTCGGCCCTTATCGGCCACGCAATGATGCCGCCCGACAAGGCGGCGGCGATCATACTTCGCCGTGTAAACAGCGGCAGAAAGCACATCGTCACCGGCATTGACGGGCATTTGCTGAGCCTCGCCGGTAAACTCGCTCCGACGTTTGCCACGCGCGCGGCGGCGTACATCATGAGAAAAAGCGGGCTTGAGATTTTTGAAAACATTTAGACGATATAGTGCCTTTTCGGCGCTTTTTGGCGCTAACCACTTGAAAAATCACGGCGTTCGTGTTATAATTTCTTTAGATTCGGGCAATACATTTCATATTTATAAATAAAACTTTTTAAAGGAGACTTTCTTGACTTATGGAAAAGCTTATTACACGAAGTGAACAGAAAAAAGAAAACACATGGGCTGTTGAAGATATATTCGAAAACGACGAAGCATGGCGCTCAGCTTATGAAAAAACAGCGCAGGACATCAAGGAAGTCGAAACCTACGCCGGGAAGATATCCACAGACGCGAAGGCTATGTATGATTACCTTCTTCTTCGCGAGAAGCTTCAGCTTGACGTAATGGCTATATACACCTACGCCATGCTCAAAAGCGACGAGGACACGGGCAATTCCACCTACGCCGACCTGATGGGTCGCTCCATCTCGCTCTATACAGAGCTTGGCGGACACACCTCATTCGAAACGCCTGAGATCGTTTCCATGTCTGACGAAAAGCTTGAAAGCTTTTATGACGAAGTGCCGGAGCTTCGCGAATTCAAGCGCTTTTTCGAAATGGAACGCGCCGGCAAGGAACACACGCTTTCGCCGGTAGAAGAAAAAATTCTTGCCGCCGCAGGCGAGATCGCGGAATCTCCCGATACCATCGCAAGCCAGTTCAGAAACGCCGACCTGAAATATCCCAACATTCACGCGGCAGACGGCACGGAGATTCAGGTAACTCAGGGTGGCTTTATTCCGCTCATGGAATCTTCAGATGTAAACATACGCCGTCAGGCCTTTGAATCGGTCTATCACACGCTCGCAAGCTTCAAAAACTCCTTCGCCGCAATGCTTGACGCGCAAATAAAACAGCTCACATTCTTCCGCAAGGCAAGAAAATTCGATTCCAACATCGAAAAATCCCTTTTCAGAAGCGAAGTGCCGGTTGCCGTCTATGAAAACCTTGTAAAAACGGTCGGCGACCATATGCCGTCCCTTCACAAGTACATGAGACTCAGAAAAAAGCTCCTCGGCGTTGACGAGCTTCATATGTACGATATCTACACTCCGCTTGTTGCCGAAGCCGACTCCAAATATACCTTTGAAGAGGCAAAAGCCATCTGCCGTAAGGCACTTGCGCCGATGGGCGAGGATTATCTGAAAATTCTTGACGAAGGCTTTGCAAACCGCTGGATCGACGTTTATGAAAACGTCGGCAAACGCGGCGGCGCATACTCCATGGGCGCGATCCCGCACCCGTTCGTGCTCCTCAACCACAAGGACACGGTGGACAGTATGTTCACGCTTATTCACGAAATGGGTCACGCCATTCATTCATACCTTTCAAAAAAGAACCAGCGCACGATCTATTCAGGGTACGTTACCTTCGTGGCAGAAGTCGCTTCGACCTGCAACGAAAACCTGCTTATGCAGTACCTGCTTGGCGTAACTGACGACAAAAAGCAACGCGCTTCTCTTATCAACTATTTCCTCGAACAATTCCGCACGACCCTCTACCGTCAGACAATGTTCGCCGAATTCGAGCTTGAGATCAACAAACTCTCCGAAGCGGGTCAGACACTCACCGCCGATACCCTTTCTGATATATACTACAACCTCAACAAGAAATATTACGGCGACGACATGGTCGTCGACAAGGAAATCGCCATGGAATGGGCGCGCATCCCGCATTTCTATATGAATTTCTATGTATATCAGTATGCGACCGGCTTCTCTGCCGCAGTCGCTCTCAGCCAAAAGATCCTGAACGAGGGCGCTCCGGCTGTGGAAAGATATATAAACTTCCTGAGCGGAGGCTGTACCAAGCCGCCGATCGAACTGCTTAAAGACGCCGGCATTGATATGGCGTCGCCAAAGCCTATTAACGACGCGCTTGACCTTTTTGACAAGCTGATCGATGAATTTGAGGAGCTTATAAAATGAACTATCGCTCAACCAGAAGCGCAGACGGTGATTTTACCTCTGCACAAGTTATAAAGCAGGGACTTGCTTCCGACGGCGGTCTCTTTGTGCCGACGTCTCTGCCGTCGCTTGACGAAGATGAGGTCAATTCGCTCGTAAAAATGAACTACGCCGAAAGAGCCGCCTATATACTCGGTCTCTTCCTCACCGACTATACCGAAGACGAACTTTCGGACATGGCAAAAAAAGCCTATTCGCGCCGCAACTTCGGCGCCGACCCCGCTCCCCTTTCAAAGCTCGACAACGACTATGTCCTTGAACTGTGGCACGGTCCGACCTCCGCATTCAAGGATATGGCGCTTCAGATAATGCCGCTCCTGCTTTCAAAAAGCCTTGAAAAAACAGGCGAAAAGCGCGACGCGCTCATACTTGTCGCCACCAGCGGCGACACCGGCAAGGCGGCGCTCGAAGGCTATAAGGACACGCCGCATATCAGCATACAGGTCTTTTATCCCGAAAACGGCGTAAGCAACATACAAAAGCGCCAGATGCAGACCCAGGAGGGCGGCAACGTATCGGTATGCGCCATCAAAGGCAACTTCGACGACGCTCAGACCGGCGTAAAACACATATTCTCCGACAGTGCGATCGCAAAAGAGCTCGATTCGCGCGGCAAATTCCTCTCTTCCGCCAACTCGATAAACTTCGGCAGACTCGCTCCCCAGATCGTCTATTATGTATCCGCTTACTGCGATCTCATAAAAAATCATCAGATAAAATACGGCGAGACCGTTAATGTATGCGTCCCCACAGGCAACTTCGGCAACATCCTTGCCGCTTACATCGCAAAACAGATGGGACTGCCGCTCGGCAAGCTCATATGCGCCTCCAACAGCAATAACGTCCTGACCGACTTCTTTGAAACCGGCGTATACGACCGAAACCGCCCCTTTCATGCAACCATCTCCCCGTCGATGGATATATTGATATCCTCAAACCTCGAACGTCTGCTTTGGTTCGCCTCAGGCGAAAACGAGACCGCGCGCCTTATGAAGCTGCTTTCCGAAACCGGACGTTATGAAGTGTCGTCCGACGTCAGGGAAGCACTGGAAAAGGATTTTTCCGCCTTTTGGTGCAGTGAGGACGAGACTGCCGACGAGATACGCCGCATCTATAACGAATTCAACTATCTCTGCGACACGCACACTGCGGTCGCGATGAATGCTGCGCGCAAATATAAAGAAAAGACGGGCGACAGCGCGAAAATCATTATCGCATCTACCGCCTCGCCTTATAAATTCGCACCTGCCGTATGCAAGGCGCTCGGAATTTCATATAACGGCGATGAATTCGCCGCTATAGCGTCGCTCTTTGACTGCACCTCAGCTCCCGTTCCGGAAAATCTTTCGAACCTTTTGGGAAAAGAGCTGCGATTTACCGATTCAATCGAAAAAAGCGACATGAGTGAAAGAGTTTTGTCGTTTTAAAACAAAACATCACGATTCATAAAAGCGGTTTTTTACAGCCGCTTTTATGAGTTTCTCTTTCTGAAGGTCGCGCAGACTGTATCGGCACAGCACTTGGCGTTTGTCGGTCCTACGGCTATCTTATCCGCCGTGCACCAGCATTCACCGTCGTGAAATGTGCAATCCTTACAGCTACAGCTTATATCCTCGTTACGCTTCGGTTTCTCTTCGCCGAAAATACTCATCTTCTCTACCTTCCTTTCGTACCTTATTCTTCTCATTTATTTTTATTTTATTCGGAGAATTTTTAATGTCAATTTTTATGCTTTCCGACCCTCATCTCTCGCTGACCGCAGACAAGCCAATGGATATATTCGGCGCACGGTGGGAAAATTATCTCGAAAAGCTGAACCTTAATTGGCGCGAAACGGTAACCGACAACGATACCGTCGTCATACCGGGAGATATCTCGTGGGGCATGGGGCTTGACACTGCCGCCGAAGACCTCACCTTCATAGATAAACTGCCGGGCAGAAAGATCATCGGCAAAGGCAACCACGATTATTGGTGGCAGACCATGAAAAAGCTGAACCGCTTTAAAGAAGAGCTGGGGGCGCATTCGATAGATTTTTTATATAATAACGCCTATCTCTGCGAGGATTTTATAATCGCCGGAACACGCGGCTGGACGCTTGACGCCAACTATTCCGAAGACGACGCAAAGATCGTGAACCGCGAAGCCGGACGGCTTCGCCTTTCGCTCGAAGAGGCACAAAAGCTCAAAAACTCCTCGCCCGATTCCGAGATCGCGGTGTTTCTTCACTATCCGCCGTCGTTTGGCGGCGTAATCTGCCGTCCTATCGTCGATGTAATGCTCGAATACGGCGTTAAGCGCTGTTTTTATGGGCATATCCATTCGATAAACCCCGAACTGCTCGACCGCAAGGCCGACGGTATTGAAATTTTTTGCATTTCCGCTGATCTGATCGGCTTCAAACCGATGAAGCTTAACAAATTACAATAATCAAACTCCAAGGCGGTGATATTATGGCCCTCTCCCCAATGCTGCAACAATATTTTGACGTAAAGGCAAAGAATCCGGATTGCATTTTGTTTTTCCGTCTCGGCGATTTTTATGAAATGTTTTTCGACGACGCAAAGCTCGTCTCGCGCGAGCTCGACCTTGTGCTGACGGGAAAGGACTGTGGTCTGGAAGAGCGCGCGCCCATGTGCGGCATCCCCTATCATGCGGTCGAAGGCTATCTCGCCAAGCTCATCCGCAAGGGTTACCGCGTGGCCATCTGCGAGCAGGTAGAAGACCCAAAGTCCGCAAAAGGCTTGGTAAAGCGCGACGTAGTTCGCATCATTTCGCCCGGAACAGTCATCGAAGACAGCTGCCTTTCGGACGACAAAAACAATTACATATGCTCGCTTTACTACACTGCGGGTTGCTCTGGCATTGTCTTTGCCGACGTTTCTACCGGCGAGCTTTATGCCACCGATATTGCGGACAGCTCCGGCGAAAAGCTGTTTTCGGAAATGTCTTCTTACGCGCCGAGCGAGATAATATATAACAATCTGCTCCCAGACAGCCTCAAAAACACGCTGTCAGACCGCTTTGGCTGTCTTATGACCCCCGCCGATGAGGACGTTTTTTCAAACCCCGAAGCCTCGCTCCTTGACGCGGCCGCGCAGTTCGGCGACACCGCCGTCGACAAAACGGCAAAGTACACACTCGCCGCCGTCGCACTCATCAGATATCTGAAGATCACCCAAAAGACCGATCTTTCTTATATAAAGAACATTAATTACTACACCGCCGACAAATACCTGAACATAGACGCGTCAACACGCCACAGCCTTGAGCTTTGCGAATGTATGCGCACAAAAGAAAAAAAGGCGTCCCTGCTTTGGGTTCTTGACAAGACAAAGACCAGCCCCGGAGCAAGACTGCTTCGCCAATGGATAGAAAAGCCGCTCGCCTCTGTCAATGAGATTCAAAAACGGCAGCAGGCAGTAGCCGAACTCGTGGGCTCTACCGTTGAGCGCGACGAATTAATGCAAAACCTTAAAAACGTTGTTGACCTCGAACGTCTGCTCACACGCCTTCTTTATGGTACGGCGAACGCGCGCGACCTGCTTGCCATCGGTCAGACTGCGTCCGGGCTTCCCGCTATCAAGCAGTTGGTGAGCTCCTTCAGATCCGAACTGCTCGTCAGCCTCAACAACAGTCTCGACCCGCTTGAAGACGTGGCAAAGGCTATTGAAAGTACAATTTCTCCCGAAGCGCCCATCACCGTCCGCGAGGGCGGGATCATTAAACCGGGCGCATCCGCCGCCGTGGACGAGCTTCGCCTTATGATGAATGACGGCATGAAATTCATGGCTCACATCGAACAGACAGAGCGCGAACGCACCGGCATACGCACTCTTAAGGTCGGATATAATAAAGTATACGGCTATTATATTGAAATATCGCGCTCATTCCTCGACAACGTTCCTTCAACCTACATCCGTCGGCAGACACTTACCACCGGCGAGCGCTTTGTCACCGAAGAGCTTAAGGAAATGGAAAGCCGCATTATCGGCGCTAAGGATAAGGACGCCGCGCTTGAATACGAGCTGTTTTCAAAGCTCAGAGACTGCGTACTGGAGCAGAAAGAGCGCATAAGCGCCACATCTGCCGCCCTTTCCGCGGTCGATTGTCTGTGCTCGCTCGCAGAGACGGCGGTCAAAAACAACTATGTCTGCCCTGAGGTCGACTATTCGGACAGCCTCTATATCAAGGACGGGCGGCATCCGGTCGTCGAAAATTTCATGAATACGACCTATTTCGTGCCAAACGATTGCGATATGAACTGCTCCTCCAACCGTATTATGCTCATTACCGGACCTAATATGGCAGGTAAATCCACCTATATGCGTCAGGTTGCGCTTATCGTGCTCATGGCGCAGATCGGCTCGTTCGTACCTGCGTCCGAAGCGCGCATAGGCGTCTGCGACCGCATCTTTACCCGCGTCGGAGCAAGCGACGACCTTTCGAGCGGCGACAGTACTTTTATGCTTGAGATGAAAGAGGTGTCCGGCATCCTCGCCAACGCTACCAGCCGGTCGCTCATAATTTATGACGAGATCGGGCG